>JANPLG010000120.1:0-15846 GCA_031426395.1 Actinomycetes bacterium
TGACCTGGGATGGATCCGCAACTGTTCTGAACGGCAAGCTGGACTGGGTCTACTGGGAAGAATTGGGGCATCGGCACGGTTGGCGGGCCTTCGAATGGTCCCCGGATGGAACGCAGATCGCCTACCTGCAGTTGGATCAATCAGCCGTGCCGGAAGTGCCTCTGGTCGACCCGATGGAGACCCATCCCAAGCTGCGGATGCAACGCTACCCGAAGTCGGGCGACCCAAACGCCAGCGCATCGGTCCATCTGGTCCGGCTGGGTCCCGGTTCCAGGGGCACGGTCTCTGCTGAACTGCCTGCCGCCGGCGGCTACCTGGCACCGGCCCTCTCATGGAGTCGCGACTCACGCAGCGCTGCGTTTACCTGGCTCAGCCGCAGCCAACGGGAACTGGAGCTGCGGACCCTTTCCTTAGAGGCGGATCAGTGCCGCACACTCCTTCGGGAACAGGATCCCCACTGGCTGAACCACCTGGGTCCGGCGTGGTTCCTGCCGGACGGCGGCTTCCTCTGGCTCTCCGAACGGACCGGTTTCGCGCACCTCTACCGGTGCGGTCCAGACGGGACATTTCAGCGGGCTCTGACGCACGGAGCGTGGCAGGTCGAGGAGGTTCACGGCATCTATGACGGTTACGCCTACTTCACCGGCACGGGCGTAGATGCGCGGGAGCGTCACCTCTACCGGGTGGCGGTGGAGGGCGGCGACCTTCAGCCACTCACCCGCCTGGCTGGGGTCCATGCCACGCGCTGGCAGCAAGAGGGCGGATGGTCCATTGTCTCTGCGGGTCAATCGGATGAGCCTGCCTCAGAGCTTCTACTTGCCCCGGATGGCGAGGAGAAGGCCGTACTCCGTGAGCCCGACGCGGGATGGCGCGAGTATGACTGGTGCCGTTCCCTCTACCTGGACGTGACCGTTGAACCGGACACGGTGCTGCATGGCAGGATGCTGGTGCCCACGGACTTCGACCGGGAGCAACGGTACCCGGTGTTGGTCCACGTCTACGGCGGCCCTCACGCCCAGACCGTCCGCAAGAACTGGTCCGGAGGGGACCCGCTGGACCAGCTCCTGGTGCAGGCCGGCATCCTGGTCTGGAAGCTGGACAACCGCGGGTCATGGGGCCGCGGCCACGCCTTCGAGGCGGCGGTCGACCGGCGGCTGGGGCAGGTGGACCTGGACGATCAACTGGCCGGGGTCCGCTTCATCAAGACGCTCCCTTACGTGGACCCGGAGCACATTGGCATCACGGGATGGTCGTACGGTGGCTATATGACGCTCCAGGCGCTGATCCGCGCCCCCGGCGGCTGGACCTGCGGCGTGGCCGGCGCGCCGGTGGTCGACTGGAAGCTGTATGACAGCATCTACACCGAGCGCTACATGGGCACCCCGGAGGATAACCCCGAGGGCTACGAGGCGGGGTCGCCGCTCCGCGCCGCCGCCAGCCTGGAGGCGCCCCTGCTGCTCATCCACGGCACGGACGATGACAACGTCCACGTCCAGAACACGCTGCAGTTTGTCGAGGCGCTCTCCCGCCACCGGAAGCCATACGAGTTGCTGATCCAGCCGAAGCAGAAGCACGGCTTCAAGGGCAAAGAAGCGCGCACCTACCTGCATGAGCGGATGCTGTCATTCTTCACCCGGCATCTGCTGAACCCCAAGTAGTGTGCCGACCAACGGCGGGTATGTGGCCCAGGCGACAGATCATTTCGGAGCGGGCGAAACGGAGACCACGGGGTCGGGGAGCGGACGTTCCTTCAGCGGTAGGTTGATGACGTGGTCCCGAGCCTCGGACCGGAAGGTTAGGGTGCCCCGTAGCTGGGTGGCGGTCCTGGCAAGCAGGATCCGGGCGGACGGGTCGTCGGCCACTTGCTTGGGCGTGATCCCCATCATCTCGGCGAAGAGGGTCCGGCTCTCTTCCCGCAACTCCGCCCCTGCAATCGGTACGTTGTCCAGCAACTGCTGCCGCTGCCTGCCCTCCAGCGTCCCCAGAAAGCGTTCCCACCGGTAGGGTGGGTCGAGGTGGATTCCCTTGAACTGGAATCGCAGACCTCCCAACTGGGCCGGTGTGAGGGCGCTGACGGTGTCAAGCGCCTCCTTTGCCCCAACCCGTGGGGCTGGCTCCTGGGCCGAACGCCAGCCGTCCAGCAGCCGCTCAGGGATCTCCTCGGCCTCCACTTCGAACCACTCCCGGTGGCGCAGCAGCAGGAAGGTACTGCGGCGCGTCCACTCAAGGCCGTACTGCAGTGTGATGATGTTCAGCAGTTGCCAGAGCGGCCTCTGGCCCAGCGCTTCGACGTCGAAGCGGGGACTCTGCCCGCTGTAGTGGTCGGAGAGGATGTTGAGACCGCTGGCCCGGCTGATCGACTCCAGGAGGGCCGGGACGCCAGCCCGCAATTCGACTGGTTCCCCCTTCGCGTCCACCAGCAGGGCGGTGCGGTTCAGAGCAACGTCGCGAGGATTGAGGGCAGGGTCCGTAGCATAGGGGCCAAGAGGGATGGACGCCTCGCGGCGCGGCGACGCTCCGTAGGTGACGCCGCCTCCGCCTCTCACCGGGCGCTGGTCTTCTCCGATCACCGAGAACAGGATGGCGTCCGCGCCGTCTTCGTTCTGCCTCTCGAAGACCATGCGCATGACGTTTGGGTCCCGGCCACCCCGATTCAGGCCTCCCGTGGTGATGGCCAGTTCCCGGATTGCGGGGTTCAGCGCGCCCAGTGGGGGAGAGACAACACGACCGCCTGCGGCGATGTGCCGCCGCTCTGCTTCCGTCAGCGTGGCTGCCAGGCGAATGCGGTTGCGAATGGAATCCCCGGTGTCCACCAGGGAAATGATCTGCTTGTCCTCCCGCCGAATCTGCTCGCGCACTTCTGGGGTGGCGTCCAGGGCACGGATGGCCAGTTCCAGTCGCCGGTAGACGCGCGCGGTCTTCGCGTCCTCTGCCTCGCGGCGCATCCTCTCGGCGAGGGCGGCGCGGACGGGTGACTGAGTGAGCCGGTAGGAGTAGGGCGCACCCTCGCTGGCCGCTTCCGTGCGCTTCCAGCGGTAGTCGAAATGGGTGGCGATCAATTGGAGCGCCTGCGCTGCCGTGCCGGACTTCGACACCAGGATCAGCTTCTGGTCGCCGCACGCCTGCTCCGCGCTCAGCGGCACGCCGATCTCGGCGGAGAGCCGGTGCAGGAGCACATCCACCGAGCGGCCAGGCGCGGTCACCGTCACCCGCCGCTGCAGTCGCGCATCGGACGCGAGGAGATCGGTTGGCGGCATCTTCTCCGCTGCCGACGAAGCGGCGGCGCCGACGCAGCCGACAGCACCAAGGATCGCCCACAGAACGCGGATACACCGGGCCATGGCGGGACCTCTCTCGAATCAACAGAGCACTGACCGGGATCGTTTCCGATCAGTGTCGCTAGGTTCACCAAGCAAGAAAAACCCCCTTCCGGATCTCTCCGGAAGGGGGCGTTTGCATGTTCGGTTAGAGGCTGCGGACTACTGCTGGCGGGTGGGGGTCCCGCTCGTCTTGGCAATGATCTCCTCGGAGACGTTGCGCGGCACTTCCTCGTAATGGCTCGGCTCCATGCTGAAGCTGGCGCGTCCCTGGCTGCTGCTGCGCACCGTGGTCGCGTAGCCGAACATCTCGGCGAGCGGTACGGCGGCCTTGATCACCTGGGCACCGCCCTGCGCGGGCTCCATGCCTTCAATCCGTCCGCGGCGGCTGTTGAGGTCACCAATGATATCGCCCAGGAAATCGTCCGGGGTGACCACTTCCACTGCCATCACCGGCTCCTTCAGGACGAGGCCCGCCTTGCGCGCCGCTTCCTTGAAGCCCATCGATCCGGCAATCTTGAACGCCATTTCGCTGGAGTCCACTTCGTGGTAGCTGCCGTCAACCAGCGTGATGGCGAAGTCGATGACCGGATAGCCGGCCAGTACCCCGCCCTGCATCGTCTCGCGAACGCCCGCTTCCACCGCCGGAACGTACTCCCGCGGAATGGACCCGCCGACCGTCTTGTTGCGGAACTCGAAACCGGCGCCGGCTTCCAGCGGCTCAATATCGAAGACCACGTGGCCGAACTGGCCCTTGCCACCCGTTTGCCGAACGAAGCGCCCCTCGGCGTGCGCCTTCTTGCTGATGGTCTCCCGGTAAGCCACCTGCGGCCGGCCGACGTTCGCTTCCACCTTGAACTCACGGAAAAGGCGGTCCTGGATGATCTCCAGGTGCAGCTCGCCCATGCCGCCGATGATGGTTTGGCCCGTCTCCTGATCCGTGTGGGCACGGAAGGTCGGGTCCTCCGCCATCAACCGGCCGAGCGCCTGCGCCATCTTGTCCTGATCCGCCTTCGTCTTCGGCTCAATCGCGATGTGGATCACTGGTTCCGGGAAGACGATCGACTCGAGGAGCACCTGCTCCTTCTCGTCGCACAGCGTGTCCCCCGTGGTGGTGTCGCTGAGGCCCACGGCAGCGGCGATATCGCCGGCGGAGACCTCATCTACATCCTCGCGGTGGTTGGCATGCATTCGGAGGATGCGGCCCACGCGCTCCTTTTTGCCCTTGCTGGCGTTGTAGACATAGCTGCCCTTGCTCAGCTTGCCGCTGTAGACGCGGAAGTAGGTGAGACGGCCCACGTAGGGGTCGCTCATGATCTTGAAGCCGAGGGCGCTGAACGGCGCGTCCGCGCGCGGCTCGCGCAGCAACTCGGAGCCGTCCCGGGGATTGGTGCCCTTGACCGCGCCCACGTCGACGGGGCTGGGCAGGTAGGCGACCACTGCGTCCAGCATCGGCTGCACGCCCTTGTTCTTGAAGGAGGAGCCGCACACCACCGGGACGATCTTGTTCGCGAGGGTGCCTGCTCGGATGCCGCGGACCAACTCCTCGGCGGAGACCGCCTCGCCTTCCAGGTACTTCTCCATCAGCGCTTCATCCGCGTCAGATGCGGCCTCGACCAGCTTCTCACGGTACTCCGCGGCCAGGTCCATCAGGTTGGCGGGGATCTCCGAAGTCTTGCCGGCGGTGCCGAGATCGTCCGTGTAGACGATCGCTTCCATGCGGATCAGGTCCACCACGCCCTGGAACTCGTTCTCCGCGCCGATGGGGATCTGGAGCGGCACCACGTTAGCGCCCAGGCGCTCCCGCATCTTGCCGACCACAGTGAAGAAGTCTGCCCCGGAGCGGTCCATCTTGTTGATGTAGGCGATGCGAGGGACCTTGTACTTGTTGGCCTGGCGCCAGACCGTCTCCGACTGGGGCTGCACGCCGCCGACAGCGCAGAAGACCGCAACCACACCATCCAGCACGCGCAGGGAGCGCTCCACCTCAACGGTGAAGTCCACGTGGCCGGGGGTGTCGATAATGTTGATGCGGTGCTCGTCCCAGAAACAGGTGGTGGCGGCGGAGGTGATGGTGATGCCGCGCTCCTGCTCCTGAACCATCCAGTCCATGGTCGCCGCTCCGTCATGCACTTCGCCCAGGTTGCGCACACGTCCGGTGTAGAACAGGATGCGCTCGGTCGTCGTGGTCTTCCCCGCGTCGATGTGCGCCGCGATGCCGATGTTTCGCGTCTTCTCTAATGGGTACTGTTGAGCCATTCCCGTATCTCCACTCGGACCGCGGCTCTCGCCGTGTGTCCCGTTCGTCCTGCGAGATTAGAACTCTAGGGTGCCGGGAAATGTTTCCAGGCACGGAAAAAGGGACGCCCGCAGGCTCCCTCGTCAACCGGTGGGGGGAAGAGCACGCCATCCGGCGTCATCCTCTCCCGCGCCCCGGTGCGCTAGGGAGCAGCGACCAGCGCCCCTTCGGCTCCGCATGCCGGGGTCTGTCCACCCGGGACCGTCCATGCGGGTCCGCTATTCATCTTTACGCGGCGTATCTTAACGAAAGCTTACGCTTCCGTCGAGTGGGCGATTCCGGGTGGTGGCTGACCGTCCACCCGGACCACGCCGCGCTTAAAGAACTACGACCAGCGGTAGTGTCCGAACGCCTTGTTGGCTTCGGCCATCCGGTGCGCGTCTTCCCGCTTCTTCACCGAGGCACCCGTGTTGTTGGCGGCGTCGAGGATCTCGCCCGCAAGCTTGTCGATCATCGTCTTGCCACCGCGGCGGCGGGAGGCGATCACCATCCAGCGGATCCCCAATGAGACGCGCCGTTCCGAGCGGACTTCCACCGGCACCTGGTAGGTGGCACCACCCACGCGGCGCGGCTTCACTTCAACCACCGGCATCACGTTGCGCATGGCCCGCTCGAAGACTTCGACGGCCGGAGCGCCCGCGCGGGCTTCAACCGCTTCCATGGCACCGTAGAAGATCCGCTCTGCGGTGCTCTTCTTTCCGTCCTGGAGCAGCCGGTTGATGAACCGGGTCACGAGTTCGTTGTGGTAGATGGGGTCGGGAAGCGGACGTCGCTTCGGCGCCGGTCCTTTTCGGGGCATCGGGTCAATCTCCGGGTCGTGTCATGCGGGCGTGTATCCGGAGAGCCTTGGCTCTTGCGGTTGGCGCTTCCGTCGCAGCGGACATCTAGACGTTCTGTAAAATGCGTGTCTGCAAGCCGGGTCAGGCCTGCGAGAGCAACTAGGCCTTCGGCTTCTTGGTGCCGTACTTGCTGCGGCTGGTCTTCCGGTCACGGGTACCGGCGGCGTCAAGCGCCCCTCGCACCACGTGGTAGCGCACGCCCGGAAGGTCCTTGACGCGGCCTCCGCGGATCAGCACCACGGAGTGCTCCTGGAGGTTGTGGCCGATGCCGGGGATGTAGGCGGTCACTTCCATCCCATTGGTGAGGCGGACGCGGCAGATCTTCCGCAGAGCGGAGTTCGGCTTCTTGGGGGAAACGGTGCGTACCACCAGGCACACGCCGCGCTTCTGCGGCGCACCCTTCAACGCAGGGGCCTTCGTCTTCTTGACGAGCGCTTTGCGACCCTTGCGGACGAGCTGGTTGATCGTCGGCATTACGAATTCTGGTCCTCAGCCGGTAACGGCTGCCGTTTACGGCTGTTTAAGTGGCTGTTCAAGCGGTCGCCTGGAGGGTGCTCCTGGGAAGTTCAGTACGGTGGCGGAGCCCGCAGGCTCGCCGCGCCTCTTCCCCGGAACTTGGCAACTGCCACTCGAGCACTCCACAAGTGGGAGCACACACCGACATTCCAGGCCGCGTGAGTATACCGAAGCCACTAAGCCGAGTCAATAGTCCGAGGCTTGCGCGAGTGCGTTCCTGGATCTGGGCAGTGCCTGGGTTCAGGGTTCGGGGTTCAGGGTTCAGTCTGTGGCGGGAGGCTGCGTGCTGCGGCCCACATGTGCCTAGCTAGTGGTCGGTCAATCTAGGTGTGTTACGTAGCAGATCAATCACGATCCTTCGCGGGGCCACTGATCCCGACCCGCCTCCAAGCCCCTGCGGGGCGGCAGTCAATGGCGATGGGCGTGAGCCCCTTGAAGTCGACGAGGACCTGCCGACCCTGCCATCATTCGTCCAGGTCTGCGGGTACTATGGCCGTGATCCGCGTGCCCAGGCCCGGCGCGGACTCCACTGCCACGGTCCCCTCGTAGGGCGAGAGCCGTTCCCGCATCCCGTTCAGGCCGTTGCCTCTCTGCCCAGCCAGGGAGTTCGGCTCGAAGCCGCGGCCACTGTCCTGCACCGTCGCCACCACGGACATCCCGCCCAAGGGCGCGGCGGCTACGTCAACGGTGACAGTGGCCCGCTCTGCGCCGGAGTGGCGCATGCAATTGGTGAGAGCCTCCTGCACCACGCGGGCGAGGTGGTACTGCCGGTGCGGTGAGAGCGGCAGCAGCGTATCCGGCGCGCTCACGTCCACCTGGAACGATCCGCTCGACATCTGCGTCGCCATTGCTCGCAGGGTGCCTCCCAGGCTGAACGCGCTGGTGTCCGTGCGGAGCGTGGCCACTAGCTGGCGCATCTCTTCCATGGCGCCCCGGAGGGCGCCGGTCTGCTGCTCCATGCAGTCGGACGCGCTCTTGCCATCGTTCGTCATTGCGGCGTGGCGACGGCCGACCTCCAGGCTGAGGATCACGCGGGTGAGCACATGTCCGACGCCGTCGTGCAGGTCCCGTGCGAGGCGTCGCCGCTCCTCGCTCACCGACAGCGCCTCCCTCAGCGCCGCCAAGTCCTCCTGTCGGCGCCGCTCCTCATAGGCGATGGTGCGGGCGATGGATGAGACCAGCACCAGGAAGAAGACCCGCGTGACGAGCGATTCCAGGTACTCCCCTACCACGTAGGGTCGGCTGGGCCAAGTCGCGACGACATAGCTGACGACGGAGACCGCGTCCGTAATGAGGAAGCCACGTGCGCTCGCCGCCAGCGTCTCCGCGATGACGAAGATGAAGTAGAGGAGCCAGAGCTCGCTGCGGATACCACCGGTGAGGCCTACGCCCAGCGCAATGAAGAGGATGGAGAGACCGTCGAACACCACGCGGTGCCAGCGCTCGTGGCCGTGACGGACGCCGGTGAGGTAGCGGCAGGCCACTCCGGAGACTGCCAGGAAGTAGAGCGAGTAGATCCGCCAGTCCAGGTACTCGTGGACCGAGGAGAAGTGGAGCCAGACGAAAATGAAACCGACCGCGATCCAGACGTAGGTCGCCACCCGCGTGACCGTGCGGAAGTTGAAATCCCGATCCGCGGGGAGGAGCGGATTTGGGGCTGGACCGGCTGCGGCTGCGTTTCGGCGATTGAAGAGAGCCATGGAGGGGATTGTCGGAGCATGCAGCGTAGCGGACGGACACAGTTCGCCCGACGCGACGAAGCCTCATTCCAGCGTTACGATGGGAAGGGACCGGAATCCTGGCAACTGCCCGGCATCTGGCCAGCATCTGGACCTCGTTGATCGGCCGTGCTTTAC
This sequence comes from Actinomycetes bacterium, assembly GCA_031426395.1. Taxonomy (GTDB): domain Bacteria; phylum Armatimonadota; class SYMT01; order SYMT01; family SYMT01; genus JANPLG01. The sequence goes on from JANPLG010000120.1 coordinate 8,828, forward strand.
TGGACTTGCAGACTTATCCGGCGTCGCACGTAATCCACACCGGCTCTAGCCAACCCTTGATTTCAAATCCGAAATTCGAAATCCGAAACTCGAAGTCCATTACCGAATGTCCTACCGCCTGACCCAAAACGTGAAGCAGCTCCTCGCCGATGAGCGGGGCACCATGGTGAAGCCGCATGGAGACCTCCTGCGGTTTGCCCTGGCCTTCCCCAACAGCTACCGGCTGGGGATGTCCAACCTGGGCTTCCAGCTTGTCTACCGCCTGCTGAACGAGCGCGACGACACGGTATGCGAGCGGACCTTTCTGCCGGACCCCCAGGACGAGGCGGAGCACCGCCGTACCCACACGCCGCTCTTCACCTACGAGAGCCAGCGCCCCGTCAGCGAGTGCGATGTCCTTGGGTTCTCCTGCTCCTTCGAGTTGGACTACCTCAACGTCCTGAAGATGCTGGAACTGGCAGGGATCCCGCTGCTCTCCGAGGATCGGGACGAGTCCCATCCGCTGATCATCATGGGCGGCCCCGCCCCCTGGGTGAATCCGGAGGCCGTGGCTCCGTTCGTTGACGCCTTCATCATTGGCGAGGCGGAGGGCCTGACCGATCTCCTCATCCCCGCGATCCGCCAGAACCTGGGGCGCAACGGATGGCATGACAAGCGGGAGATGCTGGTCCGCCTCTCGCAAATCCAGGGCGTCTACGTTCCTGCACTCTATGAATTCCACTATGGCGAGGACGGCACCGTCTCCGAGATCATCCCGCAGGAAGGCGCGCCGATGCCCGTGCGCCGCTGGGTGGCTCGCGACCTCCAGAAGTACAACACCAGCGCCCAGATCCTCACCCCGAACACCGAGTTCAGCAATATGATGCTCGCGGAGGCGGCGCGGGGCTGCGGCCAGGGATGCCGCTTCTGCTTCGCCGGCTACGCCTACCGCCCGGTGCGCTACACGCCGCCGGAGCAGCTTGAGAAGGAGTTCGCGGATCGGCAGGCACTGGAGCCGAAGAAGCTCCGCGTGGGGTTGGTCGGAAGCTCGCTGACGGATCACAAGCAGCTCGTGCAGATCACCACCAGCCTGGCCAAGAAGGCGGATGGCGTCTCGCTCGCCAGCATCCGTGCGGACAACCTGTCGGAGTCGGTGGCGTGCGCCATCGGTGAGGCGGGTCAGAAAACCATCACTATCGCTCCGGAGACCGGGTCGGAGCGGCTGCGCTACATCTCCCGCAAGCATGTGACGGACGAGGATGTCTACACCGCCGCCCGCCGGTGCGCGGCCAACAAGGTCGAGAAGATCAAGCTCTACTACATCGTCGCGCTGCCGTGCGAGATGGAGAGCGACCTGATGGCGATTGCCGGCCTCTCCGCTGGCGTGCTGAAGAGCGGCAAGTTCCGCAAGGTCACGTTGACCCTGCACCCCTTCGTGCCGAAACCGCACACCGCCTACCAGTGGGCGGGAACCCCTTCGGCGTCCGAGGTGGAACGACGGCTCAAGGCGGTCGGCCGAGCAGTCCGACAGGCCAGCAAGCAGCTAGAGTTCACGGTCGACAGCGTCCGCGGTTCCTTCGTCCAGGGTGTCCTCTCCCTGGCCGACCGCCGCGTGGCCGCCGCGCTGCTGGAAGCTCACCGCAACGGCGGCAACTGGAAGGCCGCCTTCCGCGAGACCGGCATCGACCCCGACTGGTATGTCGCCCGGCCCCGCTCTTTCGAGGAGGTCCTGCCCTGGGAGCACATCAGCCTCGGCGTCAAGAAGGAGTACCTCTGGCGCGAGTGGCAACGTGCGCTGGACCTCGACCGTGAGACGCGCGAGAATCCCAACTGGAGCTACGGCGCCAACGGCGCGGAAGCCACCGACCCCGCGCCCAACCATTCTCCGGTCGCCAGCCCGCTCGAATTCGCGAACTGGCAGTGACGGTCCGGAATGGAACACGGATGGCACGGATGGGACGGATTCTCACAGATCAGCCCGCATCGGAATTGAATGAGCCTCGGCCACCGGGTTCAGAATCGACTGCGGATGGGTGAGGGCGGTCTTGCGTCGATCGGCAGGGGCCAAACGTGCGGGATGCGGCATCCGCCATCAGCCGCTCCCTCATGTGATTTGATCCGCGTGAATCCGTCCCATCCGTGCCATCCGTGTTCCATTCTCCCACGGTACCCTACGCGGGTTAGTGGCGGATGAGGCTGCGGCGGATGAGGCCGACGAGGAAGATCGCGATCGCCGCGATGATCAGGACGGTGACCAGTCCGCTGATCAATTTGGCCGCCACGAAGACGAGCTTGAACAGAAGGCCGAGCAGAGGCAGCAACAGCGCCAGTGCGATCAGACCGATGATGATTGCCCCAAAAGTCTTCATAGTGATTCCCTTGCCCGCCTGAAGCGCTTACCAAAAGAGCGGGCCACCGATACGATACGTGCCGGTTGCCCTCGGATAGCCTTTCGGTGGAGCGCGGGCGTCCCGCCCGCACCCACCAACGGATGGCTGCGACCCACATCGGCTCCCAGCCAACCCGCATCCCTATCCGAAATCGAAGTGCTTGCCTGGACTCCGAGCTTTCGCGCGTTTTCACCCTACTACCGTATGCTAACGGAGCAGTAGGGCGAACGTTGCGCTGAGGATGTCCGGAAGCAAAGAGGGTGGGGCGCTGATGCGGGTGGGTGAGCCAAGCGAAACAGCGCTGCGTGTGGCGCTCAATACCGTCACCTCCGGCGGCAATCCCGCGTGGCGCCCCCTGGTGCCCTCCGAGCCCTATACGGCAGCGTGCATCAGGGAGCATTCGCCGCGCGCAGCCAGGATGCTGCGGTCGTGGCGGAACCCGGTTACCCGCTGGGTCCTCTACGGCCTTCGCGAGCATTACTTCCCCGGCAGTGCCCTCTGGATTTTGCTGCGGAAGCGCGCCGTCGCTGACGCGGTCCGGGCTGCGTTTGACGCGGGTATCGGGCAGCTTGTCGTCGTGGGCGCGGGCCTCGACTCCCTGGCGGCCTGCCTCTGCCGTGACCGCCCTGACCTCCGCGCGTGGGAGTTGGAGACACCCGCCACGATGATGGTCAAGGCACGAGGCCTCTCAGCCGCAGGCGGTGTACCGTCGAACCTCTACCTGCTGGCCACCGACCTCGGCACCGTGCCGCTCACTGAGACGCTGGCCGCCGCTCCTGGGTTCGACCCGTCGCAGCCCGCAATCCTCGTGGCAGAGGGTGTGCTGATGTACTTGGAGTCTGCTGCCGTGACACGTCTGCTGGGCGACGCCCGTGCAGCGCTGGCCCCCGGCTCCAAGGTGATCTTCACCTTCATGGATGCCGCCCCCCTCGATAATCCGCGCCATCCGGCGGCTCGCGCAATTCGCGTTCTCGAATCACTGGGGGAACCAGTGCACTGGTCGCTGCGGCGCGGCGATATCGACCAGCTTCTAACCCGCCACGGCTTCCTGGTGAGCGACCTCTGGGGCGTGGACGAACTACGGCAACGGGTGCTCAAACCACTGGTCGGCGCGGCGTATCGGGTGATGGAAGGCGAGTTGATCGCTCTCGCTGACGTTCGATAGCTGGCTGCGAGACGGACTACCGCATCGTCGCGACCACCAGCAGCATCATGAGGAAGTGGCATGCGCTTCCCGCCAGTACGAAGCAGTGCCAGAGTTCGTGGGAGCCGAAGATGCCGGGTCGCAGGCGGGGACGGTCCGCCACCAACACCACCGCACCGACCGTGTAAGCCGCCCCGCCTGCTATCAGCCAGCCAAGACCCGCCGCCGGGACCGAGGCGCTCAGAGGACCGAGCACGGTAACGCACAGCCATCCCATGGCGAGATAGATGGCAATAGGAAGCCAGCGCGGTGCAGATGGACATCGAGTTCGGAGCACAATTCCGGCAATCGCGATGGTCCAGACGACGGCGAGCAGGGGCAAGCCGACGGAATCACGTAGCGCCACCAGGCAGATGGGCGTGTAGGTCCCGGCGATCAGTAGATAGATGCTCACCTGATCCACCATCAGGAGCTTCTCGACCTCCCGCGGTCCCGCCGGCAGGGAGTGGTAGAGAGTGCTGGCCGTGTACATCAGGATCAGAGTGGTCCCATATACAGCGAACGCAACGGAGTGCCACGGCTTACCCACGGAGATGGCCGTGAGCACCACTAGCCCCAATACAGAGAGCAGTGCTCCCGTGAGGTGGGAATAGCCATTGAACGGTTCACGCGGGCGACTGCGGAGTAATGCCTGCCGGATTGGTGTTGCTCTTGAGATTTCCATGCGTCCAAACGTTTCCTTATCTCATCGAGTGAGCAAGACCTACCCCGATGTCCGGGGGAAGATGCGCTCTTGACGCCCTGGGCGTAGTCCCCGTGAAAGGAGAAGGTCACACCTCATCATCGAAGCCAATCAGCCAACCCGCATCCCAATCCGAATCCCCGATTCGGATTGGGATGCGGGTTGGCTGGAGGCGAAAGATGACGTTCCTCACTGTCGCTGCACTTCTCCGTCGAATTCGACCGGTCAGGATGAGATTGAGAGAAGGCGAGATTGAGGGATGGAGAGACGGGACCAACGCCCGTCTAGAGCTGACCTGCCTGCCAATTCGAAACTCGAAATCCGAAATCCGAAATTGACTGACCGGTCACTCGATTGCGGAAATCGGGCTTGGCTGCGAAGATACGGCCTGCTCACACGCCGGTCGCCGTGATCGAGCGCGGCGCAAGGCCGCTGTCTATGGCAATTCGACCGGTCGTCGCCTGCCCAAGCCCAGAATGAATCCGGCCGGACCCAGGCCTCAGCACCACGGCGCGGAATGAGGCGTGGCCCTCCTGCGGGGCGCGATCCATCGTTTGGGCAGTTGATGGGTGCAATGCAACGCAGGTAGCCTTGGCCGTGGTGGCCGTGGCGGCCGTGGTGGCCGTGGTGGCAGTGGCGGCCGTGGGTCCGACGTCCTCCCGTTGGGGACATGTGAAATCAGGCCGGCCGAATAGACCCCTTGCGGTCTCCTGCGAACCACCCGTACCGGCAGGCTGCGCACAAGGCGCTACTGGGCTACCGGCTCAATCGTGAGGATTGCCGTCATTGCCGAGATTCTGGAACGCACCCCCTCCCGCGTCAACGGTTGTGCTCTCTCCGCGCGTCCGCTATACTGCGGCGGTTCCGGTTGTCCTCAGTCTGCCTCCGTCGCGCGGCACTGTGGCCTCCGTTGAGCCCCGGTTTTTGGAGAGAGATTCAATGGCATCCCGCCGCACCGTCATCGAGCACGATAAGCGCCGCACCTCCCAGGCTCGCAAGCGCAGCCACAAGGAAACCCTTGCCCGCAGCCAGGCCCAGGCCGTGGTTCTCGCCCGACTAGTTCGCAAGGCGCGCGAAGAAGCCCGCGCCGCTGCCTAACTTGGCTTCGATTGGATCTCGGATGGCTCAATTGGCTGAGCACCGAAGGGTGTCTGATGATAAGAGCGTGCGTACGCCCCGCACCTGCACCCCTGGCACCGTCGCAGATTGTTAGCTGCGACGCTCCAATCCGGTGACCTGCACCGCCGGCTCCGGTTTGCGGATCAGGCGGTTTGCGGGGATGCTCCGCTGTGGCGCGATTTCGTAGTCGAGGGCAGAGCGGAAATCGAGGTCGGCGTGAGCTTTCCCGATGATGGCGGTCATCGGCACGGGTCCGAACTTTCGGCTGTCCTCGGAGTTGTTGACGTTGTCTCCTAGGACGAAGACGGCGTTCTTCGGCACCTTCACTTCACGCACCTGGAAGGTCACGTAGTTCCGGCGTGCGGCCGTGGCCTGAAGTTCCGTCAGTCGTGACTCACGGATTGGCGCTACCCATTCGCCATCGCTATCCAGATAGTGCACCGTCTCGCTCGGAGCTCGGTAAACCCGCTTGACGTAGGTCTCTCCGTTGAGGCGGAAGACCACCACCTCGCCGCGAGCCGGCGCGTGGTTGCGGTAGTAGGTGCGGTCCACCCAGAGCACCCGCCCGTCACGGAGCGTCGGCGCCATGGAATTGCCCACCACCACGGTGGGCTGGAAGAGGTTTCCGGCGGTCAACAGCGACCCGGCGGAGAGCCCGATGAGCGTCCAGTTGCGAACAGCCCTGCGCATCCCTCTATTCCTTTCGAGGCATCATCGCCTTGTGTCTGACCTGCCTAGAACCCCAAGCCTCGACCTGCTCGTGCTGGGCTTCTGTTCGGTCAGCCCCTAACGTGCATCAGCGCGCGCAAGGGCTTTCCTAATCTCGTCGGCAACCCGTTGGGTGAAGCCCAGTATCGGTAAGTCGGGCCGGAACTTGAGGTCGCGATGAGTTGGATCGTCCCGCCGGAGGGATGGGTATAATCACCCGTCCGGGTCCCGCTTCCCAGGTCTCCAACTCCCCGACTGCTTCCTCTCCGGCGTTACCAGCTTCTACCCGTCAAGCCGATGTCTTACGCCTCCGTTTCTGGCCGGTTGCCCGCCATACGCCTTATTGCGATGGACGTGGACGGGGTGCTCACGGAAGGCCTCATCACCTACGTCACGACAGTCAATAGTTCGGCTGGGGAACCGGGCAATCGAGCGGTGGAAGAGGCGAAGACTTTCTCCGCACGAGACGGCCTGGGGCTGTCGCTGGCGCGCGCTGCGGGCCTGGAATTAGCGTGGGTCACCGGGCGCGTCTCCCCCGTGGTGCGGAAGCGGGCCGACGAACTGCGGGTCCACCACGTCTGCCAGTGGGCGCGGAACAAGCGCCGCGTGCTGGGCGACCTCCTCGCGCAGTTAGGCCTCCGTGCAGAGGAGGCTCTTTACGTGGGGGACGACCTCAACGACCTCCCCGCCTTTGAAGCGGTCGGGATCAAGGTAGCGGTAGCCGATGCCGCCCAGGAAGTTCGGGACGCAGCTGACTGGGTCACGGAGACACCCGGCGGCCGCGGCGCGATCCGCGAGGTGGTCGAAGGTGTGCTGCGGGGGCAGGGCCGCTGGGAAGAGGCGGTTCGCACTTTCCTGGCTGAGCTGGAGAAGCAGCAGGACGCGCCACCTCCCGCGCAGTGATCAGAATTCCCTGTTCCCGGTTCCCGGTTCCCGG
>JANPLG010000121.1:0-14884 GCA_031426395.1 Actinomycetes bacterium
AACTGTGGCAACGACCCTGAAGGGCCGTGCCTGAACAAACGCACGATGCTCTGCGGGGGCTTCGCGGTCTTGGATTCTGTGAGATCACCGCTTCCGCAGCTAACCCGCAGCTCCATTGGGAGGTCCGGTGATCACGTGCAGTCCGGGAAAAGCTGGATCCCCGAAAGGCAGAGACGCCTCGCGCGGGACGAGTACCGTCGAGGATGACGACCGGTGGGGTGCGGCGGAGCGGCGTGCAGCCCTGTGTCTCATGGATGGGGTTGCCGGCAGGGCAGGGCAGCTACCGGAATCAGGGGCGGCTGCGGAAGCGTGCATTCAGTCGGCCTCCCCTTCGGCCGGCTGCTATCGCGCCTAACCGCCGATCTGGCTCATGTTCCGGACCGGCTTTTCGAAGCTTGCGTCGTTGATGTGGTGGCCGGCCCACTTGCCTCGGACGCACTCCACGAAGAGCCACGCCAACTCTTCATCGGTGGCACCGTCGCGAAGGGGACCCTTGAGGTCGGTCTCTTCCACAGCGAAGAGGCAGTGGCGGAGCTTGCCGTCTGCGGTGAGCCGGATGCGGTTGCAGGTGGAGCAGAAGGGCTCCGTCACCGTGGGGATGACGCCAATCTCACCACGACCGTCGCTGAACCGAAAGACAGTGGCTGGATCGGATGAACCAACCAGGGAGACTTGCTCGAGGGGGTAAACCGCGCTGATGTGGTCCAGTATCTCCCTCTGGGTCAGCACGCTTGCATGGTCCCAGGCATCGTCACCGTCCAGCGGCATGAACTCGATGAAACGCACCTGGTAGCGCTTCTCCCGCGCCAGTTCCGCGAAGGCGATCAGCTCCTGCTCAGTGAATCCCTTCACGGCCACAGCGTTCACCTTGATCGGATCGAAGCCGACCCGACCCGCCACCTCCAGCCCGCGCATGACGCTGTCGAACAGCGGGCGGCGAGTGATCTCGGCAAAGCGGCCAGCATCAAGGCTGTCGAGGCTCACGTTGATCCGACGGAGTCCCGCGTCCCACAGCTCCTGAGCCATATCCGCCAGCCGCGCGCCATTGGTGGTGAGGCTGAGATCGCTGAGCGTTCCCATTTCCGACAGGGCGCGGACCAGGCGACTCACGTCGCGGCGCACCAGGGGTTCGCCCCCGGTCAGCCGGATCTTGTCGACTCCCAGGCTGGCCGCGATCCGCGCGATCCGCAGGATCTCCTCGTAGGAGAGAATCTCGCCCTTTGGGTAGAACTCCATCTCCTCCGGCATGCAGTAGGTGCAGCGGAAGTTGCACCGGTCCGTGATGGAGATGCGGAGGTTAGTGTGCACCCGCCCGAAGCCGTCAACTAACTGGCTGGGCAGGACTTCCTCGCGCCGAGGACGCGCTTCCGCCCGTGACGGTTTGAACGTGGTGAGCGGGATGAGGTCGGTCATGGTGAGTGAGGGTGCTGGAGTAGTATATCGACCCCTACCCATCCGTGAAGCGCCCGGGGACTGGACCGAGGCACCGACTGATTCACGAGATGTGGCAGGAGAACCTCCCACCAGATTGGGCCAGCTCGACGCTACCTGCTGAAGAGTTAGAGGAAGCCGACGGCGGTGAGGCACCCAACTTGTCGTGCAGCAAGCGTCCGGATCGACAGTAGGCAAAGCGTGAGGCGTGCCGCTCTCCGCCTGACAATGGAATCGTGAATCTGCTGTCTGCGGCACGCAACGTCGGGTGGGTGTCGGCACTTGCTCAAGCCTGCGCGATGCCGACGATAGCGGTATCGAAGTGCCGCCGCGACCCATCAATCGCCAGCGGGCAGGGGCGGGGACGGCTAGTTGCTCTTCGGCCACCTGCCCGGCTCGGTGTCGCGGAGGGTGTCAAATGTGCCCATTGGGGCCCTGCGCGTTGATGGAACCCGCAGGCTAGTGCCGATGATGACTCTTGCGACCACCGCTTGCCTTGCATTCACTCAACCAGCCTGACGGTCGGCACCACAGCACACGGCACTTCACCACGCACCATGCAGACTTCCGCACTGGTCCGACTCCGGCCGCAGGGAAACGCCTCCCCCTCGTTCCGGGCATTCCGCTCGCTGCTACGCATCGCCCGCCTTGTCCGGCGCCTCCCCGGCTTCCGGCGTTGGCAGACTTTCCGCGCGCTCGACGCTTCCAACGCCCTTTACTTCGTCATCGATTGGGATACGGCGGCCTCCTTGCGCGCTGCGGTGATGGAGCCGGATGTTTGTCGTCTGTGGGCGATGGCGGGCCGCTGGGGGTTCACGATGGACCCGGTGGAGATTCTGCCGGAGACCTTCGACCGAGAACTCTCGCACGTCTCTGCGGCGGCGACCCTCCTGCGGGTTTGCGAAGGAGCCCGAAACCCGCTGGATGCGGAGGAGCGGGACAGCGAGCATTCCCTCCGCGCCATCGCCGCGCCCGGCAGCATTCGCATTCGGGGTGCCCGCTCGAACGAAGGCACCACCGGCCTCTCCCGCATCGACTTCGATAGCGAGGACGGCATCTGGAGCTTCCAGGAGTCACCAGTCTGCCGGGCCTGGGCACGGGAAACCCGCGCCGCGAAGGAGCGGGAGACCTGGGCCATCAATCTTCCGCGCCTCGATTGGACGCGATCCTCGGCGCGCCGGCGCGCATGGTGTCCGGCTCGCATCACCCGCGCGCTGAACGTGCGGATCTCATCGGGTCGCGATGCGGGTGTGGTACAGCTCCACCTGCAGGGGCACCTTGATGCGCACAACTCGGGCCACTGCGAGCGGCTGTGCCATACGGCTATCCGCGAAGGGTGCCACCGCCTGGAGCTGGACCTCTCCGAGGTCGAGTCGATCAGCCGGGAAGCTCTCTCGCTGCTGACCCGTACGGCACGGTCGGTGAAGGAGCGGGGCGGGCAGTTTGTGGTCACGGACCGCGCCGACCGGGTGCGGCAGGTCACCCGAGCACGGCATCTGCAGGCATCCGTCGCCTAAACGCTCTGCACCGTGCGGCCCCGCTTGCTCCAGAATGTGCGAATTCGTGCCGCACGTGGTCACTCCTAGCGAAGTGCGCCTAAAATAGGCCCATGAAACGCGTGGAAGAACCGAGCAAGATTCCGGCCCGAACATCCCGCAGCCACGTGGCAATTCTTGCCGTGGCAACTCTCCTCTGGTGCGTACCGGCGGATGCTGGTCGCGGTGGTGGCCGCAGCGGGGGCAGCATCGGTGCCCGTAGTGGCGGCGGAGCGCGCATTGGCGGCGGTGGCGGCAGGAGCGGCGGCAGGAGCGGCGGCCGCAGCTACACCGCAACCCCACAGGCCATCCGCAACTGGCGGACCGCATTCGGCCTTGGCAATGGCGGTCGCCCGGGGGGCGGCAACAACGGCGGCGGTGGCGGCAATAACGGCGGCGGTGGCGGCAACGGCGGCGGCGGCAACAACGGCGGCGGTGGCGATGGACGCCCGGGTCGTCCTGGGCGCCCCGGTGGAGGCTACTACGGCGGTGGACCTTTTGGGGGACCCGGCTACTATGGCCCGGGGTTCGGCTCAGGCTTCGGCTGGGGCGGATACTCCGGTTTCGGGATGGGCGGCTACCGCTCCTGGTATGGCGGTCCCTTTTACGACCCGTTCTACCAGCCCTACATGTCCCAGTCCGAGCGCCGAGACAACGAGGGTCAGGTGCGGGGCGAAGGCAACATCTCCGTCGACGTGAGTCCGCGAGACACGGAGATCTTCGTCAATGGCGTCTCGTATGGCCGTGGTCGCGCCCGGTTCAGCCTTCCCATTGGGGAGTGGCAACTGGAGTTGCGTGCTCCCGGCCACGTACCGCAGATTCTGCCGATCCGCGTGGAGCAGGGCGTGCGCTACGACGTGAAGCGGAGGCTGGAGAAGGACCGGACCGTCGACAAGGATGGCCGGCGCCTGCGGGAAGAGAACCTCGAGTCGGACCGCCGATAAGCGGTCCGACCTCTGGAGGATTCAGGCCGCTGCGGGCAGCTCGTTGTTGCGCGCGGCGGACCTCTCCCCCAGCGCAGTGATGACTGGCGATACGCTTCGGGACTCGAAGCCCGTTTGCGCGACGGTGCCCTCCGCGCCAGCGTCGGCGGGCGGCAGCACAGACTGGTTCACACAGGCCAGCATGTCCGCCATGACTTCCGGAAAGAGGCCGTTGAAGAGCGCGGCTGCGTGCGCCGGTAGAGAGAGGATCGTTTCGGCGTCACCATAGCGGCAGGCGCGGATGATCTGACCCACCGCGCGCTCCGCGCTCATCGAGCTGCCGGGGAGGGTGTCGCTCAGAGCGAACCAGCGGTACTCCTCCTCATGGCGTCCCTTGAACTGTGCGTTCAGGTGGCTGCCGGTGCGCATGAGGCCCGGACAAACGGTGGTGACGACAATGCCGTTGTGGCGTAGCTCTGCCCGCAGCCCCTGCGAGAACCCGACCAGCGCAAATTTGCTCACCGTATAGGGAAGCAGGTGCGGGAAGGCGATCTTCCCGCCGATGGAGGAGATGTTGACGATCCGGCCCTCACCCCGCGCCCGCATCTGCGGGAGCACCGCGTGGACCGTGTGGTACGGCCCCCAGAAATGGACGGCCAGCGCCTGCTCGTAGTCCTCCCGGGTCATCGACTCCATGGGTCCGGCCTGGATGACGCCGGCATTGTTCACCAGCACGTCCACCTTGCCGAAGCAATCGGTGGCTTCCGCTATCATCCTGCGCACGGAAAGCTCGTCGGTCACATCGCACGGCACTGTCAGAACGGTGGCGCCCTGCTCCCGGAGCGCGCGCTCGGCGCGGTCCGGCTCATCGTCCTTGCGCGCGGCGAGCACGAGGAACGCTCCCTCGGCGGCGAACTGTCGGGCCATCACCAGGCCCAGGCCGCGCGACCCGCCCGTGATCACCACGGTCCTGCCGCTGAAGTCGTAAGCCCGCCGCGCGCGCGCGACTGCATTGGCCAACAACAGCGCGCCGATCCCGCCCGCGAGCCAGAGGCCGGCGATCCGCTCGTTCGAGTTCGTCATCCACGTTTCCCCCAGAAGATAGCGCAATCACTATCGCTCTTCCCGCACGGGCGAGGTTTCAAGCAGGGGGTTGAGGGGCTTTCCGAAGCCCGATTGACGAATCACGGCTCGCGCAGGAACCCTCGGAGCTTTTCCTCATCCACGGTGACGCCGATGCCGGGGGTGGTGGGAACCATCGCCAACCCAGGTTGCAGGGTGATGCCGCCGGAGATCGGGTCGTCCGCCAGGAACTGCGGGCCGTTCAGGTCCGCATAGGCGCAGCCTCCATAGGCGGAGAGCATGTGGACGTGGGCGGCCAGCCCCAGCTGGCTCTCGGTGAGGCCGCTGCCGAGAATGCCGAGGCCCGCCTCCCGCGCGATCTGGGTGGCAAGACGGCCCCGGTAGAGGCCGCCCATCTTGCTGAGCTTGACCACTAGGACGTCGCAGGCGTCCAGCTTGATGAGCTGGAGCAGGTCTGCAGCGGAGAAGACGCTCTCGTCCACGCCGATGGGGACCGAGGTGCCCTGCGCGATGCGGCGAAGACCGGTCCAGTCGTTGGCGGGGACCGGCTGTTCCAGGCAGTCGACCTCCAGCGCCTCCATTTTTCGCGCCTGAACCAGCGCAGTGCCGAGATCGTAGCCCTGGTTGGCGTCCGCCCAGAGGAAGGCGCCGGGCGCAACCTCCTTGACGACCCGCAGGATCTCCAGGTCCTTCTTGGGGTCGGCGCCGACCTTCACCTTGAACCCCGTGTACCCCTGCTCCAGCGCGGACTGCGCCTTGGTGGCCGCTTCTTCCGGAGTAGCTACAGAGATGATGTAGGAGAGCTTGACGCGGTCGTCCGCCCCGCCGCCGAGGAAGTTGGCGAGGGGAACGCCGGCGCTCTTTGCCAGGAGGTCGTGGACCGCCAGATCGAGGGCGCACTTGGCGACGGGCGCGCCCGTGCTAATGCCGGGGGCAATCTCGGCGTCCATCCGGGCGTGCAGGCCGCGCAGGTCCCAGGGGTCGGCCCCGAGCACGGCCGGGATGAGATATCCGCGAAGGGTGCTCACCACCGATTCCACCGTCTCATAGCTCCAGCGCGGACTCGGCCGGCCCTCGCCCCACCCCACTTCGCCGCTGTCGCCCGTCACGCGGACGTAGACGTGCGGCGCACCCAGCTCCGGGTTGCCCACGGACCCCCGCGCGATGCGGAAGTCTTCCTTGAACGGAAGCCGGAGCGGGAAGACGTCGATGGAGGTGAGTTTCATGGGGTCAATTCAACATTCAACATTCAAAATGCAAGGGATCGCAGGTTGGGTGGCTGTCGGCGGACACGGAAACGAGCGTGCAAGGCGGTCACAGAGATTTGCATTCCGCAATCCGCAATCCGCAATCCGCAATCCGCATTCCGCAATCCGCAATCCGCATTCCGCATTCCGCATTCCGCATTCCGCATTCCGCATTCCGCATTCCGCAATCCGCAATCCGCATTTGACTAGACTTCCCAGACGCGGATGCCGTTGAAGTCGATTTTGGCTGGGAGGACGGTCATTCCCAGGTCCTCGACGGCGCGGCGGACGAGATGATCCTTGTTGCGACCGGCGAGGATGGTGACGGTCCCTCCCCCGCCCGCGCCGTTCGCCTTGAAGCCGACGGCACCGGCAGCGCGGGTCTTCTCCCAGAGCTGCTCAATGTAGGGTGTGGTGATGTCCGGGTGGAGCGCCTTCTGGGCTTCCCAGTTGTCGTTCATCGCCTCGGCGAAGCTCTGGAGGTCGCGGGAGATGAGGGCGTCCTTGCCGCGCGCGGCGCACTCGCACAGCCGGCTGAAGACGTGGCGGTTGTGGCCGGCCTCGTACTCCGCGATGACCTTCTGGTGCATCCCGCTCGAGAAGTGGCTCTTCCCGGTGTAGACCAGGACAAAGCGGTCCTCCAACTCACAGGTGGTGGCGACATCAAGCGGAACCTGCTGGACGCGGGCATCCGGGTAGTTCACCTCCATGTAGTTCACCCCGCCATAGGCCGAGGCGAGCTGATCCTGCACGCCGCACTCCAATCCCAGTTCTTCCGTCTCCAGCGCCTGGCTCTCGCGGGCCACGTCGTACGGCAGGCGATTGAGCCGCAGGTAGCGTGAAAGGGCGGCCACCGTGGCCACCCCGAGGGCAGCGGATGAGCCGAGGCCGCTGCCGGGAGGCGCGTCGGAGCGGGCGAGGATGCGCACTCCGCGGGCGATGCCGCAGCGCCGAACCGCAGCCTTGAAAAGATCGAGGACGCTGTTGTACTCGATCTGGCGGATGTCGCGGATCTGCTCCGCTTCGTCCGTGTCGAAGCTCTCGATGCTGATCCCCGCGAACGCGCCGACCTGCAGCGTCACGTGCGTGTAGAGCGCCGCCGTGAAGTTCAGGACCTGGCCGCTCGGGACAATCCGGGTATCGGTCCAGCCGCCCAGGTCACAGAAGCGGACGGGTGCGCGGGCACGGATGGTCTGCACGATCTCTTCTCCTTCAGCGGCGCCGTTGGGCAGCGACATCTCGATCCTTCCTGCGGGGGAAGTTGGCGAACGGGGGCGGGCGGTCACCCGCGCCCCGCTCTCTGTTATGAGCGAAACGCCGCCACTCATCCAAGCGCGAGGGGGCGAGGGGGCGACACGGCGAACTTCCCTTCGGTGAAGAGTTGCCTCTAGCTACCTGGGATCTGATGTGCCTATCCGAAGTTCACTCTATGCACTCACCGACATCACCCACTCCTGCCAGCGCACCCGTTCGAAGTCGTACTCGCTAAGGACGTTCTGACAGTAGGGGCCGCCGCGCGTGGCGGCAGAGAAGAGCACCCAAGGTGTCCGCACCAGCAGCACTACTGGAAGCAACACAACCAGGAACAGGACGCGAAGCAACACCCATAACAACTCCTCCATCAGCCCCTCAACTAGAGCGGTGGCCACAAATCTAAGGACAGCTTCGATGCTGGTGCAGGTCAAAGGAGGGCCTCTGGTCTCTCACTCCCTCGTTTAACGCGAATCTGGGCCAAAGGGTTTTGCCCTGACCCACCCATGTGACTTGAACCAGTGCGGTCCTCTCTTCCCCTCTGTTTCCCCTTGGCGCTCTTGGCGACTTGGCGGTTGAACTCCCACGCTCCCAACGAGGAACGCGCGCACCTCGCAGCGGAACTCTCCCGCAAAGGGAGGAAAGCCAATGTTCGAGCTGACGGGGCAAGTGGCGCTAATCACGGGTGGCAGCCGGGGGCTGGGGCGGGAGATGGCCTTCGCTATGGCGGGGCAGGGCGCCGACCTGGTTCTCTGCAGTCGCCAGGAAGCGGAGGTTGCCCAGACCGCGAGGGAGATTGCGGCGGAGACGGGACGCACCGTGCTGGGACGGGCAGCGGACGTTACCGACTCCGGCCAGATCACCGACCTGGTGCAGGCGGCGATGGAGCGGTTCGGGCGGATCGACATCCTGGTGAACAACGCCGGGATGGGGTACCGGAAGCCGCTCCTTGACCTGGAGGTGGAGCAGTGGAGCCGCATCCTGCGGGTCTGCCTGGATGGTCCCTTTCTGGTGGCGCGTGTGGTGGTGCCGCACATGATCCGCGCCGGATACGGTCGAGTCCTAAACATCTCATCTTCGCTCGGCTCTATCGCGCTGCCGGAGCGGGGGCCGTACTGCGCGGCCAAGGGCGGTCTCATCCAGCTCACCCGCGTGATGGCGGTCGAGTGGGCGGAGCACGGAGTCACCGTGAACGCGCTCTGTCCTGGCCCCTTCCGGACCCCCTACAACCTGCGCCTGGAGCAGGACCCGGAGCTGTTCGAGAGCTACATGCGCCTCATCCCGCAGCACCGCTGGGGCGAGCTCAACGAGATCCGGGGCGCGGCCGTCTTCCTCGCCAGCCGGGAAGCAAGCTTCGTAACCGGCACCACCCTCTATGTGGATGGCGGCTGGACGGCTCACGCGGGCCTGCCGCTGCCGGGAGCCACGGACCCGGTGTTTACGGGATGAAGGAAGGATGCTCCCCTCGGAACAGTGGTTGCTCATGGGGGCCTAACTGAAGAGCGTCACCGGTGCTAGGCGAATCCAGGTGCCGCGCCATGGAGAGGCCCTGCGTGTCCCGGCAAACAAGAAGAAGCCATCCCTCGCCTGGTGAGGCGGGAATGGCTATCAGACTCGAGTGATTCCCGGAACGCAAGTGGTTTGACGAGGAGGTTGCGGGTTTGTTCCACTCCGGCCTTATTGGCTCCCGGATGCGACCGCGATTTGCCGGTAACTCGGCTACCTGGGGAGAGGCCTTTCGCAGCAAGTCACTCGTCCTCGCCTCCGTGACTGTCACCCTCGACTGCGGTCGTCCCGGGCGTGGGTTCCGTCTCCTTCGGGGGTCCAGCAGAACCCGACGTTGGGCGTGGCGTGTCTTGCGCTGGGTTGGCCTCCGTCGCAGGGGTCTCCACCTCGGTGCGGTGCGGGCGTGGCTGGATCCCCGCAGAGCAGGGGCCGCTTCGCACCGAGGTTGCCGGGCGAGGATGACGAGGTGATACTGGTGCGGATGAGAGGCTCTCTTCAACCGCGATGAATCCACCTACTCTCGGCGGTCGCACCCGAGACCCTAATCCAGCTTGACCGCAGGAGCTTTAAACGATCTCAGCGCTTCCATAGTAGCGGGAGGCTTGAGCGTCCCGTCGGCGATCATCTTCTCTAGGCGCTCCACTTCTGCCAGGAGCTTGGGCGGGATCTCTTGCTTGGTGAACTTCAGCTCCGTTAGGCCGACGCCATCGTCCTTCACGCCAAACTCGTGCTTGCCAGCCTTCCAGTTGCCAGAGGCGACGTCCTTGCAGGTAGCGAAGACGGCGTTGTCGACGCGCTTCAGCATGCTGGTCAGCACGCGGGAGGGCGGCTGCGCGGTGGCGGCATCCTCCGTCTCCGTGCCGAGGTAGTCCTGGTCCGCGTCCACCCCGATGGCCCAGTAGCCGGGTCCCTTCTCCTTCGCAGCCTTGATGACGCCGACCCCGCACTTGCCTGCCGCGTGCATCACCACGTCCGCGCCCTGATCGAAGAGGGAGAGCGCCAATTCTTTGCCCTTGTCCACCGCCTCCCAGTTGCCGGTGAACTTGGCGGTGACGGTCGCCCCCGGGTTGGTGGTCATGACCCCGGCGCGATAACCTGCCTCGAACTTCTTGATCAGGGGAATGTCCATGCCGCCCACGAAGCCCAGACTGTTCCTCTTGCTCATCCCACCAGCGAGCGCGCCCACCAGGAAGCTACCCTCCTCCTCGCGGAAGACGAGGCTCGCGACGTTCGGCTCTGAGGGCCCAACGTCGTCGATGAGGACGAACTTCACATCCGGGTACTTGGGCGCGACCTCCTCAATGGCAGGCTTCAGCGCGAAGCCGACCGCGAAGATCAGCTTGCAGCCGCGCTCCGCCAGCCGTCGGAGGTTGGGGCCGTAGTCGGATGCCTGGCTCGACTCGACCTTGCTGGTCTGAACGCCGAGCTCCTGCTTGGCCTTCTCAAGTCCGTTCCAGGCACCCCAGTTGAAGGAAAGGTCGCCGGTGCCGCCCACGTCGGTCACCATCCCGATCTGCATCCCCCCGGAAGCGCTGCCGCCGCCACCGGATGGAGCCTTGGCTCCATCGCAGCCGGTCAGCACGGCCGCCGCCGCCAGCGCACCCAGCCATCCCCATCGCCTACCCGTGTTCCGTTTCATTCGTTATCCTATCGTCGCGATGTTTGGTCACGCACGCGTAAGCACGGGAATGGAACGCGGATGACCCATACGGGCAAGCTCGGATTCAATCGATTCGCGCGGATCACAAGTAATGGGATTGACTTCCGATCCGCGCTGAATTCAGCATCTTCATCCAACTAAATCTGCATGCGCTGCCGAGATCAGCCGTTGAAGCGGTAGCCGACGTTGCGGATTGTTTCCACCAAGTCTTCGTGGTCCGCGCCGAGCTTGGCTCGGATGCGGCGGATATGGACGTCCACCGTTCGGATGCCGCCGTAGTAATCGTAGCCCCAAACCTGGTTGAGTAGTGCTTCCCGTGTGAAGACGCGCCCCCGGTGAGTTACGAGAAACCGAAGCAGCTCGTACTCCTTGAAGGTGAGGTTCAGCGATTCCTTGCCGACGGAGACAGAATAGTTTGCCTGATCGATCACCAACTCCCCGGAGACGATGAGGTCCGCGCCGTCGATGTGGTGGGTGCGCCAGAGGTGGAGGCGGACGCGGGCTAGCAGCTCGCTGGAGCCGGACGGAAGGATGATGAAGTCATCAATGCCCACCGACGGGTCGAGGCGCGCGGCCTGATCCTCGTCGATCATCCAGAGAATGCATGTCTCGTGGTTGGGGCACTCCACCTGGAGCAGGTCCCGCAGGTCCTTCGGCGAGAGCCGCACCGAGGTCCCGTCGAGGATGAATATCTCCGAGGGACGCGGTGAAAACGCCTGCAGCAGTTCCTTGCGGTCCGAGGCGCAAGCCTGCACGGGGTACCCGGCGCGCATCAACTGCTGCTGCCACGGGGCCGCTTCTTTCACGTTGTCCGTGATGATCAGGATGCGCTGCATTGGGAGGTCAAAAGGTAAAGGCTAAAGAACGGCGAGATACTGTTCCAGCTCCCAGTTGGTGACGTGGGCGCGGTAGCGGTCGTACTCCAGCCGCTTGTTCTCGATGAGCTTGCTGAAGACGTGCTCTCCGAGGGTGGTGCGCAGCAACTCGCTTCCTTCCGCCTGCTCGATGGCGCCATGTAGATCGGCGGGAAGGCTGCGAATGCCGAGTTCGCGTCGCTCGGCGTCGGTCAGTTCGGCTACGTTTCGCTCCAGCGGCGGGATCAGCTCCAGCTTCTTCTCGATCCCGTCCAGGCCCGCCGCCAGGATGACGGCGAAGGCGAGGTAGGGATTGCAGGCCGGGTCCGGCGACCGCAGTTCCACCCGCACGGCCTCTTCTCGGCCCGCCTGGATGGCGGGGATGCGGACGAGGTCGCTGCGGGTGTGGAGCGCCCAGGAGATGTAGGCAGGCGCTTCGTATCCGGGGATGAGCCGCTTATAGCTGTTCACCCACTGGTTGAGGATCAGCGTCATTGCCGGGATGTGGGTGAGGATGCCGGCGATGTAGTAGCGGGCGATCTCTGAGAGCTGGTCCGGATCTGCCGGATCGTGAAAGACGTTCTCGCTGCCGCGGAAGAGCGAGCTGTTGATGTGCATGCCGCTGCCGTTCTGTCCGGCCAGCGGCTTCGGCATGAAGGTGGCGTAGGCACCGTGCTTCTGCGCCAGTTCCTTCACCACCAGACGGAAGGTCATGGTGTTGTCCGCCATCGTCAGCGCATCTGAGTAGCGGAGATCGATCTCGTGCTGGCTGTGCGCCGCCTCGTGGTGGCTGAAGTCGACATCGATCCCCATTTGCTCCAGTGTCAGGATGGTGTCGCGGCGGATGTCGTTGGCGGCGTCCTGGGGGGTGAGGTCGAAGTAGCCGCCCTCATCGAGCGCCTCGGGCGCGCCCTTGTGGCTGCGGAAGTAGAAGAACTCCACCTCCGGCCCCACGTAAAAGGTGTATCCGAGCTTGGCCGCTCGCTCCAGCACCCGCCGTAGCACCCAGCGCGGATCGCCTTCATACGGCGCGCCGCCGGGCCGGACGATGTCGCAGAACATCGCGCCGACCGCCGACAGCCCGTCCGTGCGCCAGGGCAGGATCTGGAAGGTGGTGGGGTCCGGGAGAGCGCGCATATCGCTCTCCTCCCGGCGCGCAAAGCCCTGGATGGAGGCGCCGTCGAAGCTGACCCCATTGATGAGGGTGTCCTCCAGTCCGGAGATCGGCACCGCCACGCTCTTCAGGAAGCCCAGGATGTCAGTGAACCAGAGGCGGATGAACTTGACGTGGTTCTCCCGCGCGACTTTGAGCACGTACTCGATGTCGCTTCCGGGCGCCGTGCGGGAACCTGTGGGGGTCGCGTCTGACTGATCGGAATCGGTGGGCGGCATGTTCGGTGGTTGGCTCGGTTAAGGAATCTGACCCTCGCACAGGGACGCGGCTCCCGTTCCAGTATCGCGGGCTGAGGTCGGCGGGTTAAACAGTGTCGTAGGGACGAGAAGCTAACGACTGAAGACGATGCGTTTCGGACCCTCGCATAGCTGCGAGGGTCCGAATGGTGCTAACTGATGGCGACTTCGATCGGCACGACGTGGTTGACCATGTAGTTGCCACGGTCAGGGTCCCGCTCGGTCGGCTGGGTCCGCCCGCGTGAATCGGTGGCGCGAGCCATCAGGACGACGGGGCCGCGCTGCTCCGGAACGCGCCAGTCCAGTTCCCAGAGCCGCCACGCGTTGACCTGATGACGGTCCAGAAGGCGGGCGTCCCGCCAACTCTTCCCGCCATCCGTGCTGACTTCTACGCGGCTGATCTCCGCATCGGAGGTCCAGGCGGCACCGTTGATGCGATACCGCTTGCCGGCTGGAACGTTCTCCCGCAGGACGGGGCGGGCGATGGCTGCTTTGACCAGCATCTCCGTGATGGGCGCGCGCACCGGCAGGCCATCGCGGCGCTTCCAGAAGGCGTAGTCGACCGTCTCCCAGAACCCATCGAAGGGCTGGTCGGTCACCACGATCCGGGTGAGCCACTTCACGGAGGCCATCCCAAACCACCCCGGGACCATCGCGCGGACCGGAAAGCCGTGGGGGCGTGGGAGCGGCTCACCGTTCATCTGATAGGCGAGGAGGACATCGTCACGCAGGGCGCGGGCGCGGGGGATGCTGCGCGCATAGCGAAGCAACGGCCCGGCGGGCCGAAGGTCGTTGCTGCTCGGTCCGCCATCCGCGCCTTCCAGCACCACATCGACCGCATTCCCCCGGATCCCCGCACGTTCCAGGATGGCGGCCAGCGACACGCCGGTCCAACGCGCAGTGCTCACCGCGCCGTCCTCCCACTGCACACCACGCGCCGAGGGCTGGAGGTAGATGCGCCCATTGCCCGCGCACTCCAACGTCACGGGGGCCGATTTCGCGGGCTGGCGGATCAGCTCTTCATAGCTGATGTCGAGGGGGCGGTCGACCGCCCCCTCGACGCGGAGCCGCCAGGTGTCACGCTCCAGGACCGGCGTGGCGAAGTGGCTGCGGATGTAATGTTGATCGACGGGGGTGATCACGCTATCCAACGCGTGGAAGGGATACTCCCAATTCTCCGGTGCCCGCTCCCGCAGGATCCGCTCCGCCCGATTCGCGGGGGCGGCCTCCGCCGGGTCCGCCACGACCGCCCCCGCACCTGCGGAAACGGAAAGTCCCGCTGCTCCTCGAAGTACTTCGCGTCTCTGCACGCCGCTCTCCTCGCCACATTCTTCGCCGCGCTTTGGGCGATCAGTGAGGCCGCCTCAGTGCGACCTCCGGCCCCGTGGCCCATTACGGATTAGCCTACCACGCGCCACGCCCCTCAACCGGGATCACTTCCAGAAGGCGGCGTTAATCGCCGACATCGCCTGCAAGTCACACCGTTGTGGAGTCGAACCGGATGAGATAGCGGTCGCACCCTTGCTCTGGACAGTCTCTACCAGTACAATAAGCAAGGTTGGTCAAGTTCCGACCTACCCCCTGCTCTCCCGGCTCTTTCGCACTCGCGTGCGAATCCCGCTCCCGCTCTCCGATACCATTCAGCCTTAGGGGCCGTGGTCGGCGGCGGAACTTGCGCCGGGCGGCTCTTCCCCAGCGGTGGACCGGCATGACTTCGGCTGATCTGAAAGCTATCCCCTTCCTCTCCGGGGTTCCGGAGTCCGAGCTTGAATCGTGGGCTGCCTCCGCCGAAATCATCAGTGCGGTTCGACGGGAGACCCTCGTCCCGGCCAGCGATTCTGTGCCGTTCCTCTACCTGGTGCGCTCCGGCGTCGTCATCCTCTGCCTGGAGTCCCGAAGCGGCGAGACCCGGATGACCGGCCTCGCTGACTCCTCCCAAGCGTTCAACATCCAGTGCCTCCATGCCGGCCTCCCGCTTGCCGAA
>JANPLG010000122.1:0-3297 GCA_031426395.1 Actinomycetes bacterium
GACTGGGCCAGGGCGCGGCGGACGAGGTGCGGTTTGTGTACCAGCCCGTCTCCGGCGACGTTGAGATCGTCGCAAAAGTGGACCCCGCACCGGGCGCAGGGGCCGCGTCCAGCAGTGGCCTGATGATCCGAGCCTCGGAGTACGGTGAGGACCGTTTCGTGTTCTTGGGCCTGGACAGCGGCGGAGTGAGTGTTTACGCCCGGCCCAGCTTTTATCAGCAGGCCACCTCCATCCGCAAGTCCACGCTGCCGGGAGATGTGCGGTGGCTGAAGCTGGTCCGGCGTGGGCGGCAGATCACCGCGCTGGCTTCGCAGAACGGCACCGCCTGGCTGGTGGTTGGCTGGACCACGATGGACTCGGGGAACGACATGGGCGGCCTGGCGGTGTCTGGTTCCGCCACCCAGGAAGGGTCCGCGACCTTCGAACAAGTGCGCGTCGGATCGCCCGCAGAGGGCACGCCCCTTTCAGCGGACACGCGCCTCCCCGTTCCCACGGGAGAGAACCTGCTGAAAGTCACCCCCGCGAACCTCACCAACTATGAAGGTCAAACCGCCAGGGCAACCGAAGACCCGGAAGGCTTGCTCATCAGTGGCATCAAGCGGAGCATCGACGGCCAGAACCACTTCGTCCATCTGGTGCAGCGGGCGCCGCTGATCCCTGGCCGGGTCTACACTCTCCAGTTTCGCGCACGCGCAGATAGAACCCGAGTCATCCGAGTTGGCTTGCAAGACGCGCAGAACCCCTACGGGTCCCAAGGGTTCGAGGATAGCGTTCCGCTCGACACGGAGTGGCGAACGTTCCGGTTCGTCTTCACGGCCAACATCAAGAACGTCGATCTGGGTTCGCAGTTCTATGTTCACCTGGCACAGGAAGCGGGCAGTGTCCGCCTCGGTGACTTCACCCTGGTGGGCGAGCGGACGGCCCCAACCGTCACCGCTTCCAAGAGCGATGTGCCGGTCCTGACCGCGCTGCCTGCGAGCATGGAGCCGATCCTGCGCTCCGTGGGCGGCAACCCCTGCGTGATCACCTTCGCCAACCGTTCCGACCGCCCGGTGGAGCTCATCTGGCTCGACTATCAGGGTCAGCGCAAGAGCTATGCCGTGATACGTCCCGGCCAGACCTATGACCAGACCACGGCGACAAGCCAGCCGTGGCTGGTGGTCCGGGAGGGAGGCGGTCCCCTGGCCATCTACGTGTCCCAAACCGCCACAGGCCTGGTGGAGATCACCCAGGCGATGGTGGCCGCGGACCTCTATCCGAAGCGCAGCGAAGCGGCCGGAAAGGCGCAACTGGACCTGACCCGCTTCTACAATGCCAGCCTCAACCAGCAGTGGCATTCGTCTCCCGGTGGCAACGGGTCCTCGTTAGAGCTCAGTCCAGAAGTGCGGTCCGTGAACGGCATCGCCTTCGATGTGCGCGGGATCGTTTCCCTCACGGGCACTCACTTGGAAACCGCCCTGCCTGGGGCTTTCCCGCGACGGGTAACGGGCATACCGGTGGGGATGCCGGTCCGGGGGTTGCACTTCCTCCACAGCACCGGCTGGTCCGCTCCCCAGGATGCCGAAGTGGGGCGCTACACCTTCCACTATGTGGATGGCACCACCGTCACGCTCCCCATCATCTACGGCAAGGATGTCTACGATTGGGTGACTGGGGAAGGGGGGCCCGTTGAGGCGCTGCGCGGCGGATCTGGGAGACTCCATCTCACCCGGTGGACCAACCCCAAGCCCGATGTGGCCGTGGCCAGCTTCGACTATGAGAGCACCATGACCGCGTCCGCGCCCTTCCTGGTGGCGGTAACGGCAGACCTACCCACCGCCACCGTTCGCTTGGTGGAGGGTGGGTACTTCCTGGGCGCGCAGGACGCCACACCCCATGGAACCCTCCACCTCGAAACTCCACAGGGCATCCCGAATGTCGGGTTCTGGGACAGTGCCGCAGACTATCTGTCGTGGACGGTCGAGTTGAAGACCCCAGGCGCCTACCGGGTGGTGGCGAGTATCGCCACTCCCAACACAGGGGCCCGACTCACGGCGGAGGTGGGTGGCGGAACTACCCACGGGGACGTGCCGAACACGGGGGGTTGGCAAGAATATGTCGAGGTGGACCTCGGCACCCTGACCACCACTCAGGCGGGGGCACAGAC
Source organism: Actinomycetes bacterium (assembly GCA_031426395.1). Lineage (GTDB taxonomy): Bacteria > Armatimonadota > SYMT01 > SYMT01 > SYMT01 > JANPLG01. Next base: position 2,147 of record JANPLG010000122.1, read on the forward strand.
CTTCTCCCTGCGCCCTTCGGACGGGGTGCTCTGGAAGGCAATCAACCTACGCTGGGTGCGGCTCGTTCCACGGTAGTGCCGGTAGCGCTCAGGAGTGCGGCAGCATTAACACCGCCGCACTCCAGTCGTAAAGTTGTCCCGAATGTCGAACCCAGTCCCCTTCTACGTCACCGGCGGCACACTGCGGTCAGACGCCCCTCCTATGTGGAGCGGCAGGCGGACCGGGACCTGTTCGAGGGCCTCTCCCAGGGCGAGTACTGCTACGTCCTCGACACGCGGCAGATGGGCAAGAGCTCGCTGATGGTCCGCACCGCCTCCCACTAACTAGCTGCGCTCCGTACCCGTAACAGCCCCGCCCGCCAAGCTGATCGGCTACGTAACGACCATCGCGCCTTCTCGCGGGTCCGGGCCACGAGAAACCCGGAAGCACGGACCGTTGGCGGCCCCGCAGTCACCTCTCCGAGGCTGGAACGGATCGGAGCGCGCGCCCCCGAAAGGAGGTGTGGGCCTCCCTTTCTCGAACCTACGCGCTTCAGCAGATGCGGGGCAACTGTTCTCCACTGGGCATCTCGACCACTCGAGAGACGCCGAATCTCCCGTGGATGATGACATCGCCGCACACTCCGCGTACCGAATCCACCCTTACCGCGCCGACGCCGAGCGGGTGGCCTCGCAGAGATTTCAGCCCGCGGTCTGCGTCACGCTCCGGGACAAAGGCAACGAAACGGCCTTCATTCGCGACCGTGAACGGATCAAAGCCGAGGATTTCGCACGCCGCTTGAACTTCGCCCCGTACCGGTCGATGGGGTGGCTTGCAATGTGGGAGGCACGGCTCCAAGGTGACCTGGAAAGGCCTTCGCCACACCTGGACTACTCGCTGAGCGGGTGGCAAATCGGCATTCTGACGGATTACCCATCACGGCATGCAGGCCGAGGGCGGTGTCGCCTTGATGCCGAGCCAAGCGACCTACACGCTTCATTGACCGCCTACCTTGCGGACTCCTTCGCCGAAGCACGGACTTCGGTCACCGGCAAAAGCGTGGCAGGGATCCCAACAATCGGCGAAGCCGGCGAGTGCACGGCGGACAGGGGGCTGGCAGTTCGTGGCTGGCTGGACACCCGTCCCCGCACTGCCGCCGCCGGCCGGCCTC
>JANPLG010000123.1:0-5329 GCA_031426395.1 Actinomycetes bacterium
TGGCGCAGCAGCACTTCCAAACCTTTACAGAGCGGCTTGCAGCCTTCCCAATGAAGATCGCCCTCCTGTCACGGTTCGCATCGAAGCAGGCGCTGAAAGAGGGCGTTCAGGGGATCAAGGACGGAACCGTCGACATCGCCATCGGGACCCACCGGCTGCTCTCGAAGGACGTCCAGTTCTCAGACATCGGGCTGCTCATTGTGGACGAGGAGCAGCGGTTCGGGGTCACCCACAAGGAGCGAGTGAAGCAGATTCGGAAATCGGTGGACGTGCTCACCCTGACGGCGACGCCCATTCCGCGCACCCTCAACCTTTCGCTCTCCGGCATCCGCGACATGAGCGTGATCGAGGAGCCGCCGGAGGGTCGCCTGGCGGTCCGAACCTACTGCATGGAAGCGGACGAGTCGGTCCTGCGGGACGCGATCCTCAGGGAGATCGACCGCAGCGGACAGGTCTACTTCGTCCATAACCGGGTCGACAGCATCTACCGTCAGGCCGAGGTGCTACAGAAGCTTGTGCCGCAGGCGCGTATCCGCGTGGGGCACGGGCAAATGAAGGAGAGTGAGCTGGAGGACGTGATGATGTCCTTCTATGAAGGCGAGTTCGACATCCTCTGCTGCACCACCATCATCGAGAGCGGCCTGGACGTGCCGAACGCCAACACGATCATGATCCACAACGCGGATCACCTGGGGCTATCGCAGCTTCACCAGCTCCGCGGCCGGGTCGGGCGTTCGAGCCGACAGGCGTACTGCTACCTGCTCTACAAGCCGTTCAAGGAGCTGACGGAGACGGCCGAGAAGCGACTGGCCGCGATCCGCGAGTTCACCGACCTGGGCGCCGGGTTCAACATCGCGATGCGGGACTTGGAGATCCGAGGGGCCGGCAATCTCCTGGGTGGCGAGCAGAGCGGCCAGATGATCTCCGTTGGCTTCGATCTCTACTGCCAGATGATTGAGGAAGCGGTGAAGGAGCTGAAGGGCGAGGAAGTGGTGGAAGTGCTCCTGCCTTCCGTCACGCTGCCGCTCAGCGCGCTACTCCCAGGCGACTACATTCCCACCGATGGGCTCCGTATCGCCTTCTACAAGAAGGTCGCCGCTTGCCGGAGCCGGGAGATGGTCGATGCGGTCCAGACCGAGCTGGAGGACCGCTTCGGGGATCCGCCGGCGCAGGTGTGGAACATGCTGCACGTCATGCGGCTCCGCATCGACGCCATCGCGGCCGGCGTGGCAAAGATCGAGACGGACAAAGAGACGGTCGTCCTCTGGCTCGCGCGGCGCGTGGACCGCGACGAAGCGAAGGAGTTGACGCGCCACAACCGGCGCATCCAGGTGCTGCCAGACCGCATCATCATGTACTTCGATGGCGAGAACCCGCTCCGAGCGGTCCAGAACATGGTGAAGTTGCTGGCGAAGGGTGGTGGAAAGGCGGCCGCATCCGCAGTGCAGAAGCAGCTCAACGCCGCCGAAGCAGCCGCCGCGATGAGTGGGAAGGCCTCTTAACGGCGACTTCCGCAGACGCAAGTTTCGTAATGTGCGCTGCCTGAGCGACCTGGTTGTTCAGGTTTCCAGCAACACACATTGGACAAGCGAACCGAGCCAAAGTTAGACAAGGGCTGCCGATCGACTTGATCAGCAGCCCTTGCTAGGAACGTCCTGCGGCCTACTTGCGCGGCGTCATCGTCGGACTTGGGAGGACGAACTCCGCGATGAGAGGGCCGTTGCCAGTGGGAGGCGGGACTGGCGGGTTGGGTCGACCGTCCAGCCCATCCTTCAACAATTGGGCCGTCAGCACGGTCTGTATGACGCTGTTGATCTGGTTCGTTGTCCCTTCGGCGGCGTCACCGTGCGCAATGTTGACAATGCGAGCCTGCGCCAGCGCTCCCGCGATGGCAGGAACGATCTGGGGCAGCATCTCCAACTGGCGGAGCTTCAGGTAGGCATCGCCACCCTCGGAGATCGCCTGATTCACCTTGCGGATCGCTTCCGCCTGGGCATCCGCTAGGAGGCGGGTCCGCTCCGCGTCACCCTGCGCGGTGGTGATCAACCGGAGCCGTTCCGCTTCGGCCTTGCCCAGGGCTTCGACCTTGTTGCGCTCTGCGTCTGCCGTTGCCTGGGCAATCTGCGTGGCTTTGAGCTCGGCGGTCCGGAGCACCGCAAAGGCTTCCTGCTTGAGCGCTTCGGCCTGCGCCACTTGTGCGGCGTTCTCGGCACGTCGGCGCTCAAGCTCCCGCTCCTTATCAGAGATCTGCTGCATGGCCGTCAGTCGCGCTTCCTGCGCGCGCCGCTCCTGCTCCGCCTGGACGATGTCAGCGTTGGCTTTCGCTTCCACGGCGCTCTGCCGCCGACGGGCCTCCGCCACTTCGCTGTTGACCACCTTGATGTTGAGTGACTTGAACGTCAGCCCCAGGTCATGTAGTTCGCGTGAGCACTGACGCTTGATGATGATCGCCAGCGGGTCTTCGTCCTCGTCGTCCGCAAGCCGGACCACGGGGAAGGAAGGATCGCTGCTGGTGCTGCGGACCGAGCTGAGGGCGGTGCCGGGTCCGAGCGACGGATGCGTCGCCTCCGCCATCTCCTTAGTTGCTTCCACTGCACTGAAGAGCTGGTCGTGCTTGAGCAGGTTGACTGCGCGACGGCCCGCTGAAGTGAGGAGGTCGGTGAGCGTCCCCATCTGTTCCGCTGGGCTCTTGGAGAAGAACCGGTTGGCGGCGGTCAGGATCATCTCATGGGTATCACCCACCGCCACGATAGCGGAGGCCTGGACGTTCACCTTGATCGGCCGGGGCTGGCCCGCCTGGTCCCGGTCCGCCGTCTGGTCCGTGATGTCCAGGTCGATGTTGATGGCCTGGGAAGGGATGGACGCCGGTGTGGTGAGCAGCGGGACTTCAATCCCCTTGCCGGGTCCCTTGTAGATTTTGGTGGTGCCGCCGTACCAGGAGACAATCCGGATCACACCCGCCGGCACCGTGGTGATGAAGCGACTGATGATGAGCGGAAGGACGATCACGGCCAGGATGACCAGCGCGATCACGCCGGGGCCGGAGAAGAGACTTTCAAACATGGGATTCTCCGCGCGGAGCCCGGCTTCCCTGAGTCAGGCAGTCCGCAATACCCTGCCCGTGGCAGGGCGTGGCCGGACCTCTCAAGAGCGAGAGACCTGGCAGCTATTGGTGTGGGGGTCCACGACTTCTATGAGAAGCTTCTCGCCCCTGCGGACGCGGACCCCGCTCATTCGTTCTTCCGGGACCAGCCGCGCGAGGATGTCTTCCTCACGCCCGTCAATCACCACCCGGACCAGCCCTTCTCCTCGCTCGTTGAACGCCGTGGCGGCCTCGACTTCCTGGAGCAGGCATGCTTCCAGGTTGCCCGCTGGCCGGCTGGCGAAGCGGAAGATGGTATTCCAGATCGGCTTCACGATCCCGTACTGAAAGCCCGCCGCCCCGAGTAAGGCGATCAGCCCTGTCGGCACCGCGTGCACTCCTGCTTGACTCGCCACGGTCCCGGCGGCCCCAGCCCCCACCATCCACGCGCACCAGTTGAGCGGGGAGGTCAGCGGCATGAGCCACATCAGGAACGCCAAGCCCGACCCACCGCCAACGGACGCATCGGCATCGCCGTCCGCCGCCGGATTCTCACCGTGCGCGCCGCGCCCGATGAGCTGGCCGTGTCCGTGGTGAGCATGATGGCCGTGTGCGGCCGGTGCGTGGCCGTGTCCCACGCTGGGTGTGGCGACGTGGCCATGTCCATGAGCGCCGGGCACATGTGCACCGGGCAGTTGGACGTCGATACCGTGCCCGTGCCCGTTTCCGTGCGCATGCCCGTTTCCGTGCCCGTGGCCTCCGTGATGACCCGCGTGAAGGAAGCCCGCAAAGGCCATCACGATGAGGCCCGCGAGTCCACCCACCAGCAGTAACGGATAGATCACCTGACTCTCCTGACCAGCAGCCGCTTGGCCCGGGTCAAGACGCTCGGGTCAGCGCCCAGAGGGCACCAGGTACTGTTAACGCAGGTGTGCGAGGCTAGGTACGCGCGAGTTCAGGTATTGAAGTTCGGGGTCTAGGCAATTGCGGAGCCCGGCTGCTGCGACTGCATCGGAATCGCGTTGATTGGCAAAGGGCGAGCCAGCTTTGACGAAGAACCGCGTAGCCACCGGCGACGCCGCCCATGGGGAAGGCAGGCCGTGAAGTACGGGTGAACCTGAATTCAAGACACCTTTTGAGTCGTCAAGCGGTAGCGGGACGCGCTTCATCGCTCGTGGGAGTGAGCCGAGATGAAACCCGACACCCAAACGCACAAGAAGAAGCGGGCGCTGGTGGTTGGCAACCGGGTGGCCTACATGCGGCATGCTCGGACCACGCTCGCCAAGGCCGGATACCAGGTTGTCACCATTTCCGCCTTCTCGGCAGCTCTGATGCGGATGGCAAGCGATAGGCCGAACATCGTGGTTCTGGATGTTTGCGACCCTCATCAGGATGTCAGCGCACTTCTCGGCCGTCTCAAGTCCAACGCTTCGCTGGCAGACTTACCTGTAATCATGATGAGTCATAAGACAATCAGCTGTTCCCGAGTTGGCCGACGATCTTTCTCCTCTGATCGTTGACAGGAACTCCCATGCGCCATTCGGGGCATCCCTCACGCATGAACGTGGCCAGCACCGCGCGTGGCTGGATGGTTCAACTCGCGCACACGGTATTCTCCCCCAGGATTGGGGGCCGGGGGGCGGTCCATCCACGCGGGATGCCGTTCGGGCTAGATGCGGCACATTCACGCACCAACATGGCCGGATTTCCTTACCATCCCGTCGGAGAGCCTTTGGCGAGAGGACGGCCGAGTCCTTCAGAGATGCGGCTGACGCGTTCGCCTTACGATCAGTTCACGCGCATCCGCTTCACGCGCAGGACGGCGATGTAGAAGAACCAGATGGACGCCCCGAGGTAGGTCAGTGAACTGATCCACCAGAGGTTGGGGGTGAATGGATTGCCGGAGGGGTCCGGGAACATCACCCCGGCCACGGCAATCACCGGATGAAGCATCACCATCGCGCGGCCCTGCGTGAGCACCTCCGTCATGCCGGGGAGGTAGAGCAGCGCCAGCAGGCCGCACCAGCAGAGGCCGACAGTGAGCATCCACGCGCTTCGGTCCGATGGGCGGCGGGTGCGTTGCTCACGCAGCTTCACCAGTAGGACCGCTCCTCCCACCGCAGGCGGGAATGCCACCAGGATGCAGGCCAGCAGCATCGCGATGATGCCGGTCTCGGAACCGTTCGCAGTGAGTCCGCGTGCCTGCTCCAGGATCATCATCGTCACCGGCGCGCCAATCATTCCGGC
>JANPLG010000124.1:0-67758 GCA_031426395.1 Actinomycetes bacterium
CCTACCGCCCCGGCTTACTTGGCGGGAAGAGGTCGGATCCTGATGTTGGTGTAGCAGACGTTGCCGTGGTCACCCTGGAGAGCGATGTGGCCCTTCGGGTTCTTGGCGAAGCCTTCCATTTTGGCGAACTTGCTGGCGGCGAGGCGCTCGTTCCAGTCCGCGCTGCCGATCTCGTACTCCACGTACTTGACGCCGTTCATCCAGTGCTCGACCTTGGGACCGTTGCAGACGATCCGAAGGCGGTTCCACTCTCCCACCGCTTTTGTGGTGTCCAGGGGCTTGCCCGTCTTGGGGTCATCCGCCGGCTTGTAGAGGGCGTAAGCCCAGCCTGACTTCTGCGAGTCGCCGCCCGGATCGGTATTGTCGAGGATCTGAATCTCCGGTCCGGTCTGCCACGGGGTGGTCTTGTCCTCGGTGACGCGGTACATAATGCCGCTGTTGGCATGGGCGGGGACCTTGTAGTCCAACTGCAGCTCGAAGTTGTCGTACTGCTCCAGCGTGACGATATCCCCGGCGGTCTGGTCGACGCGGCAAAGGGCGCCGTCGATCACCTGCCAGCCCTTGGAGACATCGGTCTTGCGGAAGTTCCGCCAGCCCGTGGTGGTCTTGCCGTCGAACAGCAGCTTCCAGCCGGCGGCTTCCTGCCGGGGGGTCAACCGGTTGGCGTTGCGCAGCGCGGAGACCGGCTGGCCTTCAGACTTCGGCCCTTCCTGGCTCCAGCCGGCCGTGGCGGTGACGGCGGCGCACATGGCCAGAAGTGCAATTCCCTTACGCATCAAGAACTCTCCCAAGAAAAGGTGATCTGCCCGCAACGCCTTCAGTAATGGCGCGGGGCTCCACGACTCTAACATACGCACGAAAAGGGTTGAGGGTTCGAGCGCCTATCGTTGCCGATTGGGAGCCTGGGTTCGCCGAAGTCTTACCACAGGCGTCGCCGGGCATCAGTCCGGCTTCAGCGGTGAGGCCTCGCGCAGGAACCCAACGAAGGCGTCGAGGGAGGTTGCAATGCCCGCCTCCATCGCCAATGCCTCAAGAAGCTCTACGCTGTCAATCCGCGCGAGCTGCGCACCAAGGTCGGACGGCGCGTCCCCGAACTTCCGCACCAGCGTCGCCTGAATGACACGCCGGAGAGCGATGCATTGCCCTTCGTTCAGGCCCTGCTGCAGGCCTCGTTCGATCGCAAACCGCTCTACGGAACTTACGTAAGGCATCTTGTTCCCTCGTTCTATCGCCTCGACTTCCGCCCAGAGGGCCTGGTCCAACTCCGGTGGCAGAGCCATCAGCCAGTCCAGCAGCCGGAAGAGTTCGATGACATCCGCCCGACTATAACCTCTCCGATAGAGTTCCCGCACCACCATGAGTTTCCATCGGTAGCGATCCTCCGGGTCTTTGCGGGTGCTCTGTGTCTTCAGGTGCGCCATGACCAGCACGGCGAACGGGTTCGGGTCGTGCTGCAGCCGCTCCCACTCCTGTTGGAAACCCAGAAGCTTCGAGACCGGCCAGGTCAGGAGCTTGCGGCATCCCCACAGCTCCGCCTCATAGCGGTCGGGGCGCCACGCGGGCCGATCATCCGCAAGGATCGCCAGGCTGACCACGTCCTTGCGGAATCGGTCGAATATTCGGTACTGGTAGGTCCACATCCGTAGCGGCAGGTCGGACACTGCCTGGGACTGCACTTCGACATGCAGCAGGACCCAGCATTCGGCGGCATCGCCCTCCAGGTCCCGTCGCCATACGCGGACCAGCGTGTCCACGGCTCGCGTCCCGGCCTCGGCACCGCGGGTTACCTTGCGCAGCTCCTTGTCCAGGAACTGGAAGCCCCGGGACCAGTCCACGCCGGAATGGACATGTGGAAAGAGCAATGCCAGCGCCGGCTCGAAGTACGCCTGAAGGGCGTCCTTCCAGGGGCTGTCGTATTCATCGGGCAGGGTTGGATCGCGAGGACTGGGTGGCATGGCGTGATAGCCATGACCTTCGCAAACGCTTGCTTGAAGTCCTTTCAGTCCGGGTGCGACCGCGTTTTGCATGTAGCTCGGCAACCTGGGAGAGGCCTCTCACAGCGAGGTATTCGTCCTCGTCTCCGTGACCGTTACCCTCGACGGCGTTCGCCCGGGGACCCGCCTCTTTCGGGGGGCCAGCTGAACCCGAGGTTGGACGTGGCGCATTTGCGCTGGAGTTGGCCTCCGTCGCTGGGGTCGATACCCCGGTGCGTGGCGGGCGTGGCTGGATCCCCGCATGAGACGGGCCGCTTCGCAGTGGGGATGCCTGGCGAGGATGACGAGGTGATTCTGGTGCAGATGGGATACACTCCTCAACCCCGACGGATCCACCTACTTTCGGCGGTCGCAACCATTTAGTCCCTGAGGATTGACGCTGCCAGAGCATCCCTCACAGGACAGAATTCAGCGGCGGCGGTGACGCCTGCGCCGATGGCGGCGACCGGCGGTGGCAGGGTCGTAGTCGCCGTGGCCGGGCCACGATTTGAGGCCGTCCTTGAGGTAAACCTGCAGCTCTTCCATCGTGAGGCGCTTGGCCGTCTGTTCTTTGGGACCGTTGGCTCCCGGGACCGGGCCGTTCCCTGGAGCGTTGACTGAGGGAGCATTCGATGCCGGGGTATCGGCCGCCGGAGCATTGGCCAAAGGCGCGTTGACTGCCGCAGGCGCGTTGCCAAGGTCCGGCCCGGCATCCTGGCTGCCACCATTCACCGGAGCGGCGCCAGCGTCAGGGCTTACCTGAGCGTCCGGGGCGACCGCCAGCAGCTTCAGGTCATCTAGTCCCCACTCAATCACCGGGCGCTCTGACTTGGTTTCGGGGTCATAGGGGTAGAGGAGCAGTGCGTGGGGGACGGGGCGGGCGGGGATGTCTTTCCGCATCAGCCCGGTGACCAGCACCTGCTGACCCACGGTGAGGCTGGTGCTGAAACCGCTGTCCAGCAGCACGCACTCCCGCACGCCGATCTTCTCCAGCGTCTGCGCGAGGCGGTCCGACTGGTTCCCCGTCGAAGATGCTCCCAGGAACGGCCGCCCCTGGCTATCGATCCCCATGAAGGCGCGGGGGCGGAAGTCGAAGATGTTGCTCAGGCGGAAGCTCTCCATCTCCGCATGGGTGAGCGCCCGGCCTTGATGGACCAGCCATGCGCCACCCACGAAGCAGTCCGTGGCACCTGGGATGAGCCGCTCCACGCCTGCCGGATCGAAGGCGAGCTCTGGGCGGAAGGGAAGGAAGGCCATCTTCTCCCGAGAGATCACCACCAGCGGCCGACCGGCGATCCGCTCCCGGTCTCCCGGCAGTCCCGGCGCGAAGGGCGGACCGAATCGGTTGAGGATGGGACCGACCACGCCGGCGCCGGCGCTGTTCACCCGCGCGTCCGAGAAGAAGGTGCCGTTGAGTCCGGCCGCTGCCTTCGCCGCCTTGATGATGGTGGGGACGTCCTGGCGGCCGATGAGGCGGAGGCCCGCCATCCGTCCGCCGCAGATCCAACGAACCATGCAGGCCTCGTCGTCCAGACTGCCCATCTCGAGGTCGGAGGGGACGATGTCGAGGACCTGGCTCTGCGCGACGAAGGTGGGGGCGGTCGCTTCCAAGCCGGCGACCACGTCGCGAAGCCGGTGGAAGCCAAAGCGTGGAACGAAGAAGGCGTCCGCAGGAGACCCGGCCCAGCCGGGACCCATGGTGAAGGCGAGCTCGTAGCCAGCGTCATGGGCCACCTTCGCCACGCGGCTGTCCGCGTTGCCGACCGGATACGCGAGGAAGCGGATCTTCCGGCCCAGCTTCTCCTCCAGGACCTTCTTGCTCTCATTCAGCTCCCGGTCAAGCTGGGTGTCGCTCACCTTCCGGAGGTCGTCCGGGTGGGTGACGGTGTGGCATTCCACGCTCACCAGCCCCTCCTTCTCCAGGGTCTGGAGCTGCTCCCACGTCATGTGGTCCTTGCTGGTCTTGACCCCCACCACGCCGGTGTGAACGAAGTAAGTGGCCGGATAGCCGAACTTCTTCAGCAGGGGATAGGCGTTCTCCCACTGCCCCAGGTAGCCATCGTCGAAGGTGAGGACGACCGCCTTCTCCGGGAGCTCCTTGCCGGTGCGGAGATGATCGTAGAGGTCCGCGAGCGGGATGACGTTGGCGCCCACCTTCTTGAGCTGCTGGAGCTGCTGCTTCAACTCCGCGCGGGTGACGTCGAAGGACACGTCCTTCCCGGACTTCACCACGTCGTGGTACATCAGCACCGCGGCGGGGCGACTGCCCTCGAATAGGCCGGCGGGAGCGAGGGCGAGTTCCACGGGCGCTGTTGGCGGGCTGAAGGAAGGAAACGTTCCTGAACCGCCGCTCTGCCGAAGCGGGCTGGAAGGCGAGACCAGGAAGGCGGCGGCTCCGGCCGCAACCCCGCCCAGAACCACGGTCAACGCAATGAGGAGGGGCAGGCGGTAGGGCTTCGGGGCGGAGGGTTGGCTCATCGGTTACCGCTGGGCGTGGAATCAGGGCGTGGAGGCAAGTCCCGCAGAGGGTCGTGAGCTGCCGCTGTTATGGTAGTCGGCTTGGAGCGCGCCGCAGTTCGACGGATGGACCGCCAAAGAGAAACCTGGAGCCTCGTCAGAGAGGCTCCAGGTCATGATTGCCTAGTATCAGCTCTTATCCGGGTTGAATTAGCTCTTCAGTTCCGCCTCTACCTGTTCCAGGAACTGCGTGATCGGCGTGGCACCGAGGTCGCCCTTGTCGCGGGAGCGGACGGAGACGGCTTCCGCCGCCGCTTCCTTGTCGCCCACCACGAGCATGTAGGGCACCTTCTGGAGCTGGGCGTCACGGATCTTTGCCTGCATCCGCTCTCCACGGGTATCGATCTCCACGCGCATGCCGGCGTCCGTGAGCCGCTGCTTCACGGTCTGGCAGTACTCGGCGTGCCGGTCCGCAATCGGGATGATCTTGGCCTGAACCGGCGCCAGCCAGAGCGGGAAGGCCCCGGCGAAGTGCTCGATCAGCACGCCGACGAACCGCTCCAGAGAACCGAATGGGGCGCGGTGGATCATCACGGGACGGTGCGGCTGGCCGTCCTCGCCGGTGTATTCCAGGCCGAAGCGCTCCGGCAGGACGTAGTCCACCTGCACCGTGCCAAGCTGCCACTCCCGCCCGATGGCGTCCTTCACCATGAAGTCGAGCTTGGGGCCGTAGATGGCGGCCTCGCCCTCAACCACTTCGTGTGGCATCTCCAACTGCTCGACCGCTTCCAGGATGGCCGCCTGGCTCTGCTCCCAGACTTCATCGCTGCCCACGTACTTCTCCGGCTTGGCCGGGTCCCGGAGGCCGACCCTCGCCCGGAACTCCAGCTTGAGCTTGCTGAAGACGAGCATGATCAGGTCGACGACGCCGTGGAACTCCTGGACCAACTGGTCCGGGCGGCAGAAGATGTGGCTATCGTCCTGGGTGAAGCCGCGCACGCGGGTCAGGCCGGCAAGCTCGCCGCTCTGCTCGTACCGATAGACGGTGCCGAACTCCGCGTAGCGCACCGGCAGATCCCGGTAGCTGCGCCGCTCGTTGGCGTAGATCTGGATGTGGAACGGGCAGTTGACCGGCTTGAGGACAAATTCGGCCCCCTCGTCGTCATGCATGCTGGGGAAGAGGCCGTCCTTGTAAGCCTCCCAGTGCCCGGAGACCTCGAAGAGCTCCCGCTTGGTGAGGTGCGGCGTGATGACCGGCTGGTAGCCGCGCACCCGCTGCTGATCCCGCATGAACTCGGTGAGCGTCTCCCGCAGCACGGCGCCTTTGGGCAGCCAGAGCGGCAGACCCCCGCCGACCAGCGGGCTGATCATGAAGATGCCGAGTTCCCGGCCGAGGCGGCGGTGGTCGCGCTTGCGGGCTTCCTCCAGGCGGTGGAGGAACTCGTCCAGCTCAGCCTGGGTGAAAAAGGCGGTGCCGTAGATGCGCTGAAGCTGCGGGTTCTTCTCGTTGCCGCGCCAGTAGGCTCCGGCCACGTTGAGCAGCTTGAACGCGCCGATATGGCCCGTGCTCTCCGCGTGCGGACCGCGGCAGAGGTCGGTGAAGTCGCCGTTGGTGTAGAGCGTGATCCGCTCGTCGTCAGGAAACTCGCGAATGAGTTCCGACTTGTAGGGGTTCTCGCTGAACATGGTGAGGGCTTCGTCACGCGAGATCTCGCGGACGGAGAAGCTCTCATCCCGGGCCACACCCTTCGCCATCTCCGCTTCCAGGGCCTGGAGGTCTTCCAGGGTGAAGGGCGTGGGACGGTCGAAGTCGTAGTAGAAGCCTTCCTCGGTCGGCGGACCGATGGTCATCTTGGCTTCGGGGAAGAGGTGGGAGACCGCCTGGGCCAGCACGTGGGCGGCGCTGTGGCGGAGGCGGTAGAGGTCATCGACCTCTGGAGCACGTCGCATCGGGGATTCCTCCGTCGTTCACCCGCATGACCGGTTACAGTTCCGGCGGCGGGAACGACGGCAGTCTACCAGACCCTCCTCCGCTGCAGGCCAATTTGCAGTTTTCAATTGTCAGTTTCCGACTGGCGCAGGGGTGTGATCCGAGATGGTTGCAGAGAGCTTCAGCCCTCGGTTGACAGAAATGCATGGTAGCTAGGGTTCATTGTTTTTAGGGGGGGGACTACACCACCACCGAGAGTAATTCAGAATGCAGAATTCAGAATGCAAGGGATCGCACTCCGGGTGGCTGTTGGCGGGACGGATTCCAGCGTGCATGGCTGGGGTTAGGGTTTAGTCTTGGGCACAGTAGGATGATGGAGTTGGCTGCTTGGGCGGTCTGCATCTGCTTAGCGCGTCATCCCAGGGTTCTGTCTGCAAGTGTGGGGCGCTGTGAATCGAGGGTGGCGGCGCTGCATGAAGAAGGGGAAGTCCGACGATGCGGACTCCCCCTCTTCTTTTTCCCAAGCGATTTCCGACGCCTATTGAGCGAGGTGAAGCTTCTTCAGCAGCCCGTTGAGTGTCTCCCTTGCGGTGGGGCGGTCGCCGACGCGGAGGTATGCCGGCGGCTTGAACCCGAGTTCGGTGCGCTGGGGCACGTCCACGAGGAGGTCGACGATCTCCGAGACGGTGGGATAGATGGCCGTCTGGCCGAGGATGACGCTCTCCTGGATCAGGCCTCCCTTGGCTGCCTGCCGGGTGAAGTAACCGATGAGCGGGATGTCCTTCAGGATGGGCAGGTTGCGGACGATCGGAACGCCGCCGGTGCGCTTCTCCGGAAGCCCCAACTGCGCGTTCACGCCGAAGCGGGAGACCTCGCGCACCTCCAGGTTGCTGACCTGCACCTCGGTGTTGACCGTGTGGCGGTCGACGCGCGGGATGGAGGGGTTCACCGTCCCATTCGGCTCCCGGACGTTCACTACGGCGGCGTAGTCGAACTTGAAGCGGAGAGCCTGGCCGGAGGGATCGAAGATGGGCGTCAGCTTGAAGGTGTTGCCACTGGTGAGGGCATAGACCTCACCCGGCGGCTCCTCCTTCTGTTCGTCCAGGAGGCTAAGTAGAGCCCCGATTCCCCCAAACAGCCCCAGCGAGGCACCACTGGCCCCCAGGGCACTCGCCGCTCCCGCCGCCGTCATCCCGTTCTTGGCGGCATTGCTGCTCCGCTTGGGGGCGAAGAAGGAGTTGTTGACCGACTGGGCGATCTGCGCCAACTGCTGCGCCTGCTCCAGGAAGTCCTCGGGACCTTTGAGCGTCACATCTCCGCTGGCGTTGGGAGAGACGCGCGCCACCAGCCGGTTGGTGGCGAGGATGGAGGTCCGCTCAATCAGGCCGAAGTTGACCCGAGGCTTGGTCCCTCCTACCAGGCCCGCCAGCTTGTCCCCAATGCGTTCGCCTGTACTGGGCTTGTCATGGATCACGTCCTGGAGCGCCTTCAGCGCGGGAGAGACGAAGTAATGGTCAACGTCATCCTCGACAATGACCATGAGGCGCTTGACCATGTCGTCCGCCGCAGCAACGCGGGCGGTAGATTGCGTCAGGGAGTTCCGCTGCCCCTCCAGTGCCGCAATGGTCCAAGCCATCTGGTCTGCTGCCACAGGTTGCTTGAAGTTCATTTTGACGGCTTGCATTCCGAGGGCGCGATACGGCTGCGGCACATAGCATGCCCCGGCCTTTGCCTGATCATCCAGGTCCCGGAAGTCAGTGGGCGAGTCCACCAGGGACCGGGAGAGCCATCCGAGGAGCGGCAGATACTGCTCACGCAACTGCCATACCAGGGGCGATCCCGGCTGGACTTGATCACCCGAGAGGCCCTGCGTGCGTTGGATCTGCCGCAGGATGCTTCTCACCTCCAGGCCGCAGGAGTGCCTCCCCTTTGCCTGGAGCGCCATGAGGACCTCCAGTTGGTTGGCGGTCATCTCGTCATCGTTGAGGTTTGACTCTCGCTTGTGGAGCGCACCGAATAAGGTTCTCGGTAGCGCTGGAAAGGTTGGGGATCCCGCTTGCTTGTTCGACGATGCATTCCCATTCGCCGCGCCAAGCAAAGAAACGGTGTCCTCTCCTGAAATCAGGACCCGGGCGACCGCGAGAGAATCGTGCAGGAATTGGTCGTAGCGTTCTCCTCGCCGCTTGGCAAGCTCTTGATCCCTGCCGTTCGAGTATTTGCCGGCGGCGGCATTCGCTTGGCGGCTCAGAGCGATGAGTTCCGTTGAAAAGTCCCGCAAGACCCGCAGCCGACAGGATCTCCGGAGGAGGGAGGAGATGAACAGCGTCTGGCCGAGGGTGGTGGAGTTCGCGGGGTCAGGAATGGTCCAGCGGGTCACGGTTTCAAGGTCCAGTAGCTGAATTGCTAACTTCGACTTGTCGACTTCTTGCTTTTTGCGCTGCCTATAGACCTTTTCGAGCTTGTTGAGCCGGGACCCGAGGGCTGACGTGTCGCACACGCAATCAGGATCAATGCCCTTCGCGATCGAGTGCAGAATCCTCTGAAGTTCCTGCACGGACTCTTCACCCTTGCGAACCGCTGGCAGGACCGTATCACCATAGAAATTGTCTAGCGTGTCCTTTTCTTTCGGGGGCGGGTCTCCGGGAACTAACTGCTTGAAACTGCGCTTCACCAATTTTCTAAGATTGTCTACCAAAGTGGCCTTGTCTTGCTTGATGGCGAGCATCTCTGCCATTTCTTCTGCGAGCTTAGCCAAGGTCTTCAGTTCGCAGAGCGCGTCAGCCTTCCGCAATTTCAGCGCCTGCCAGGTGAAGCCACCCGCGTCTTCGACATAGCACTTCTGAAGACCCTTCACGCGATCCATCCGGTGCGTGACTCGTCCCAGCGAAGCCTGAACTTCTCTAACCGCAGCTATCCCAAACTCCCCAACAAGGTTAAGCTCCTCAGCCAATCTATTGGATGGTCTAGGGTCGAGTCCTTGCTTCTTTCGAAGCGCCCTAAGCTCCATGAATCGTTCCACATAGCCCCGGAGCGCCTTCAAGTCAGCGGAAAGGCGAAGCGTCTGCGCCGCAGTGGAGTGCCACTCGGAGTAGGGGAGCTGAAGGCCCAGCCGTTCCCGTACCTCGCGGGGATAGGCCATGTAGCGACAGAGGCGCTGGTCCATATCCAGCGGCGTACCCTGGATGAGGCTCTTGAACCCAATGGCGACGGAATTCACCTCCTGGTTGACGGAGTTGCGCAGCACGTCCTGGATGCCGATGATGTTGGCGCGCAGGTAGCGCATCTCTTCATTGATCAGGCGCACGCTGCCGTTCAGTTGGGCGGGGTCGCGGCCATTCAGTTGCAGGGTCCAGAGGGTGACCCGCGCCTGCGGCGCGGGACGGTCGAACCCGGCGACCACGTCCAGCGCGGTTTCCACGTCGGCGGGATTGCCCCGGAGGAAGAGCGTCTTGCTGTCTCCGTAGGCGAAGAACATGACCCGGCCCAGCGGGTCGTTGCTGCCGGCGCGGGCCGGGGCGAAGTAGATGGGCAGGTTGTCCGAGGCTTCCCCGAAGGCCTCCGCTTCTGCCCGCGCCTGGAGGACCAGTTGCTGGCGCAGCTCGAAGACGGCTTGCTGCGCTTGCCGGAGCTGGGGCATGGCACCGAGCGCCTCCGCCTCAGTGTTGTTCAGTTGCCGGTTGACCTCATCCCGCCGGGTCTGCGCGGAACGCATCTTCTCCTCGGCGCGGCCTACGGCGGCGCGTTGGTCGTCGGTGAGCGACTTGGCGAAAGCCGCATCAGCGGTTGCCGGCGGGACCGCGTTCTGGAGCGCCATGAGCTCGCCCTTGAGCTTCTCGACCTTCGCCGTCTTCTCATCGATGACGGGCTGGGGCATCATCGCCGCGATCGCATCCGCCAACTCCTTCTCGGCGGCGGTGAGTTCCTGCTGCTTGACGGTTACGGCGTTGTCCGACTTCGCCTTGTTGAGGTCCGCCAGGGCCTGCTTCGATACCAGGTCGCTGAGGATCTTGTTGGCGTCCGTTACCGCCTGCTGCTCGGCGGCGAGCTTCTTGTCCGCGACCTCGAGTTCGGTCTGGAGGATGATGACCTGCCGCTTCAGGTCGGCGACAGCTCCGTCCCTGGCGAACGCCTCCTGCTCCTTCTTCAGCAATTCAGACTGGAGCGTCCGGGCGCGGTCGACGAAGGCACGGCCCTCCGGATTGAGGATCGTCACCTCGTTGCGCCGCAGGGACTGAAGGAGGCGGGGCACGTTGGTGAAGTAGAAGAGGCGCACCTGCTCGTTCACAAACCCCTCGGCGTCTCCCGTGTAGGTCTCGTCCAGGCCAACGAGAGCGGCGGAGAGGATGTCGCGCCCCACGCGGGCTCCGACCACGCTCTCCCCGGCGGCCTTCATCGCGGCGTCGTTCACTTCGCGGAGCTGCGCCGCGAGGGTGGGCCAAGCGGTGTCGGCCTGATTGATCAGGGTGACCAGCCCCCGGCCCAGGGTCATGCGGGTCTCATCGGGGACGGGGAGGGCCCGGTCATCATCACCTTCCCGCGCCCTGGCAAGTCCCTCCCGGAGTGCCCGCGTGTACTTGAGCAGCTCGCCGGTCTCGACGTCGCAGGCGGTCCGGACCGCGTCATACAGCCCACGGAAACCTTCGATGCAGCGCTGGGTCTTCTGGCCATGCTCCCGCACTCCGGCGCAAAGCTTGTCATCCCGCTTCGCGCCGTGCATCTCCGTTGCCTCGACGTAGTCCGGCGGCTCGAGTCCCTCGACTAGCAGGCCTGACCCAGGCTCATCCAGCTTGTCCGACTGACGGATGGGCGCCAGGGCTTTCACCAGTGATCGGTTGAGGATCTCCGCGCGACCAAAGGCAACGAGTTGGCCAGCCAGCGCATCGGCGGCTGCCAGCCCCGTAGGCTTGCCGCTGGTCAGCTTGGGGAACTGGGTGGCATCAAGTTGGGAACCGAGACCGGAGGAGAGCTTGTTGCCATAGCCCGTGAACGCCTTGACCGCCTTGAAGAGCAGGCCCTTCTCCCCCTCCGTGCCGCGCAGTTTCTTCGCGTCCTCGATGCCTGCCTTGAGCTCGGTCAGTAGCGCCTGCGCCTCGTCAATGGGATCCTGCTTCTTCTTGAGAGCGGCCGCAGCATCCGACTTCGCCTTATCCGCAGCAGCAGCGGCGGCAGTGGCGGTATCGAGCGCCTTCTGCGCTTCGTCGATCTCGGCCTGTGGTGCCATCTTCTCTTTGAGCTGCTTCAGCTTCTCCTGCGCCGCCAGCAGCTCTTTCTTCTTGGTTTCCTGCGCCGTGGTCTTGTCCGCGAGGTCCTTGCGCAACTGCACGATCTCGGTGGAGGTGTCAGCCGCCTTGAGCGCTTCATCAAGGCACTTGGAATCGGTCTCGGCCTTCGGCTCTGTCAATGGCTTGAGCTTGGAATCAAGGCCACCGTTTCCGCCAATGGGGTGCGCCTTCCAGAGCTTGGCCCCCTCCGCGAGGCGAGCGATGCTGGTGCTGGAAAGCTCCGGGTCGGCGGGAAGCCCCAGCGCCGGCAGTAGCTTCTTCGCGTTCGCCAGCGGGGTTCTTGTCTCGCCGAGAAGCTTCTTCGCGTCGGTGACGGCTGCCGGGAGGTCCGTACAGGGCTTGTCAGCAGCCATGCCGCCAGTCACATAGGAGAGGGAGAGGAGACTGGTAACCAAGATGAACAGGGAGCAGAAGGCTCTTCGACTAGGGTGCCACATTCTATGGACCTCGATCTTCAGGTGCGACCAATCCGAGCGGTGCTAACAAGTCGCAAATCACTCGCGAGCAGCTTCTCCGGTATTGTTCTCCGTGCTTCAGTGCGTCTCCTGCCTAGGAGGGCGAGCAACCTTGGCCTCTCTTGAACGCAGGACGAGGGCGTGATCCGGCGGTCGCAGCCGAAAGGGGCAGCGGCGCGGGTGGGGCAGTGGAGCGCAGGGGAGTTCGTCACGTCGGCCGCCGCGCCGATGCAGGAGATCCGCGTCACCCCGGTGCAGTGGGACCTTCCCCGAAACCAGGAGCATCGCCGTCCGTGGATGCAGGGAGTGCTCTTGAACGGGTGGACGGATTCTAGACAGCCGAGGCGTGGCGGATTCCCGACAGTTTTCGACGTTCTCTGTCGAATGTGTCGAGAACCGGGCATGAACCCGGAAGTCGTGAACGGCCCCTCCGGATTCCGTCAGTTTCGACAGAGGCTCTGTCGAGAATCGTCAGGCACGCGTCCAGGAATCCACGGAGAGGCGATAGGGGTTATCGACATCCTGACAGCACTACGGAGTCTACTGAATAGATATATGACTCTGAGTCTTTCAGAGGTCTCATGTGCAAAAGGGAGATCGGGGCCGGGGAGCTGGAAGATCGATTTGGGGAAGGTTGGACCGGAAGGGCCTTCCGGGGGATGGGGCTTGGATAGAGTAAAGCCAGTCGCCTCCTGATCCCTGACTTCCAGCCTTGATCTGTTTCCCTGGCCTTTATGCTTCTTCGCCATCTGACCTTGCGGCATTACCGGAACTACGTGGAGCTTCGCCAGGAGTTCTCACCCAGCCTAAACGTGGTGGTGGGTCCCAACGCCCAGGGCAAGACGAACCTGCTGGAGTCGGTCTACCTGCTGGCTACCAGCAAGTCGATGAAGGGCAGCAAGGACGCGGACCTGATTGAGTGGGACACGCCGGCCGCGCTGGTTTCCGCGGACGTGCTGCGGGAGAAGGCGAACGACATCGAGCTGGAAGTCTCCCTCTCTCGGACGGAGAAGAAGACGCTGGTGGTGAACACGGTCCATGTGCCTCGTGCCATGGAGTTCATCGGGCAGCTCAAGGCGGTGGCCTTCAGCGTCAGCGACCTGGAGGTGGTGCGGGGCGAGCCGCTGCGCCGCCGCCGGTTCCTCGACCTGGAGGTCTCCCAGCTTAGCCCCAGCTACGTCCATACGCTGGCGTGCTACCGCAAGGTGGTGGAGCAGCGGAGCAAGCTCCTGAAGCAGGCGCGCGACCGCAGCATGCGTCCGATCATCGAGGAGACGCTGGGGGTCTGGACCGACCAGATGATTGTCTATGGCAGCAAGCTGATGGACAGGCGGCGGCAGTTCCTGGAGAAGCTGGAGGCGTTCGCCCAGCCAATCCACTCCCTGATGACGGATGCCCAGGAGCGGCTCACGGTCTCCTACCATCCCAGCTTCCGGGCACCGGAGAACCCGGAGAAGGTGCCGGACGCCTATCGCGAGGCGCTCTCCCATGTGCGGGAAGAGGAGTTCCGCCGGCAGGTCTGCCTGGTGGGTCCCCACCGGGACGACGTGACCTTCCTGATCAATGGCCGGGACGCGCGCACCTACGGCAGCCAGGGCCAGCAGCGTACGGCAGCCCTGAGCGTGAAGCTGGCCGAGGTGGAGCTGATGCGGGATCTCACGGGAGAAGCCCCGGTCTGCCTTCTGGACGATGTCTTCAGCGAGCTGGACAGCCGCCGCCGTGGCCACATCTTCGACGTGACCCTGGGCGCGTGCCAGACCTTCCTCTCCACCACGGATGTGGAACTCCTCCCGCTGGAGGTGCGGAAGCAGGCGACGCTCTTCCATGCGCGGCAGGGAAGCCTGAGGAGAGAGGGAGAGAGGGAGAGAGGGAGAGAGGGGGCGACGCGGTGAACCGTTTCCGCTGCGTTTGTCGGGTTGTAGCCTCCATCCAAAGCTTCGTGCGCTCGACACCTTACAATCGATTGGCGAACGGTGTATGAGCCATCCGCCGCAATTGACTGCGGCGCGAGGTCGCTGGCTCTGTGTTTGGGGATGTTTGGGGGCGGAAGCTAACCGGAGGGCATAGCCAGCAGCCTTGCGCTGCGTTCGATCACGGTAGCCGCATCGGGTACCTCATGCCCCCTTGGGCTGGGTGTTCTGCCAGGCGGCTTCCGCAACCGAAAGTCGCGGTGTCCGTGGGGGTGTGCGGGACACCAAGCCACCACCGTGATCGAATGCGGCGCGAGGCCGCTGATCTCCGGCCGGAGCGGTGATGCGGGTCGGCTTTGCTTTGCAAAGTGATTGAACTTCGCAAAGACGAGATGCAACCAACCTGAACGGTGCTCCGCGCATTCCAGATTGCTGGAACCCCTGCATTACGGAGACCCGCGAAAGGATGAGCCGTGAGATGGAAACTCCCTCCCCCCAGCCCGCGCTTGGTGAGTTCGCCCTTGATCCGTCCCCGAACGGGGGCATGCGTGAACCCGTAGCCGCAGCGGTAGCCGTACCAGCCCCGTCGCCAGCCACAACGATCTCGCCGCGTTCGCATCACTCCGGCTATACCGCGTCGGCACTCTTGTCGCCTTCCGTCAACCCTCTCGGCGGAACAGCGCCCCGCGCGTCTCACGCGATCCGCCCGGAGGAAGACGAAGACGTGGATCCGCCCACGGAGCGGGGACGCGGATTCCTTGGGCGGCTCTCTATCGCGGAGTGGCTGCTGAAATACCGCGGCTACCTGCTCCGGCAGATCGAGAGTGGGCGGGAGCTGGAGGTCATCCTGATCGACCTCCTCATCGTGGCCGCCCTGCCGACCGCTTTCTACGGCCTGGTGACGGGAATGGCGACCGGCTCCTGGGCGCGGATGCTGACCAATCCGTTCAAGCTGCCGGTGCTGCTGGTTCTCACCACGGTCCTCTGCCTGCCCACCCTCTACATCTTCCTCTCCTACCTGGGCAGCCGGCGGTCGTTCCCACAGATCACCGCCCTGGCGTTCACCGGCATCGCCATTGTGGGCATCATCCTCGCCGCCTTCGCGCCAATCACATGGTTCCTTACCTTCACGGCACCCGGAGCGTATGCGCTGCACGTCGTCGTAAACGTTGCCGTGCTCGCGCTGGCGGGGTGCATGGGTGTCCGCTTCCTCTTCCACGGAGTCCGCCGAGTCCTCGGCAACCAGCCCGGGGCTGGGAAGCAGATGACCTTCATGACGGCGTGGATGGCGATGTACGGACTGGTCGGCGCGCAGATGGGATGGATGCTGCGCCCCTTCTTCAGCCCCACCACCGAACTCTTCCGCGCCCCGGAATCCGGCGGTGAGACCGTCTTCGCCGCCATCGCCTCCCTGGTGTGGCAGCTCGTGGGCGGACGCTGATTGAGCACCCTGCCACCCCACCTGAACCCGAAACAGGAAACAGGGAACTGGAGACCCGAATGCTCCCCATCAACGTCTTCCACCACCGTGAAGAGCTGCTGAAGGCGCTTCGTGGTGGAGTGGGCCTGCGCTCGCTCATCCGGCGGATGGGCGTCGGCTCGTTCCTCTGCGCCACGGGCTATGGGCTGGTGCTGGGCGCGCAGGTGGGCGGCTGGCAGGTGCTCTCCAGTCCCGTGAAGCTCTGCCTGGTGCTGCTCGGGACCACCGGCCTCTGCGTCGCGGCCCTCTACGTCATGCTGGCCCTCGCTGGGCAGCGGCTGGGGTGGGGGCAGGTGGTGGGGCTGGCGCTCTGCTCCGTCTCTGCCAGCGCGCTCTGCATGGCGGCTCTGCTCCCGATCACCGCCTTCTGGGCCCTGGCCAATTCCAGCCCGGACCGCGCCCCATTGGTGCTCGCGCACGCCACCGCCTTCGGCATCGCGGGGTGGGTCGGCACCCGCTTCGGGATGGAGATGGCGCGCGCGCTCTTTCCCGTTCCACGAGCCATCCATGTCTTCACCCTCTGGCTCTGGCTCTTCGGCCTGGCGGCGCAGCAGATGGCGTGGATCTTCCGTCCCCACTTCCACGCCACCACCACCTTCATGCATCCCCTGGCCTCCGGCGGCACCGCCCTGCAGCGCCTCTGGGACCTCATCACCGGCACGCTCTTCCGCTGAGGTACGGCGGGACATCGCCGATCGGCGGTAGGAGGTCGCTCGTTTATTGTGGAACCCAGTAAGCCTCAGACCGCTGAAAGACAGGGACCGCAAACATGGGCAAACCGTTTACGGATGAAGACTGGAACACGTTACTTGGACACATAGGGTATGGCAACCCGAGGGGCGCTCTCTGGTTCCTGGGGATGGAGGAAGCTCTTGGAGGTGATCGAGACGCCAACCTACGATGGCGTCTCGATCACTTCGCGCATCCAGTTGATACGCTCACCAACCACATGAAGGCACCTTGGATAGGCGGTACGGTTCCGCGAACGCCCACCTGGCGCATCATGGCAAAAATTGCGCGACTACTTGAGGGAGCGAATGATTGGGCTGCTCCCGAAGCGGCAGCCACCTATGTCCGGCGCAAGCCGGGTACAGCAACGGGATCGACATTCCTCATGGAGATGCTGCCCTTGCCGAACAAGAGCCTCAAAGACTGGTCACACCATGATCGCTTTCCCGGCGGGCGACTCCATTACGAACGCGACCACCTGACCCAACGGATCGAACAGCTTCGCGAGTTCGTGAATGAGTACCAGCCCCGTTGCATCATCTGCTACGGGAAGGGATTCTGGCCGAGGTACCATCAGGTTATGCCCTTGACTGATGTGCGGAGCATCCAGTTGCCGGAGACAACGGTAACCATCGGGAGGTGGAACACGACCACTGTGCTGCACACCCCGTTCTTCGTACCGTACGCGTTTCCAGAGCGTGCGATTGCCGCAATCCCTGGCCTACTTCGTGAGTACGCGTGCGACGATACGAAGAGCGCGACCCGGTGAGTGACTTGGAACAACCCGACGTTCCGGTTCAATTGGCCGTGCCTACGCCCTCCGCCTACGATCCAGCGTGGCGCTTGTGTACCACCGTTCCCCTCCAGCACTCGTGTAGGGCACGCTCGCCGCAGCGTGCCGTCGTTCTCGTCACGCGTGAATCCCCCGCTTGGCCGATGTCTCCATCGCGGACGGATCGGAAGTGTGGAATCCGACGGCTCGACGGGCATGACACGCTTCCTAACGGTCGCGGTTCCGGTCTGCGGCTCTATGACGGGAGGGCGGCAGTATGATTCAGTGGCAGGCCGTCAATGTAGATTTGGAACACAGCGTCCGTGAATCTGTTCGCTCGGCCAGGGTCCAGAGCCGTCCCCGCCGGCCGACTGCCCAATGCCCAATGCCTAAGACCCGAGGTTGAAGAGTAGGATTAGGATTAGGATTAGGATTAGGATTAGGAGCAGGCTGGATGGCTTCGGCCGTCGTTAGGAAGCTCCCCACGCGTTGGCAACCTCCCCCACTGAACTGAGCGGAACCACCTTGCGGCCGATGTCGCGGCCCGCCCCACGGGCCAGCCTCCCGGCGGAGGCGCGGGCGGTGCTGGTCAAGGACCTCCGCTCCGAGGTCCGCACCCGCGCGGCCCTCGCTACCATCCTGCTCTTCGCGGTGGTCACCCTCATCACGGTCGCCTTCACCGTGCCAACCAGGGTCCCCGGCCTTGTGGAACGGGGCGCGGACACCATCAACCGCTCCTACGTCCTCTCCGCGCTGCTCTGGATCATCCTCTTCTTCAGCGCCATGGCGGGCCTGCCGCGCACCTTCGTCAAGGAAGAGGAGATGCGCACTGCGCCCGCGCTGCGGCTGGCCGCCCGGCCACTGGCGGTCTTCTGGGGCAAGCTGCTCTTTAACGCCCTGCTGGTGACTGCGGTCGCTGTGGTGGTTCTCCCCCTCTTCCTCATCCTGCTGACGCCGCGCGTGGAGAGCTGGCCCGCCTTCCTCGCCTACCTCCTGTTCGGCTCACTCGGCATGGCGGGCGGCGCGACCATCCTCGGGGCCATCGTGGCCCGGGCGGGCGGCAAGGCCTACCTGATGGTGCCGCTCGCCTTCCCCATCCTGCTGCCGCTGCTGGTGATGACCATCAACGGCACCGCCATCGCGCTCAACGGAAGCACCACACATCCGGTGGCGAATCCCGGCGACCAGCTCCTCCCGCTCGTGTCCTACCTGGTAGCGCTGGTCACCGTCTCCGTCCTGCTCTTCGACTACGTATGGCGGGACACCTGATGGCCGGGTGCCCAACCTGGGGCGGCATTCAGGGCGTCTCACAAGGCGAGGGTGATCCGAACCACGGAGACCGGGGCCAGACCGACCGTTATAATAGGGACGGACACGGACAGAGGGCCAAGGGCGGCCCAGGAGCAAGGGACGCGGGATGCAGCAGGTGAACCGAACGGCACGACGCAGCGCGGGACCGATGGGCGTGGCGCTCTGGAAATGGGCGCTGCTGCCGCTCATCATGGGCGTCATCTGCATGGCCTACCTCTGGGCGGGCAACCTGCAGAACTTCATGTCGCCTGAGACGGCGCGGATCATCTTCTGGCACGTGCCGATGGCGATGGTCTCCCTGGTCTGGTTCGCGGCCTCCGCCTGGTACTCCGTCCGCTATCTGCGGCGGGGCCAGCCGTTCGATGACGACCGCGCCGCCATCGCCGCCGAGATCGGCCTGATGACCACGGTCCTGGCCACCCTGACGGGGGCGATCTTCTCCAAGATGCAGTGGGCGGGCGGCCTTAACAGCAAGTGGTACGAAGGCTACTGGCAATGGGACCCCAAGCAGACCGCCATCCTGGTGGTGATCCTCATCTTCGGCGCCTACTTCGGCCTGCGGATGTCGGTGGAGGACACGGAGCGGCGGGCGCGGCTCTCCGCAGTCTACTCCGTGCTGGGCGCGCTGACCGTCCCGCTGCTCTACTGGGTGCTGCCCCACCTGCCGATCTTCGCCAGCCTCCACCCCACGGACACCATCAAGCAGGGGATGGACACGCCCTACCGGGTCACCTTCTGGACCTCCACCCTGTTCTTCACCGGCATCACGCTCTGGGCTTACCAGCTCAAGCTGCGCGTGGCGGAACTGAGCCTCCGCCGGATGCTCAGTGGCGCGGCAACTGGAGCGGGCTCCGCGCCCACCGTGGCGGTGAGGCGGCCACGACCGGAAGTTGCCACTCACCGGGCGGCTGTCAAAGAGCAAGCCGCCATTCAGCAAGGAGAACGGTAAGATGGAGTTGTACGTGGTGCTGGCAACCAGCGTGCTGGTGTGGAGTGGGCTCTTCTTCTACATGCTCAGCCTCGATAGGAAGCTGACGCGGCTCGAAGAGCGGGACCGGCAGTAATACCAAGTTCCTAATCTTACTCTTAATCCTAATCCTACTCCCAAGCCTCTCGAACCGTTCCCGCCTACCGACAAGCGGAACGAGCTTCCAGGGCTTCTTGGAGTAGGATTAAGAGTAAGAGTAGGATTAGGATCCGATGGCGGTCCGCCATCGGAACTCAACACACCAGCTGCCAACTCCAGGCACGGGCCAGACCCACTCATCAGAGACGAGGGCGGAACGCAGCCCGGCTGGAAACCGTCTGAGTAATGAGCGCGAAGTTCGCGCAGGGTGCGGGCCGCAGGCGTCAGAGGCTCACCCGGATAAGGGAAGTGAAGATGAAGGCGAAGAACTTACTTTTAGGCGGCGGTCTGGTGCTGGGCTGCGCCGTGGTCGGTGCCGCTTCCTTCCGGGGCTCCGAGGTCAACTCCATCGAGTTCGACCAGTTGGCGCGCGTGGGCACCAAGCAGGTGATCCAGGTCTACGGCAAGCTGGACGCGCAGACCATTAAGCCGATCAAGGGCAGCCCCAACCACGTGGAGTTCAAGCTCCTGGACGAGAAGACCCACAAGCCTCTCCAGGTGGTGTACGACAACGTTCAGGTTCCACTGCCGGCAAACTTCCCGGCCGCCAGCCACGCCAAGGCCACCGGCACCTACGACACTGCCACCAACGTCTTCACGGCCAACTCCGTCCTGACCAAGTGCCCCTCCAAGTACGAGTACGATACCCTGCCGATTGACCAGAAGCAGGCCGTGGACAAGTTCCAGAAGTCGACCGGTCTGGCCGCAGCCAAGTAATGTTAAGTTCCTAATCTTAATCCTACTCCTAATCTTACTCCCAAGCCCTTCGTGGCGATCCCGCCTACCGGCAAGTGGATCAAGCTTCCAGGACTTCTCTGAGTAAGATTAGGAGTAAGAGCAGGATTAGGAATTCGAACCCCACGAGGCTCGTTGTGACCGGACACCCCTGCGCTTCCGCAGGCCGGGCATGGCGGGCCTTTCCCATAGATTTGATCGCCGCGTGCGCACTCTTCCCTTTCCCGGGTAGAGCACCGATAGAGCAGCACCCTGGCGAGGAGCGAATGAATGCCGGAACCGAACATCTCCGATGCCGTCCACAAGTCGGGACTGCTGGGTATCGCCGTTACGTTCGGCAACCTGGCGGTCTGGATCGGCCTCTTCTTCACCGTCCTCGCGGTGATCTTCTTCTGGCGCGCGATGCTGCGCACCATGCGCCTTCATCCTGAGGGGTCTGGCGCGGCGGGGGCCGGCACGGCAGGTTCCGTGTCTGCGCTGGCCGCCAACGGGGGCGGCAAGAACGGTGACGGCAAGCAGGCCAACGGAAAGAACGGGAACGGCAACGGGAAACACGCCCGGCCGGCCGCTCACTCCAGTTCGGCGGCCAGTAAAGCGGCCAGTACGGCGACCAGTTCGTCCCTTTCGGAGGCGGAGCAGAAGACGGAGGTCGTCTTCCACTGGGCCAAGCAGTTCTGGATCGTCTCCTGCTCCATGATGTTCCTGGCGGCGCTCTGCCTCTGGACCCTGCTCCTCACCCAGCAGTACAACATCAGTTACGTGCTGAAGAACACCAACCCGGAGATCCCCATCTTCTACCGGTTCGCCGCGTTCTGGGCCAACCAGGAGGGGACGTTCATCCTCTGGGGGATGTACAACGCGGTCATCGCCGGCTTCCTCTTCTGGCGCGCCAAGCAGGACGTGCGCTGGGTGATGCCGTTCTTCGCGCTGATCAACGTCTCGCTCTTCACGCTGCTCTTCTTCATGAACCCGTTCTGGTTCCCGGCAGCGGAAGAAGTGCGCAAGGGGCTCACCGCAGCCGGCCTACCGCCGGACAAGCTGGCCTGGCTGCCTAACACCTGGTCGCAGCACCTCGCGTACTACTTCGGGTGGGGCACCTACATCCGGCCCAACCTGCTGCAGCCCCGGGGACTGAACGAGAGCCTGCAGAACTTCTGGTTCGTGATCCACCCGCCCACCCTCTTCGTCGGGTACAGCACCATGATGGTGCCGGGCATCTTCGCCCTCGGGGCCCTGATGCGCCGGGACTACGACCAGTGGATCAACCGCGCCGCCTCGTGGCTGATGTTCTCCTGGACCGTCCTGGCCTTCGGAGTCTTCCTCGGCGCCTACTGGGCCTACGAGACCCTGGGCTGGGGTGGCTACTGGAGTTGGGACCCCGTCGAGAACTCCTCGCTCATCCCGTGGCTGGTCGGCACCACGCTGCTCCACGGCTTGCTGGCGCAGCGCAACCGGGGCAACTTCAAGCACGTCAACCTCTTCCTGGGGATGCTGGCGCTCAACTCCGTCTGGATCGCCTCCTTCCTGGTGCGGAGCGGCGTCCTCTCGGAGGTCTCCGTCCACTCCTTCGCCACGCCGGACAAGGCGGTCTTCTTCACGCTGCTGGTTGGCATGATCGCGATGGCGGCCCTGAGTCTCGGGATCTGGCTCTGGCGCTTCAAAGACATCCAGAGCGAGATCGCTTATGAGCATGTCTGGGAGCGCCACTTCGGCTTCTTTCTCGGCCTGATCACGCTCTCCGCCATCTCCGTGGTGGTCACCTTCGGCGTCACCATGCCGATCTGGAAGCCGTGGATCAGCGGCGGGCAGAAGTCGACGCTCGACCACCTCTTCTACAACAAGGCGACGCTGCCCATCGTCTACGTGACGGTGCTCCTGATGGCGCTGACCCCGCTGATGCCGTGGCGTCACGCGCGTGAGCAGGCGCGGCCACCGAAGCTGTTCACCAAGGTGGCGCTGGCGCTGGCCGGGATCATCTCCGCCTACTTCATGGTCGGCGCGATCATGGCGTGGCAGAACGGCTTCCGCTCTTTCAACGACACGCCGCCCTCCTTCGGGAACGACCACGCGTACATCGCCTTCGCGCTGCTGCTGGGGCTGTCGCTGATCACCAACTTCTCCGTGCTCATTCGCGCCTTCAAGGGCGGCATCTTGAACACGGGGGCGTGGTGGGCGCACATCGGGTTCATCCTGATGCTGGCCGGCGTGATGATGAGCACCCGCCTCAAGACGGTCCAGAACATCACGGAGTTGCCGCTCAACAGCGCGGTGAAGCTGTATGGCCGGGACTGGACCTTCAAGGGTGAGCGTCCCTCCTCTGGGGATGGCGACCGGCCACGGATGCTGGTCCAGATGCGGGAGCCGGGTGGCCACGTCCGCGATTTCGATCCCAAGGTCTTCATCAACACCCAGGGCGAGAAGCCGACCGCCATGGCGTGGCCGCAGATGGAGAGCCAGTGGTTCGGCGGGGCCTGGGGAGACCTCTACCTGGAGCCCTCCAGCATGGTCTCCTACAAGCCGCTCGGCTCGGTGGAGAAGCTGAAGAAGGACTCCCCGCCGCAGACCTTCCTGGTCCAGCACCCCAGTTCGCAGAAGGAAGACACCATCACGGTGCAGTTCCTTTCGCTGGACACTTCGGAACTGCAAAAGGCGGTGCAGGCCGGCGCCCGCGGCCCGATGCTGGCCTACGCCGACCTTACGGTCACCGTCAACGGCGAGCAGCGCTCCCTCCGCGCCCCGATGGAGCTGCAGTTCGGTGGCCCGGAAGGACCGAAGACGGACGCACGCCCGATTGTGCTGGAAGGGCCCAACGCGGAGATCACCTACACTCTCTTCTGCCAGACCAACATGACGCCCGGAAACCTGGTTGCCAGCGTGGTGGTGGCGGTGCCGGTGGCCAACTTCCAGGTGATGCACATTCCCGGCATTCAGGTGCTCTGGTTCGGGGTGTACATCATGGTCGGAGGTGGGATCATCGCCTTCTTGCGGCGGCGCCAGCTCGCGAACAAGATCGTCCCCGCCTTCAAGGGTCCCCGCCGCACCGACGAGCCGGAACCGACGGAGAAGGCTCCGCTTCCGGAGCGGGAGCTGGTCGGCGCGGAGTAGCGCTGCCGCTTGGGGCAGATGACGCAAATAGCCCGCCGCACGGAGTTGAACCTCCGTGCGGCGGGCTTCTTGCGGTCTGAAACTGATCCCTGTCCCCCTACGAACCCAAACCCAAGCCTTCCGCCTCAGACTGAACCCCTGAACCCCGAACCCCGAACCCTCCCGAGGTGATGGCTGCCTTCCGTCAGCGCCGCACCGGCGGCGGCGAGGAGTCGATGCAGTTCCGGTTCGCTGTCCGCGCGCAGCGTCAGGTGGCCCAGCTTGCGGCCCGGTGCTGCGCTCTTGCCGTACAGGTGCAGGTGCGCCCCCGGCAGCGAGAGGAGCGGCGCGGCATCGGGATGCTCGCCCAGCAGGTTGACCATGGCGCTGAAGCCGCGCGGCGCGGTGCTCCCCAGGGGCAGGCCGGCCACCGCCCGGAGGTGGTTCTCGAACTGGCTGGTCTCCGCCCCTTCGATCGACCAGTGGCCGCTGTTGTGGACCCGTGGCGCCATCTCGTTGGCGATGAGCTGGCCATCCGCCGTCAGGAAGAGCTCGATCGCGAGGACGCCCACGTAGTCGAGCCGTTCCAGCGCCACCCGGGCATAGCTCTCCGCGAGGTGCTGGACCTCCGGCTCAAGCGAAGGCGCGGGCGCGAGGGTGAGCGCGAGGATCCCCTCTGGGTGGTGGTTCTCCACCAGCGGATAGAAGGCGACTTCGCCGGCCCGGCCCCGCACGCCCAGGATGCTAACCTCCCGCTGAAACGGAACCCAGCCCTCCAGGATCAGCGGAACCCCTCCCAGCGCCTCCCACGCCCCCGCGACATCGCGCTCCTCCCGCAGGACGCGTTGCCCCTTGCCGTCGTAGCCGCAGCGGCGCGTCTTGAGGACCGCGGGCAGGCCGAGATCGGCGACCGCCGTGTGGAGGTCGGCCTCCGTTTCCACGGGCGCATAGGCGGGCGTGGGGATTCCGAGAGACTGGAAGAATTGCTTCTCCGTGAGCCGGTCCTGGCAGGTCTCGAGGGCCCCTGCCGGCGGGAAGACCGGCACGCTGCGCTGGAGGAGCGCCGCTGTCCGCGCTGGGACGTTCTCGAACTCATAGGTGACCACGTCCGCGCCTGCTGCAAGCTGCTCCAGCGCCGCTTCGTCGTCGAAGTCGCCCAGCACCAGCTCCGCCAGGTGGCCGGCGGGCGCTTCCGGGCTAGGGTCGAGCACGCGGAAGCGCATTCCGAGCGGGTAACCGGCCAGTGCCAGCATCCGCCCAAGCTGGCCGCCGCCCAGAATCCCGACTAGGGCACAGGGCGCAGGGCCTAGGGCATTGGGAGCCGCTGCCGGAAGGTGCGGCGAGGTCTCTCTATCTCCGCGTCTCTCCATCTCTCCATCCCCATTCGACCCGTCGCTGATCGGTGTCCGCTCGCTCATGGCGCGGTCACTTCGCCGGGGATCGGGTTCTCGAGAACGGCCTGGGTGCGGGCGTCCCGGTACCGGCGGAGGACTTCCCGGATCTCCGGGTGCTTGATCCCCAGGATGGCGGCCGCCGTGAGCGCCGCGTTCACCGCTCCCGCAGTCCCGATGGCCATGGTCGCCACCGGCACTCCGCCGGGCATCTGGACGATGGAGAGGAGGCTGTCGAGTCCGCTCAGCGCCTTGCTCTGCACCGGCACCCCGATCACCGGCAGGACCGTCTTCGCGGCGGCCATTCCCGGCAGGTGCGCGGCACCCCCGGCCCCGGCAATCAGCACCTCCAGGCCGCGCGCCTCCGCCGCACCCGCGTAGTCGAAGAGGAGGTCCGGCGTGCGGTGGGCGGAAATGATTCGCGCTTCGAAGGGGATGCCAAGCTCTTCAAGCAGCGCGGCGGTCTGCTGCATGGTAGCCCAGTCGCTTTGGGAGCCCATGATCAGGCCGACCAGGGGGTGAGGTGAAGTAGTGGATTCAGAAGTCATTGTGCGGGATTCAGCGTGCGGCCAGTGCGACATACGCCATTCCCGATAGTCCTATCACCACGGACGGACGGGGCGAGTAACTAGACCTCCCACCGTCCACCGAGAGTGATCGGGGACCCAGCCACCTATCGTCATCCTCGCCTGGCAGCCTTTCTGCGAAGCGGCCCGTGCCGTGCGGGGATCCAGCCACGCCCGTCTCGCACCGGGGTGCGGACCTCCTGCGACCGAACGCAACCCGCGTGGACGAGCGGCCACCACCCCCACACAAACGAAAGGCCCGCCCCGGAATGGGACGGGCCTCTCGATGAGCTTGGTGCGAAGCAGCGAGCTTACTGGCCGCCGGTGGTGCCGCCGGTGCTACCGCCCATGTCGCCGCCGGTTGAAGGCGTGGCCGGCTCAGCAGGGGCACCCGGAGCGCCAGGGGCACCCGGAGCGCCAGGAGCGCCCGCCGGACCCGCCGGACCCGGAGCGCCGGGCATCGGCACCGGAATCACGCTCGGCGAGGGCGAGGGGTTGCTCGGCTGGATCACGTTCACGTTGGGAGCGGGGGCGGAGCCGGCCTCAACGGTGCGCGGCTGCCACCAGACGAAGTAGCCAAGCATCAGGGCGAAGACCGCCACTACCAGCACAATCGCCATCGTTCCCCACGCCGCGCTACTCTCGGTGTCGCGATAAACCACAGGGCTCATGTTTCTTCCTCCGGGAGGTTCGGTCCCGTATCGTTTCTCTTACGAGTGAAAGCTCTAGGTTGGTTGACTGCCGTCAATGCGGCGTCAGCACTTGGTACCCGAGGACTCACTTGCTGAAACAGAGCGTTGAAGAAACCGCCCGTGGGGTCACGGCTTGGAGGACGACCGATTGTCGGAAGCGGGCCTTAGGAATCGCGGGGCGATTGCCAAGAGCAGGTAGTAGGGCTTGGGTAGCATACCGCCACGAGGCCGAAGCGGTTCATCCGCCGTACCTTGGTAGGGCACGCTCGCCGCAGCGTGCCGCTGTTCCCGCCGACCGTCACATTCTTCGCGAAGCGGACGCCGCGTTCGTGGCCGACGGGCCGGAGCGGCGTCCGGCCCCTACTCGCACGCTCGCGGTATCGGCCGTACCCCTGTAGGGCACGCTCGCCGCAGCGTGCCGCCGTCCCCG
Source organism: Actinomycetes bacterium (assembly GCA_031426395.1). GTDB lineage: Bacteria > Armatimonadota > SYMT01 > SYMT01 > SYMT01 > JANPLG01. The sequence continues at coordinate 26,324 of JANPLG010000124.1, forward strand.
CCAACCGTCACATTCTTCGCGAAGCGGACGCCGCCTTCGTTGAGGACGGGCCGGAACGGCGTCGACGCGGGACCGTCAGCGACAGAAGCGGCACCGGCTTCGCGGGGACGGCATCGGGTGGCGGGAGCGGCGGAACGCTGCAGCGAGCGTGCCCTACACAAGTGCTCAATGGGTGCGGCGGTGCGAGAAGTCGCTCACTGCCGCCCGTCGGTGGCGATGAAGCCGGATTGGGAAACGTCTAGAGTGAGTGCGGTTGCCCGCAGAGGTTACTCCTTGATGACACGAGGGGCGATGTTCGCGCCCATCTCGTACAGGGTGCGGTCCCGGTCCCGGGCGCGGGCCCGGACGAGGTAGTCGTCGTTGCCGATCTTCTGGTAGCTCTCGATCACGAGACCGGAGAAGGCGTCCAGCGTGGCCACCCGCATCGGCTCGTCCATCCGCAGCTCCTCCAGCGTGACCGGATTGACGAACGCCGGCCGCTCCTCGCTGCCGAACCCTTCCAGGGCGGTGCGGATGTTGGTGAACGCCTTGAGAGCCGCCGCGCGCCGGGCCGCGCTGGTGGCGTTGAAGCTCCAGCCGCCGGGCGCCAGCCCGATGAGCTGCATGACTGGATCGAGCGCGCCGTTGATCCCGTACTCCAGTTGGGTCAGCAGGTCCGGGGGCCGCTGGAAGCGGTCGACCGCCTGCACCTGGGCCCCGATCCGCGTCCGGGCGGCGGGCGCCAGCGGATTCACGCCGCTCACCTGATAGCCGGTCGCGGCGCTCATCTGGCCCACGGTCGCCTGCGTCTCGGCGGCGGCGGTGCGGAACCGGACCTGGCCCTCCACCACGGCGAGGTAGGTCTGTCGGCGCTGCGGGTCGTACATCACGCGGAAGGCGGTTCCCCGCACCGCCGCCACGGCGGTGGGTGTGCAGACGGTCCCCTGGGATCCCGCCGCCACCCCGAAGTAGCGGCTGAAGCGGGCGACCACCGCCCCCGAGCGGACCATGAACGACCGGTCCCGGCGTCCGCCCCGCGCAAAGTCGAGGAGCCGCACCTCGAAGGTGGTGTTCGGCTCAAGCTGCACGGCGCTGCCGTCCGGAAAGACGAGGGTGGCCGTGCTGCCGGCGGCAGTGATGAGGACATCCTTATTCCCCAGCGTCTCACCGGGCCGCGGCGCGATCGGGCCGGCGGTCCCTCCCCGCCGCAGGCTGACGGTGCCGCTCACCAACTCCAGGCGGGCGGACATCTCGCCGCCCTCGCGCCGGATTCCGTCCGCGATGAGCGCCACCAGTGCGACCGCGAGCACCACCAGAACCGCCTTCACCCAGCCTGGCGCGCCACGGAGCCAGCCGGTCCAGCGCTCCCATTTCTTGTCAGAGCGCCGCCGCTTCAGTTTCTTCTGGTGGACCTGCTCCTGTTCCCGGAGCGCGTCCAGCAGCACCTGGGCGCTGTCCTGCGACGACGTAGGCTTCTTACCTCGGGCCATCAGGCTGCTCCTTTCGGGTCGAGGCGCGGCGGACCTCGTAGACGCGGACCGGCTGCTCTTTGCCACGCACGGCAATCTCGCCACGGTCGATGAACTCCGCGAGCGCGGACAACTGCGGGGCACCTTCCTGGAACACCGCCTCGCTCACCAGGAAGACGGCCGACAGCTCCTTGGTGGCCGACTGGAGACGGGAGCCGAGGTTGACCGTATCACCCAGGGCGGTGAACTGCTCCCGCCGCGCCGTGCCGATGTTGCCGACAATCGCCTCGCCCACGTGCGCGCCGATTCCGACCTTGAACGGCGGCAACCCCTCGGCCATCCACAGCTTGTTGAGCTGCTCCAGGCGGTCCTGCATGTTGAGGCCGCACGCCACCGCCAGCGCCGAGTGATTAGCATCCTCCGGGAGGAACGGTCCGAAGAGCGCCATCACCTCGTCGCCGATGAACTTGTCCAGCACCCCGCGGAACTGGTCGACGCTGCCGGACATCTCGTCCAGATACTGGCGCATCTGCCGCACGACAACCTCCGGCGGCTGTTGCTCCGAGTACGAGGTGAAGCCCCGGATGTCCGAGAAGAGCACGGCCACGCGACAGCGCGTCCCCTCCTGGCGCGCCAACTCCGGCTCATCCACAATCTGATCCACCAGCGCCGGCGGGACGTACCGTGAGAAGCTCTCCCGAAGCCGCCGCTTCTGCGCCTCCTCTTCGGCAAGCCGCTGGAGGCCCATGGTGACCGTGGCCGCAAGGAAGGCGGTGAGCACCGTGGCCCATCCCGGCACCAGCCGTGCGGTCCAGAAGAGAAGTTCCATCGCACCGAGCAGCAGCACAAGCACCGCCGCCGCGCTGAAACTGGCCCGACCGGGCGGAAACCGGGAGTAGAGCAGCAGCGGCGCGCCGGCGGCCACCAGCACCAGCGCCCACTGCGCTCCCGCCCCCAGCGGCGCGACCGGCGTCACCGCCAGCAGGTTCGCCACGATCTCCGCATTGAACTCGACCCCCCGGAGGCCGCTGTCGAGGGGCGTGGGGCGGACATCCGTGGTGCCGGCCGCCGTCTCGCCCACCAGCACGATCTTGTCTCGGAACGCTTCCGGGTCGGCCCGGAGCGCCTGATGGAAGCTCATGGTAGGGACGGGTGCGCCTTCGCCCTGGGCGTAGCGGCTGCCGGAGCGGGCTGACGGCTGCAGGAGCAGGACACCGTCCGGCGCGGGCACCTTGCGTCCGCCCAAACTTAACGCGTCCGGCGCTCCGGCGAGCGCCTCCTTGAGCGACACTCCCTCGGCGGCACAGGCGGTCATCAGCGCCAGATGCGGCAGCACCTTGCCGCTCTGCGTCATGCGGACCAGCGCCACCCGGCGGTGGACACCATCCCCATCCGCCTCCACGTCCACGGAGCCAAGCGCCAGCGCGGCCTTCAGCAGTGCCGCGAATGGGGGCTGGAGCGCCGCATCGTTGACGGGTGGAAGCGCGCTCCAGAGGGAGGGATCCGGTGCTGAGTCCAGTCGCTGCTGGAAGTCCTGGATATGCCCCAGTTCGGCGCTCCCGAGCGGGCGAAGGTCCTTCCACTGGTTGAATCCGAGGACCACCCGCCCGTGCTCGCGGATTGCCAGCGAGAAGGCGGCGTCATCCTCTGGATAACGGGTATCCGGCTCCGCGAAGACAAGGTCGAGCGCCACGGCGTCCGCGTGGCGCAGGGTGCCCAGAAGCCGCGCGTAAAGGGTGCGTCGCCAGTTGGAGAGGCGTCCCAGCTCCTGAACGGAAGCATCGTCCACGGCCACCACGAGAATGCGTTGGGGGAAGGGCGCGGCGGTTGCGCGTGCCTTCCAGCGCCAATGCTGGTCCGTGAGCCAGCGGTCCAGACCCGTGGTCAACCCCACCGCCGACGCGACAACGAGCGTTGCCAGCGTCACGCCGAGCGCCCGAAGCCAGAGGGGAGGCGTCATGGGGGAGCGTCGATGGGGGAGCGTCAATGGGGGATGACAGACAGAAGCAGCGTTGTTTCTGCGGAAGTCAGAGGTTTCTGACTGTTCCCATCGGCGGATTGCGCTTCCTTCTCCAGGGAGGGATCACCCCATCGGCCAACCTTGCGTCCGACTCATCGCATCCCGCTCATCCCATTTCTCACCCGCTAAGCACGAAGGCCCTGGTCCCACAGGGAGACCAGGGCCTTCGGCCATCATTCGGTTACCAACGGGTTACCGATGGGTAGGGGGCTTACCAGCCGCCGCGGCTTCCGCCGCCGCCGCCGCCGCCGCCGTAGCCACCGCTGCGGCCACCGCCACCACCGCTGCCGCCGCGATCTTCGCGGGGGCGGGCTTCGTTGACGTTGAGGGTGCGACCGTCCATGGTCTTGCCATTCATGGCGGCAATTGCGGCTGCGGCCTGATCATCGGCCACGTCCACGAAGCCGAAGCCCTTGGAGCGTCCATCGTGGTCGGAAGGAAGGACCGCTCCGCTGCCGCCGAACGGCTCGAACGCCTGGTTCAGTTCGTTCTCGGTCGTGTTGAAGGAGAGGTTCCCTACGTATAGTCTCTTGCTCATGGTTTCCCTTCCAGGTTGCCGTCTGGCACACCAGGATCAGAGCGGCTCATCGCGAGCCGCGTGGGTCGATACAGACCGGTCAGGGAGCAAACGCCTGGAGCAAAAAACTCAAAAGCCGTCCCCGGTGTCGATAGAACACTGGCGGGACGGCTGGCTTTCCGAACAGTAATGCGCTACGAACTCAATCTGAACTTGACGAGCAGAGCTTACCGCACTGCGCCTGGAGACGCAAGTTCTTTTGAAAAGGGTTGCTCCATTCACGCCTTTCGCTGCGCTGCCCAATGCCCCCTCGGGGAGTTAGAGCGACTTCAATAGCAGCTCCGCCAACTCGGCCGCTTGCTGACGCAACTCCGGGACGGCTGTCGACTCCAGCCGCTCTCCGACCAGAAGGTTGCCCATCGCGAAGATGGCGGGGGCACCGCTAAGCTGATAAGCCCCGTCCGTGGCCACGCCGACGCTGGATGGATGCGGCAGGGCCAACCCGCTCTCCAAGAGGGAGCGGAGCGGAGGGCGCGACGGCAATGCCCGCCCCGGCCCGCGGCAATCGAAGACCAGGCTAGCATACAGGGTGTCGCCGCCCAAAGCGATGCGGACTCCGTCCGCCGTCTTCGTGATGCCATCGCAGCTCGCGGCAAGGACGCGGAGCTGACCGCTCGCTTGCATCGCCTTAATGCGTGCGGCTACCTCAGCGGGCATCCGGTGGCGGTGGACGTTCCACAGGCTCTCGTAGCGCCGCAGTAGCCGCCGCTGGTCCACTGTCGGCAGCCTGCGCCAGAGGGCGACCGTATGGGGCCGAAGACCGTCCATCACCGCCTGCCATGCCACTCCCTCTGCTGCGGCTGCCCGCACCTCCCGCCGCAGGTGCCGCAGAACTCCGGAGAGGCGCGGCGCCTCCCCGAACGCCTCGAGCGACAGCTTCCAGGGCGGGGCCGGGGCCGCGTGGGGGCGTGGGAACAGCCCGCGCCGTGAGATGGCGACCACCGGCTGCCGCCACCCGGCGCGCTCCAGGCTGAGCAGCGTATCGACGGCGGTCAATCCCGTGCCGAGGATAACCACGGGGATTTCGGATTTCGGATCTCGAATTTCGGATTTGGATGCGGGTTGACTGGAGGCAGAAGGCACTCCGGTCTCTCCCTCGCCCCCTCGCCCCCTCGCTCCCTCGCTCCCTCGCTCAAAGTCGAACTGCCACGGCTGATGGATCACCCGTGACGACGGCTTGGCTGCCGCGAAGTGGTTGCCCAGCGCCAGCACCAGCCGATTCGAGAGCAGGCTCTCCCCTTGCGCGAAGTCGACTCGTAGACCCTCAGGCGCTTCGGCGATGCTCACCGCTTCCTGCGCGATGATGTCCAGCCGGATACCGCCAGCCTCCGCGAGGTACTGCGTCTCGGACCAGCGCTGCCGGAGGTAGTCGCCGTAGAGGCGGCGCGGCAGGAAGTCGCTTGCTGGCGGCGGCGTGATGAGCCCGGCCTGCCCCAGGCTTTCTGCGGCCGCTTCAGAGGTGAGCCAACGATGGAAGCCGTCCACCTGCTCCGGTGCGGCGCCCATGACCCCGGCACGCACGTTCAGCAGATGCTCCGGTCGCGCGGTGGCGTAGGCGGCACCGGTGGCGAGGAACGGTCCCCGGTCGATCAGGGCGATGCTCAGTGGACGGTCGGCTCCTTCCACCAACCGCCGGACAAGCTGACATCCCGCGAAGCCGCCCCCGATGATCGCGATGTGGTAATGCGGCCTCATCGGCTTTCCGCCATCCTGCTCGGCATTCGGGCGCGGGAGTCAGCTACTTGGCGGCGGGTGTCGTGGCGCATTAAGGGGAGGAGCTGCATACGAATAGTCTAGCCCCGCGCAGGAGCGGGTGCCCCGAAGTTCACGTGAGAGGGCAATTCAAATCTGACACCAGGACGACATCGTGTCAAATTTGATATGGCATCAAGCGATCTTCCATCCGCAGTTGCGATGCCGTTCCGTGGAGATCCGCCCATGCCCAAAAAGTACGCCGTGCTCCTCACTGAGGGGATGCGCGAGGAGCTGAACGAGCTGGTCGCCCAGGCGACGGCATCGCCGCGCGAACTGGGGCACGCCCGGATCCTCCTTCAGGCCGACCAGGCACCGGGAGGACCGGCCACCCTGCACGGCCAGATCGCGGAGGCGGTGGCCGTCAGTGAGATGACCGTCACCCGCGTCTGTCGGCGCTTTGCGGAGGGCGGGCTGAAGTCGGCGCTCCACCGGAAGGTGCAGCAGAACCGCAAGGCCCCCACCCTGAACCGTGCCCAGGAGGCGCTGCTGATAGCCCTGTTCCAGGGCGCCCCGCCGGAAGGGCACACCCGCTGGTCACTGCGGCTGCTGGCGGACCAGATGGTGAAGCTGGAGCACGCCAATCGTGTCTCCCACGAGACGGTGCGCCAGGTGCTTAAGAGAGCCGGGATGAGCCTCAGTTAGATTTCGAGTTGCGGATTTCGGATTTCGGGTTGCGTGCGGTGACGATCTCTTCTGGCCCAAGGTCAAGCAAGCACGATAATTCTCACCTGCTCCTACGGGAGGATGATGAACGGCCGAACCGAAGGTGTCAGCCGTGTCAGCCTCAAGCTCCCAGTACTGAACCGAAGAAAGCCGAGGGGTCGCCGGACAACTCCGTAAACCGTCATTCTGGGCACGTGACCCTTCCGGCGCGCGGACTCACTGCCCTCCCAGAATCCACCCGCACCCGTACTCTGCGTCGGAGCGTTAGTGGGCCGCTCCTGACGGTCAGGGTTCGGCATCGCTTCGTAACCAGCCGAGTTCCCCTATCCCTCCATCGCGCCGACAGGGCTGCAAACGTTGGCCGGAGCAGGCGATACTTCCCTGCCCGCACAACCTTGAGAGGATTGCGGATTGCCAGCGGGGTTAGGATCGCGGTCGTCCAGGAGGCATAGTGTCGTGGGTTTCGCAAGTAGCTCCAGATCATCGAAGTCGATGCGGCATCTAGCGGTCTTTTCGACGCTGCTGATGGTCATCATCTTGGCTGCGTTCTTCGGGTCCGTAGCCAGTCGAGTGCCGATTTGGGGACTTGATGTCAATCTTGCGGGCATTCGCTTCGAGGCATTGTCTTTTGAAGCGTCCGGGGACCCGCTGCCGCTGCTCAGTCGAGGGAGTGTCCAGACGCCTGGAAGCGGCAGCTATTGGATGGTGTCGATGATGGGGCGGGTCAATCTTATGGTGGTTTCGCACCCGCAGGGGAGCGCTTCGGAGGGATGGGCCCCGTTGACCTTTGATCGACCCTCAAAGCGCAGCCGCAGTGCCGTTGAACCCTGATCCCAAGCCAACCCGCATCCCAATCCGAAATCCGAGATCCGAAATTGAGAAGGTGGACTTGATGATCGATGAGCACGCAATCGAGGCGCTGTTGGATGAGTCGCGCCTCTTCCCGCCGACGCCGGAGTTCGCGGCGCGCGCCACCCTGAACGACCCGGAGATCTACGCGCGGGCGGAAGCCGACCCCACCGCCTTCTGGGGCGAGGTGGCGCAGGAGCTCACCTGGTCCCGCCCGTGGGACACCACGCTGACCTGGGAGCCGCCCTTCGCCCGCTGGTTCGAGGGCGGGAGGCTGAACGCCAGCGTCAACTGCCTGGACCGGCACCTCGGCACGGCGACGCAGAACAAGGTCGCCATCCACTGGGAGGGGGAGCCGGGCGATGAGCGGACGCTGACCTACCGGCAGCTCTGGCGCGAGGTGTGCAAGTTCGCCAACGTGCTGAAGGGCCTGGGCGTCCAGAAAGGCGACCGCGTCACGGTTTACATGCCGCTGGTCCCGGAGCTGGTCATCACCTGCCTGGCGTGCGCCCGCATCGGTGCCGCGCACTCGGTCGTCTTCGGCGGGTTCAGCGCGGATGCCCTGGCGGACCGGCTGCAGGATTCGCAGTCGAAGGTGGTGGTCACGGCGGATGGCGGCCACCGGCGCGGCGGCGTGGTGCCGCTGAAGCGAGCGGTCGACAGCGCCCTTGAGCGCAGCCCTTCCGTGGAGAAGGTGGTGGTGCTTGAGCGCGTGGGCCACCAGCTTGCCCCGGCGCACATGCAGGCCGGGCGGGATGCCTGGTGGCACGACCTGATGGACGGGGCCTCCGCGGAGTGCCCGGCGGAAGAGATGGACGCGGAGGACCTGCTCTTCATCCTCTACACCAGCGGCTCCACCGGCAAGCCGAAGGGGATCGCCCACAGCACGGCCGGCTACCTCCTGGGGTGCTACGCCACCACCAAGTGGGTGTTCGACCTCAAGCCGGAGGATGTCTACTGGTGCACCGCGGATGTCGGCTGGATCACCGGCCATAGCTACGTGATCTACGGGCCGCTCTCCAACGGGGCCACGCAGGTGATCTACGAAGGGGCACCCGACTACCCCGCGAAGGACCGCTTCTGGGCGCTCATTGAGAAGTACGGCGTGAGCATCTTCTACACGGCGACGACCGCCATCCGTGCCTTCATGAAGTGGGGCGAGGAGTATCCCCGCGCGCACGATCTCACCACCCTCCGCCTCCTCGGCAGCGTGGGCGAGCCGATCAACCCCGAGGCCTGGATGTGGTACCGCGAGATCATCGGCGGGGACCGGTGCCCCATCGTGGATACCTGGTGGCAGACCGAGACGGGGCACATCATGATCAGTCCGCTCCCCGGACTGGTCGCCGCGAAGCCGGGCTCCGCCACCCGTCCTCTGCCGGGAATCCTGGCGGACGTGGTCGATGCCAATGGCGTGAGCGTTCCGCCGGGCGGCGGGGGCTACCTGGTGCTCACGCACCCGTGGCCCGGAATGCTTCGGACGCTCTACGGGGACCCGGAGCGGTTCAAGGAGACCTACTGGAGCCGCTTCCCCGGCATCTACTTCACCGGTGACGGAGCGAAGCGGGACAAGGACGGCTACCTCTGGATCCTCGGCCGCGTGGACGACGTGATGAACGTCTCCGGCCACCGGCTCTCAACCATGGAAGTGGAGAGCGCCCTGGTCGACCATCCTGCGGTGGCTGAAGCCGCCGTGATTGGGAAGAAGCACGACCTGAAGGGCGAGGTGCCCGTGGCCTTCGTGACGGTGAAGCAGGGGGTGACGGCGGACAACAACCTGGCGGACAAGCTGAAGGAGCATGTGGTCAAGAAGATCGGCGCCATTGCGCGGCCTGACAGCATCGTCTTCACCGCGGAGCTGCCCAAGACCCGCAGCGGCAAGATCATGCGCCGCCTATTGCGTGACGTGGCGGAAAGCCGCACCCTCGGCGACACCACCACCCTCGCTGATCCGGCGGTCGTGGCCTCGCTCCGGGAGAAGCACGAGGCCAACGAAGGTTAGGGCTCAATTGCGGATTTCGGATTGGCAGACGGGACGGGTTCTGCTTTGCCAGCAAGTTCAGTGTCCCCACGGTGCGCCCGCGCTCCGTGGGGTTCTCCCTCTCAGCTTGGGATGAACCAGCCGGCGGTGCGGGTCTCCGGCCGCAGATAGGCGCTGGCCACGCGAATCAGGTCGTCACGGGTCACGGCGCGGAGCCGGTCGAGATGGCGGTTGACGTCCGACCAGTGCCCGTGAAGCTGGAAGTTGAGCAGGGCATAAGCCTGGCTGGTGACGCCGTCACGGCCGTAGGCGAACTGGGCTTCGGCCTGGCGAAGCGCCCGCGCCATCTCCTCGGCAGAGGGCGGGTCCGCCGCGATGCCTTCCAGCACCGCTTCCAGAGCGGCCTCGGCCGCCGTCGGCTCCTGCCCCGGACGGAGCGTGAGGCTGGCACTGAAGGCAGCGGGGTCGACCGCCGCACGGTACCCGGTGCCAGCGTTGATCGCCATGCGGCTCTCTACGAGGGCGAGATAGACCCGGCTGCTTCGGCCCATGAAGCCGCCGCCGGACCAGCTCACCGACTTGCCGCCGCTCAGGATGGCATCCAGAAACGCCAGCGGGTAGACGTCCGCATGGCCCCAGGCGGGTGCCCGGTACGCCAGCGAGAGGTAGGCCGAAGGTCCGGGGTCACGCACCTCCACCCGCCGTTCTTCCCTCTGCTCCGGCTCAGGGGGCGGGCCATGAGGCACCGGGCCACCGGGCACGATCCCCTCGAACCAGTGGCGCACCTGGGCCAGCAGGGACTCCGTCTGGAACGCGCCGACCACCACCAGCACCGCATTGCCCGGCGTGTAGTACGTTCGGTAGTGTCCCAGGAGATCTGTGTGGGTCATCCGCTCCAGGTCGGCGCGCGTGCCGAGCACCGGCCAGCGGTAGGGATGCTGGTGGAAGACCGCCTCGCCCATCCGCTCGCCCAAGTGGTAGTGCGGGTGGTTCTCGGCACCGTCGCGCTCTGCCAGGATCACCGTCCGCTCGCGCTCCGTCTCCTCCGCCTCGAAGAGGGCGAAGGCCATCCGCTGGCTCTCGATCTCCAGCGCGACCTCCAGGTGCTCGGAGGGCAGCGTCTCGTAGTAGATGGTGAAGTCGTCCGAGGTGAAGCCGTTGTTGGTGCCGCCGTAGCGGGAGACCCGGCGAAACAGCTCCCCTTTGGGCAGGCGCTCGGTTCCCTTGAACGTCATGTGCTCCACCCAGTGGCTGGCACCGGTGATCCCCGGGCGCTCATTGCGCACCCCGACGCGGTAGCCGACCCAGCAGGTGGCAACCGGCGCGGCGTGGTTCTCCGCCAGGAGGACGGTCAGGCCGTTGGAGAAGGTGACTTCAGTGACGGGAAGCAAGTGGGGGGTGTCCGGCGGCTCGCGCACGCCCAGAATGCCGTGGCGTGCTAGGGGCGGTGCGGAGGACTATACCGGCATTCCCCGCCACGCGTCAGGGAAGCGAACGGTCTGCCCGCCCTGCCCAGGCATCCGTCCCGGACAATTCTTGGTAGGCCTTTTTCAACGGGGCATAGTAAGGGTATGAGGAGTGCGGAGGCAGAACCATGACGGAAGGCAGCTACACGCAGATTGAGAAGGGAATGCGCGTCATCGCGCCGGACGGGCACACGCTGGGCAGCGTGACCGAGGTCCTGTACGACGAAGGCAGCGACATCTTTGTCGGCCTGGTGATCCAGCACGACTCCTTCCGCCAGCCGTGCCTGGTGCATGGCCAGCACATCGAGGGGCTCCGGGACCGCGTGGTCCACCTCAGCGTGGACGAGAGCGCGATGGAACCCTACGTCTCCGCGGAAGAGCGGTACCGGGAAGTGGCCGCCCGCAACGCCAGCTGAGAGCGCCAGGACCACGGCACAGTCAATACGAGAGGTCGAAGGGAAGTCGCTCCAGGCTTCCGCGGCCTCTCGATTTGCCGTGAGATCAACGGCGCGCCTTCCCTTTCCAAGGGCCTATGGATCGCCATCCCGGCGCCGCTCCCCGGCGAGTCGCTTCACGCGCCGTATCTCGGTGGGGAACGGTATGTTAAACTCACGGTGCTTTCCCGCAAGCAGGATGCTCGGGGGCTTCTTTGTTTGCCGAATACCCCGAGCCATGCTGTTCGCTCTTTCGACCGGATGAAACGTCACCTCCTGAACTGGCTCTGGATCCTGCCTCTCCTGGTGATGCTGCCCACCTGGGCCCGTCCCGACCCCTCCATGTCCGGCACCGCGCTTGGGTTGCTCACGGACGGCGCCGGCCTTTGGCTGGTGTTCACCGGGGTGGTGATCCGCATCTGCGCGCGCGGCTGGAAGCATGAGAACTCCGATGGCCGGCTGGTGATCACCGGCCTCTACTGGTACGTCCGGCACCCGCTCTACGTCGGCAGCTTTCTGATGGGGCTGGGGCTGACGCTTATCCTCGGGCACGCCTGGTTCATCGTACTGTACGCGGTGCTCTTCGCCGCCAGCCACTCCATCTCGATCCGGAGCGAGGAAGCTTACCTCTCCAGGCAGTGGCCGCGGAATTTCGGCAAGTACCGGCAGCGGGTCAGGGCCTTCATTCCGAAGCTGAGGCGCCTCCGGCAGCGCAAGCGGGTGGTGCCTCACCGCCTTTGGGAAGCGATCTGCCGCGAAGCGGATGCGGTCTGCCTCTGGCCCATGGCAGCCGTGCTCTTGCGCCGGTGGGAAGTTCAATCGCTCCCCGGATCGGACAGCCAGCGGCTGGGGCTTGAGCTGACCGGACTCTGCCTGGTGATTGGCTGGGTGGCACTGCGGTTGACTTTCCGCCAGATGCAAAGCAACGCGACTGCCGATGGCACCGCGTCGAAGCAGGAAGCCTTTGCGTCGCAGGGGCCACCCAAGCGATGATCTCCGTGCGGGGCTTCCTACGTTCACGCCACCGAGGGGCATGATGCGGATTAAACGGGATCGAGAGAAGCGATGATCGAGATCATCCAGAAGCGGACGCGCCGGGTGCTGCACACGGTGGAGGCCGAGACGCTTGCCGGTGCCGACCTGAGCAAGCTCGACCTCACCGGCGCGCTGCTGGTTGGGGCGGATCTCTCCGGCACCCTCCTCCCAGGGGCCAACCTGGCGGGCGCGAACCTTTCGGGAGCCAACCTCGGCGGCGCCAATCTCACCGGCGCGGTGCTGGTGGACGCCAGCCTCTACGACGCCAGCCTAGCAGGCGCAATCCTTCGCGGTGCCAACCTAGCCAACGCAGGCCTCTCCGGCGCGGACCTTCGCGGCGCTCAGCTTCAAGACGCGGATCTCTCCGGCGCGGTGTATGACCTGGGCACCCAATGGCCGGCTGGCTTCCGCCCGCATGCGCGGGGAGCCGTCCGCCTGGCTTGAACGCGTTCGTGGAATACCTGGGCTAACGCGAGCTTCTAACGTAGTGTTGGGAGTCCCGTTTGCAGCGGAAACGGGTCTGCTCTCTTTTCTCGGCACTGCTGAGTGCTCGGCACTGGGTGCAGGGCGCAGGATTTCGCCGACACCTGAGCCGCTGCCGAATCTCCAAACCGCTATATCGAAGCTCGGGACTGGAATAGATGGCGCAATTTGCGGGTTGATTAAACCCCGGATGCGGGTATGTGTGAGCGATCTCATACCACTGGCCGCTTGGTTGCCCTACCAAAGTAGTGTAGAAGAAAGTCGAGTCCCCCGCTGATCATCACGATAATGGGGATGGACCGTCGCACCGTGGCGATGCCGTGCCTCAGATGAAGCCGTCCAATCCTCAAGAGTCAATGCCAGCCTTCCCCTGTCGAGAATGCAGCGCTTCCGTAGATGTAGGCGCAGAACGATGCCCCGGCTGCGAGACCAGGACGCCCTTCGGGTGCGCGGTCTGCTCGCGGCCCCTGGGTGCGGTGAGCCTGAGTTCCCGGCGCTCCCACAAGAACCCGCTCGGACCCTTCTCGGAGGCGGGTGAGCCGCTCTGTCCGGACCATCGCCTCACCCGCTGCTACCAGTGCGAGCAGTTCCATCCGCTGGGCGAGATGACCCGGCAGGTGGTGGGCAAGCGCGAGGACACCAACCTCCGGAAGGGCATGCGGCCCCGCATTGAAGAGGTCTTCGGCCACTTCTGCGCGGAGTGCAAGACGGTGGAAGGGAAGGGGAGCGGCCGGGGCACGCGGCGGTCGGAAGAGCATTCCGGCAAGTCCGGGCATCGCCATCGTTCATCCGGCTCCTCCCGTAGCGGCGGTGAGCGATCCGGATCCTCGGACTCCGGTTCCGTGCGCTCCGGCTCTGTGCGCACGGGTCCGCCGGTCACGCTCATCGTGCTCCTGGCGGTCTGCCTCATCATTCCCCTGGTGATCTTCATCCTTGCCCGCCCCGGGTAATGGTCCGCCGGGCCCATTCCGAGTAGTGCAAACGGGGAAGTAAGGCGGTTGGCCGTCCGGTGGCCGAGGAGCGCATTTGGCTCACGCGCCACGGTTGAACCGGTCCCGTTCAGTGCGAGGGGACCTAGGATTGCCTTGGATGCTGAGTTAGCGGCCGGTGATCTTAACCGTGGCCGTGGCGGTCTTGCTAGGGTCCGCAGCGAGGGTGGCGGTGACCTGGACCGTCTGGGGCATGACCCCTTCCGGGGCGTGGTAGGTCCCGTCCGGGGTGATCTCGCCCACCTGGGGCGAGAGGCGCCAGGTCACCTCGGAGGGGGTGCCTTTGCCGCCGGGGATGGAGACCTTCAGCCGCACCAGTCGCCCTGCCCGCACCTCAGCGCGCTCCGGGGAAAGCTCCAGGCCTAGCGCGGGGACTGCCACCCGCAGCGTCAGGGACTTGCTGGGATCCGCCACGCTGGTGGCCTTGACCAGGACGGTGGCGGGAGTGGTGAGGGAGTTGGGGGGCCGGTAGAGGCCTTCGGCGGAGACGGTGCCGAAGCGCTCTCCACCCTCCACCAACCAGGTCAGCTTCCGGTTCTCGGAGTTCTCCACCACGGCGGCCAACTGCACCGCGCTGCCCAGCGGGCAGAGGTAGTCGGTGCGCTGCGCTTGGACCAGCACGGGCGGGATGTTGATGGTCTGGACCACCGCCTTGGTGGGGTCCGCCAGGCTGGTCGCCCTGATTTGGACCACCTGGGGCGTGGCGAGCTTCTCAGGGATGCGGTAGATGCCGTCGCCGGAGATCTCCCCGATCGGGTTGCCGACGATCTCCCAGTTCACGCGGTCATCCGTGGTGTTGAGGACCGTGGCATCGAAGGCGACCGTTCCGCCCAGCGGGGCGTACTGCTTGCCCGACTTCCCCCGGAAGGTGGGACCCTTGACGAACATATCGCCTGGCTCGAACGGGATAATCAGGCGGACCACGGAGGGAACGGTCGTCCGGTAAGCCTCATTGGCGATGCGGCCCACCACGCCCGGCCTCCGGTTCCCGCGTCGCTTCTCTCCGCGAGCCGCCGCCACCCCGATGTTGACCTGGATCGGCTCCACGCGCAGCCGGAGCGTGGCCATCTTGGTGGGGTCAGCCGCCGCACGGACAATCACCAGCACGTCCGCGGGAGTGGCCATGCTCTCCGGGGTCTTGTAAAGGCCGTTCGGTGAGATGCGGCCCTGACTTCCCTCCTGGAGGCTCCATTCCACGGCAGCATTAGGAGCGCCCTTCACCTCCGCAACGAGGCGCTGCCCGATTCCATGCTTCACCGGAACGACCTTCGTATCGGCGCGCAGCTCCACGGGCCGGACGCGAAGGGTGGCGGTGGAGGACTTGGTGGGGTCTGCCTTGGATGTGGCGCGGACCATGATGGTGCCGGGGGTGGTGAACCGCGCCGGTGCGGTGAAGAAGCCGCTTTCCGAAACCGCTCCGTTCGCAGCGCCGCCGTCCACGGACCACGCCACCCTCAGATCGCCCGCGCCCTCGACCTTCGCGCGGAACTGGGCGCTCTCTCCAACCGGCAGTTCCGCTTCCTCCGGCGTGACGGCCAGCATCACCGGCAAGAGCTGGACCACACCCTCGGCGCGCCCGCCTGCGTCCCCCGCGTCCAGGGAGGCGATCACCCGAAGGGAGGCGGGCGTGCTGCCGCTCGGCGGGGCCTGGTAGTAGCCGGAACTGGTGATGGTGCCGTTTCCCGCGCCCTCCACCCTCCAGGTCACGGTGGCGTCCCGGCTGCCGAGCCGGGCGCGGAACTGGAACCCGTCCCCCAGGCGGCAGCGCGCCGTCGGAGGCTCGATCCGGAGCGGAACGGGAGCGGTGACGGCCGGTCGCTGCGCCAGAAGGGCGGCACCTGCGACCAGGAAGAGGAGTGGGAATGGGGAGTAGGTTCGGTTCACGTGAAGAGGTTCCGAAACCAAGACGCGCGGCACCTCCCCCGGTCAATTGCGATACGCCCGCAGAAAGGTTGCTTTTCTAACGTGGGAGCCGGAATGGAACGCGGATGACGCGGATTTAGCGGATGAGCGCGGATCAGAGGGGAAGGCGATCAAGGGAACCGGTTTGCGCAGATGCCACCGTGATTCAACGTGGCAGTTGTCTCCGGGAGAAGGGGATCTGGGCCGAGGTTCATAGGACAGTCGTGAGCGCATTCACACTGCCCTGAAACCGCCTGTCAGCCTGCTCCCCGCCGAAGATAGACTACGCAAGACCGAGCGGCCATTGAGCTGGCGGTTCCATCGGAAAGCTGTATCCCTGATGTCTCGCCCCCTCTTCTTCCTGACGCGCCTCTTTCGCCCGGCACCTTCGGTGCTTGTCCCGGCCCTCTGCCTGAGCGGCGGCATGACGGTCCTCGCAGCGGCGAGTGCGCCGCAGCCGCAGCCCAACCCGAGCGGAACGGCGCTGACCAAGCTGACGGGGAACCGGATCAAACGGAGCAACCCCTTTTTCGCCAAGCTGGGGATCAATGACCGCACCTGCGAGAGCTGCCACCGCGAGGCGGCGGGCTGGTCTATCACCCCGGCGCAGGTGCGGTCGCTCTTCGACAGCACGGAGGGCCTCGACCCGCTCTTCCGGACCAACGACGGCACCACCTCTCCGCAGGCGGATGTCTCCACGCTGGAGGCGCGACAGGCGGCGTACGCACCGCTACTGGAGCGGGGCCTGATCCGGGTTGGCCTGCCCATCCCCGCCGGCGCGGAGTTCGCGCTGGACGCAGTGGACGATCCCCACGGATTCGCGAGCGTGGCCGAACTCTCCCTTTTCCGGCGACCGCTTCCGGCCACCAATCTCCGCTTCGAAACGACGGTGATGTGGGATGGGCGGAAGTCGACGCCGGGCCAGACCCACGCGAGGAACCTGGCCGACCAGGCGCTCGACGCCACCAGGGGCCACGCGCAGGCGGCGGTGGCTCCGACCCCGGCTCAGCTTCAGAGCATCGTCCGCTTCGAGAGCTCCCTGCACCACGCGCAGATCCGGGACGCGGCAGCGGGCCTGCTGACGGCGGAAGGCGGCAAGGGCGGTCCGGCGGCGCTCCGCCAGCAGGAGTTCACGGCGGGTCTGAACAATCCGTTCAGCCGGAGGTTCAACCCGATCACCTTCACGCTCTTTTCCAAGTGGGCGAAGGCACGTGGCGGCGGGAATACGGCGATCGCGGCGGCACGGAAGTCGGTGGCGCGCGGAGAGGTGAGCTTCAACCGGAAGCGGTTCACTCTGACTGGCGTGGCCGGCTTCAATGACCGCGTTGGCCAGCCCGCCGTGACCGTCACTTGCTCAAGCTGCCACCACACGCCCAACGTCGGCAGCAGCTCCATCGGGTTGCTCACCGATATCGGGGTGAGCGCGCCCACCCGACGGCTGCCACATCAGCCGCTTTACACGCTGCGCAACCTCGGCACGAATGCGGTTCGGCAGACGACGGACCCGGGTCGGGCGCTGATCACCGGCAAGTGGGCGGACCTCGACCGCTTCAAGACGCCGGGCCTGCGCGGGCTGGCGTCGCGGGCACCGTACTTCCACGACGGCTCTGCGGCCACCCTGGGCGACGTGATCGACTTCTACGACACCCGCTTCGACATCCGCTACAGCGCTCAGGAACGGGCGGACCTGGAAGCGTTCATGCGCGCGCTCTGACGACGGTACGGAGCGCGGCGCGAGTGAACAATCCCACTCTTTTGATCGATACTCACGGAAGGGACCGGTCGCTCCTCTGGAGAACCAAGGCTCGTTCCCACTCAGTGCTGGCGTTGGCCTGACACGAATGGAACCGAGCCAGCCCGCCCCGTGCCGTATGGGTGCCGGCCGGCTCAGATACGGAGAAACCAGATGAACAAATCCGGATGGATCGTAGCCGCAAGCGCGGTTCTGCTTGTAGCCGGTATTGGCCACCAGGCCAACAGCGCCCCGGGCGACCTGCCCAAGAGCGAGGTCCAACGTGGCCTGGCCATCTCGCCCGTGAACCTCAAGCTGCGGGGCCTGAACCGTGACCTGGTGGGTCGCGGCTCCTACATCATCAACGCGCAGGGCGGCTGCAACGACTGCCACACTTTCCCTTCCTACGCCCCGGGCGGCAACCCGTTTGCGGGCGAGCCGGAGCAAATCAACAAGGACCACTACCTCTCCGGCGGGATGCCGTTCGGGCCACCGCCGAGTTCACCCGTCAGCCGCAACCTCACCCCGGATGCCACGGGCAAGCCGGCGGGTATGACCTTCCAGGAATTCAAGCGCACGCTGCGCACCGGCCGGGACCTCAACGGAAACACGCTCCGCATCATGCCGTGGCCGGTCTACGGCAAGATGACCGACCAGGACATCCGCGCGGTCTACGAGTTCCTCCGCGCCATCCCGCGCGCGGAACCCGGCACCGGCCCCTAGGCAATTCGGGTTTGGCGGATCGCTTTCGGGAGAGGGATTGACTCAGGATGGCTGTTATGGCCTGTTAGGTCGATCTCTCTCCCGTTTTGTTTGCCACCCGGAAGCGATGGTCGGTGCTAGGCGAGTAGTTCCCGGACCACGCGGCCGAAGACATCGGTGAGGCGGAAGTCGCGGCCAGCGTAGCGGTAGGTCAGGCGGGTGTGGTCGAAGCCCAGTAGGTGGAGCAGGGTGGCGTGCAGGTCATGGACGTGGACGGGGTCCTGCACGGCGCGGTAGCCGAACTCATCCGTGGCGCCGTAGGCCTGCCCGCCCTTGACGCCCGCGCCGGCCATCCAGACGCTGAAGCCCCAGTGGTTGTGATCCCGGCCATTGGCCGGCTTGCCGCCGGAAAGCTCCACCGCCGGCGTCCGGCCGAACTCGCCGCCGCAGAGGATCACGGTGTCGTCGAAGAGGCCGCGCTGCTTCAGGTCGGTGAGGAGAGCGGCGATGGGGCCGTCGCACTGGGCCGCGAGGTTCTTGTGCTCAGCGGCGATGTTGGCGTGGCTGTCCCACGGCTGGACATCGCCATGGAAGCACTGGACGAAGCGGACCCCCCGCTCGATCAGCCGCCGCGCGATGAGGAGCTGCCGGCCATGCACGCCGTCGCCGTACGCCTTGCGGATGTACTCCGGCTCCTTGCTGATATCGAAGGCGTCCGTGGCGGCGGACTGCATGCGGTAGGCCAGCTCAAAGCTCTGGATGCGCGCTTCCAGGTCCGGGTCGTCGGTCCTCGCCGCCTGGTGGCTGCGGTTGAGCGCGGTGAGGAGCGCCATCTGCCGCTGCTGGTCCTCCGGCGCGACGAACTTGCTGCGGATGTTCTCGATCAGCTCCTCCACCTTCAGACCACCCGCATGCATTTTGCGGGTGTCGATGTGCGTGCCCTGGTAGATGCCGGGCAGGAATGCGGAGCGCCAGTTTGAGACATCCGCCACGGGCAGGCCGGGGCACATCGCCACGTAGCCGGGGAGGTCGCGGTTCTCCGTGCCGAGGCCGTAGGTGACCCAGGCACCCATGCTGGGGCGGGAGAGCCGCTCATCGCCGCAGTTCATGAGGCGCATCGACTGCTCATGGTTGGGCGTGTTGGCGTGCATGGAGCGGACGATGCAGAGGTCGTCCGCGTGCTGGGCGGTCTTGTCGAAGATCTCGCTGATCTCCAGCCCGCTCTGGCCGTACTTCTTGAACGTGAAGGGCGATGGCAGCGCGTAGCCGGTCTTCCGCTCCGTGGAGAGGTTGCCGGTTGGAAGCTGCTGCCCCTCGTACTTCTTCAGGAGCGGCTTGGGGTCGAAGGTATCGACCTGGGAGGGGCCCCCGTTCAGGTAGATATGGATAAGGTGCTTCGCCCGGGGCTGATAATGCGGAGGCCGGGGCGCAAGAGGATCTTCCGATTGCGGATTGCGGATTGCGGATTGCGGATTGGGAGACGGCTTTGAACTGGCGGCGTGTGCGGGGCGCTCGTCGGCCAGGAGGGCGGCAAGGCCCAGGAGCGGGAGGCCGGTGCCGAGCTTGGCCAGCGCCTCCCGGCGGCTGATTAGGAACTGCTCCGGCGATAGTCCCGTTTCTTGGGAGATCGCCTGCCGTAGTTCGGAATGCATAGCGTCTAGTGGTGTCATCTAGGGTTGGAAGCTGAAGTTGAAGGCGTGAACGACTCTGTTCCCCTTCGATGCCGCGTTGGCTGGGATTTTCGCTCGGACGCGCAAGGGTGGCTATCTCTGTCCGGGGGACAATTCGAAATCCGCAATCCGCAATTGACCTGTCAGTCGACGAACATCATCTCGTTGGTGAGGAACAGCACTTGCGCGAGCTGCTCCCATGCGTTGAGCGGAGATTTGGAACCAGCCGTGGCTCCAACGAACGCGAGTGCCGCACGGGTCTCCTCTGAAGTGGCGGGGCGCTGGAATAGGGCGCGGTAGAGGCCGGCGACCCGCGCCTCATCCGTCTCCGCGCCCTTGACTTGCGCCGCAAGCGCCCGCGCCTGCTCCACCACAAAGGGCGAGTTCAATCCGAAGAGGGCCTGCTGCGGGACGATGGTCCGGGGCCGCCGCTCCACGGAGTTGTCCGGCTGCGCGAAGTTGAAGGCGCGGAACGCCTCCGGCAGGCTCTGACGGTCGACCAGGGCGTAGACGGTGCGGCGCCGGTTCCCTGGATCGAAGGCGTCCCGCAGGGCTCGTCCGAACTGCGCGCGGTCCAGCCGTCCGGAGGCCGCCACCAGCGTGTCGCGCATCTCCTCGAAGTCGAGGCGGCGGCGGCGGAAGCGCCAGAGGAGCCGGTTCTCGGGATCCTTCAATTGCGGAATGCGGAATGCGGAATGCGGAATTGGGGAGCGGGTTGGCTGGTGGCGGGAACTGTGCTTCTCGACCCCAGGTTGATGCGGGCGGGACGCCCGCGCTCCGGGGGGCGGAATGAGGGCGGATGACTGGCGGTAGGTGGCGCTGTTGACCATGAGGCGGTGGAGCTTCTTGAGCGACCACGCTAGGCCATCCGATGTCGCTCCCTCTCCCCCTCGCTCCCTCGCTCCCTCGCCAAGGGGGGCGGAGAAGCGCGCGGCGAGGTAATCCAGCAACTCCGGGTGCGTGGGCGGCGCGCTGCGGCTGCCGAAGTCGCTGGGTGTGGCGACCAGCGGCTCGCCGAAGTGGTGCATCCAGACGCGATTGACCATCACGCGGGCCGTGAGCGGGTTGCGCGGGTCGGTGATGGAGCGGGCCATCTCCAGCCGCCCACTTCCAAGGTTGAAGGAGGGCTGGCGGGTGCCGGTGAGCACCGCCAGGAACCGCCGCGGCACGGTTTCACCAGGAGTTGACGGATTGCCCCGCGTGAAGACGCGCGGTGGGTGCAACTCCTGGCTGTCGTTGAGCACCATGGCGCGGGGCGGGGCACCGGCCTGCTGTACCGCTAGAACATCGAGGTTCTGCTGCATCCCGCCGTACGCGTCCTTCTCGCCACGGGACATGTAGTAGTAAGTGTGGTTTCGCGGGAACCAGGCGGGACTCTCGGTGGAGGTCACCAGCTCGAGGAGCTGCCGCTGCTCCGGCGTCATGGCGGGGGCGCTGGGGGCCTTTCCGGCCTGGTATGTCTGCTTAAGCAGATCCGCATAGACCCTGGCTACGGCCTTCCGGTCGTCCAGCTTGGCGGCGGTGAGGGCTTGCAGGACGACCCTGTTCACCTGCCCCGTAGCGGTTCCGGCAGGGCGCATAACCAGGCGTGCCAAAACTGCCGCCGAAGCCTCGATAAAGCCCTTCTCCGGGAGGTCCGCCAGCGCCCGGTAGGGGCTGAAGAGCGGGTCATCCGGGGTGGCGCGTCGCTGGATGAGCCGCCGCCACCGGGCCACAATCTGCGGGCGGAGGTCGCCGGGGTCGAGGGAGAGGAAGAAGATCGCCGTCTCCAGCGGGTCCGGGTCCGTGGTGGCGGCGTGGAAGAAGTAGTCGCCGGCGCGCTCCCTCGCCGTCTCGCTCAGCAGCGTGAACTGCTTGCTCTCGAAGGCCGCCAGCTCTTGCTTCTTCGGCTCGTACTGCTTCGCGTAATCCGCGTAGCCAGGCACCTGCTCCGGCTGCGCGATGAGCGGCAGGTCGAGCGGCGCCTCGCTGGCGGCGAAGACGCCGTAGAGGGAGTAGTAATCCTTGATCGGGATGGCGTCGTACTTATGGTCGTGGCAGCGGGCGCAGCTCACCGTGAGGCCCAGGAGACCACGGCTCACGGTGTCGATCTTGTCGTCGATTTGATCGTGGACGTTGTTGTCGTACTGCCGCCCAAGGGTGAGGAACCCCATGGCGGCGAGGCGCCATGCCTCGCCCTTAAGGTCGAGCTGGTCCGCGGCGAGCTGCTCCTGGACGAAGCGGTCATAGGGGGTGTCCGCGTTCAGGGCGCGGATGACGTAGTCCCGGTAGGTGTAGGCGTAGGGACGGATCCGCGCATCGCCGTACTGGAGCACGCCGTCCTTGGTGTCCGCGTACCGGGCGACATCCAGCCAGTGCCGTCCCCACCGCTCTCCGTAAGAGGGAGAGGCGAGGAGGCGGTCGACCACCTTCTCGTAGGCGTCATGGGAGCGGTCGGCCAGGAAGGCATCCGCTTCCTCAGCCGTGGGCGGGAGGCCGGTGAGGTCATAGGTCACCCGTCGCAGCAGTGTGCGGCGGTCCGCAGGCGGCGAGGGGGCGAGGCCCGCCTTTTGCAGCCGCGCCAGGACGAAGGCGTCGATGGGATTCCGGGCCGGGAGCTTGGAGTTTGCCACCGCAGGCACGGCCGGCTTTCGGAGCGGCTGGTAGGCCCAGTGGTTCCTTGCCTCACGGACGATGCGCACCTGGTCGCCCAGCACCATACCGCTCCGGGTCTTGCTCTCCGGCCATGGTGCCCCGAGGCGGATCCACTCCTCCAGCGCCTCGATCTTGGCCTTCGCGAGGCGCTTGCCGGGCGGCATCACCACATCTTCATGGTGGACGGCGCGGACGAGCCAGCTTGAGAGAGGGTCGCCCGGCACCAGGCCGGGGCCGCGAGCGCCGCCCTTGAGGGTCGCCTCGCGGGTGTCGAGACGCAGCCCGCCCTGCTGAAGCTTGGGGCCGTGGCAGGACTGGCATTCCTGGAGCAGCATCGGCCGCACCTGCTTCTCGAAGATCTCCAGGCCCGCTGCGGAGGGACCTATGGAGGGACCCTGTGGGGCAGCCACGCGGTTGGTTGGCGCGGCCACAGAAGCCGTGGTCGCCACGACTCCGCCGTAAAGACTGATGGCAATCCATCCCACTAACCGCCCGGATTGTCCTATCCGCCTGATCTGCCCTGTTCGCACCACGCCCGCCTCCCCAACCTAGCCGCCCGCTCCACGATAACCGGAGCCTGAAGGAGTGGGACACCGTGACGGCCTGGCTGTTGCGATCCTCTTCGTGAGGACGCCCTCCTTCCGTACGCCAAGAAGCCTCCTGGGGTGACGGAGCGCGGCTCGCGCCCGTAGACAGCCCGTTACAGGGTTGTAACGGGTGGCAGAAATCGGCTGACCGGCCAACAAAGGGAGCGCTCCGACGCGCAACGCGGGTCCGGGTGGAATCTGGGAGGGCAGTGAGTCCACGCGCCGGTAGGGTGTCGTGCCCAGATTGACGGTCTCCGGAGTTGTCCACTGACCGGTCATTCGCCCCACGAGCCATAGACAGCGGCCATGTGCCGCGTTCGATCACGGTGGAGGCTCAGTGGCCCCGCAAAGCCCCACGGATACAGTGACTTACGGTTACGGAAGCCGCCTGTATGGTTCTGGGGGCGAAGGACCGGTCGAGATTGCGTGGTCACGGATCCGCTCCGGCCGCAGCTTGGAGCGCCTCGCCGCTCAGCCGGCAGATGCGCCAGTCTTCCAAGATTGTCGCGCCGAACTTCCGGTAGGCGTTCTGCGCCATCTCGTTCCAGTCTAGGACGGTCCACTCCATCCGGCCGCAGCCCCGGCTCACCGCCTCTCGCGCCAGGTGCCGCAGCACCGCGGTGCCGACCCCCTTCCGACGCGCCTCCGGAACGACGAAGAGATCTTCCAGATGGAGCGTGGGCCGCGCCAGGAAGCTGGAGTAGGTCTCGAAGACCAGCGCAACGGCCACGGGGCGCTGGTCCACTTCGGCGATCCAGGTCTCGAACTTGGGGCAGGGGCCGAAGGTGTGCTCCACCAGCCGCTCCTGGGCCTCCGCGTCCGGCGGCGAAAGCTTCTCATACTCCGCCAGCGCGCAGACCAGGGAGAGCATCACTCCCGCGTCCGCCCGCTCCGCCCGCCGCACGTTGATCTCTGACATGTTGCCTCCTGGCCAAGGGGGCCCCAACTTCCTAATCCTAATCTTAATCCTACTCCGTGCAACCGAGCGGGGTTGCAGGCACGGATGGTCGAGTTCCCTTCGGTGCGACGTTACCTGTGATCTACTCGGGATTCCAGCGGCCGCTGCGGGTTAGCGGCCTAGCTGGTGACGCCTGTCCGGGGAATGACGCGGGGTTTTCTTGGACCGGAAGGCAGCTGCTGGCTTCGGTCGCGAGGTGGACCTTCACGGGTAGATGCCACGGATGCGAGTGGCCTCGGCAACGCGGCTCACGCCGACCGCATAGGCTCCCATGCGGAGGTCGGTGCTGTAGCTCTCCGTGGCGTCCCAGACCTGGTGGAAGGCGTGCGCCATGATCTGCTCCAGGCGGCGGTTCACCTCGTCCTCGCTCCAGAAGAACGACTGCAGATCCTGCACCCACTCAAAGTAGCTCACGACCACGCCGCCGGCGTTGGCCAGCACGTCCGGCACCACCAGGACGCCCTTCTCCTGCAGGATGCGGTCCGCTTCCGGAGTGGTCGGGCCGTTGGCACCCTCTACGATGAGCCGGGCGCGGATCTGGTCCGCGTTGGCCGCCGTGATCTGCTGCTCCATGGCGGCGGGCACCAGGATATCGACCGGCAGGGCCAGCAACTCGTCGTTCGTGACGGCGCTGCAGAGGCCGGAGGCGGTCAGCCCGCCCTGATCCTGGCGGTGGGCCTCCAGCGCGTCGAGGTCGAGACCGGCTTCGTTGTAGACGCCGCCGTTGACATCCGACACGGCCACCACACGCGCGCCCTCGCGAGCGAGGAGCTTCGCAGCCACGGAGCCGACGTTCCCGAAGCCCTGAACGGCGACCTTCGCTCCCGCAAGGGGGCGCCCGAGCTTCTTGCAGGTGAGGCCCGTGATGATCGTAACGCCCCGGCCGGTCGCTTCCACGCGGCCCAGCGTCCCGCCCACGGACGGCGGCTTCCCGGTGACCACTCCCGTTACGGTGTGGCCGCGGTGCATGGAGTAGGTGTCCATCATCCAAGCCATCATCTGCGCGTTGGTGCCCATGTCCGGCGCGGGGATGTCCGAGTCCGGACCGATGATGGTGCTGATCTCCGTAGTGAATCGCCGCGTGACTCCCTCCAACTCCCGCTGCGAGAGGAGCCGGGGATCGAGAGCGACGCCGCCCTTCGCACCGCCGTAGGGAAGCCCCACGATGGCGTTCTTCCAGGTCATCCACATCGCCAGGGCGCGCACTTCGTGGAGCGAGACATCCGCCGCGTACCGGATACCGCCCTTGGTCGGACCGAGGCTGGAGTTGTGCTGAACGCGGTGACCGGTGAACATGCGCAGGGTGCCATCATCCATCTGCACGGGGAAGTTGACGGTCAGTTCCCGCTTCGGCAACCGCAGCACTTCGTAGAGGCCGGTTTCCAGCCGCAGCAAGCCAGCCACAGCCTCAAGCTGGGACTGCGCCATCTCCCACGGGGTCTGCGAGAGGCCCAACGGGCGATCAGAGTCAATCGTGGGTCGGTGTGCGGGAACGGAAGTCGCCATTGACATTCAATCTCTCCGGCGTCCCTCCGGGAAGGCGCCCGGAAGCTGTGACACTCAGCTATAGTATTCCGCACGGTGCGAGGGTGTGAACGCGTGAGGGTGCTGCACGGTGCTGTCTTAAGGAACGGGATCCGTTGGACACGGTTGCCAGTAATTACAGAGCAGTTTCCGACCGAGTGGCGCGCGCAGCCGAGAGGTCGGGACGGCCCGCCGACTCAGTCCGGCTGGTGGTGGTCACCAAAGGGCAGCCAGCGGAGCGGGTCCGCGCGGTAATCGCGGCCGGCGCCCGCGAGATCGGCGAGAGCTACATTCAGGAAGTGGAGGGGAAATGGCCGGAACTCGACCCGGAGCTTCCCGTGGCGCGCCACCTGATCGGTCATCTCCAGCGCAATAAGGCCGCCAGAGCGGCGGCGCTCTTCGACATGGTCCAATCGATCGACAGCGCGGCGCTGGCGCAGGCGCTAGGGCGGCGCGCCGTCTCGCTGGGCCGTGAGCTGGAGGTCCTGGTGGAGGTTAACATCTCCGGCGAAGCGACCAAGCACGGGGCACCACCGGATGCGTCCCTCGAGCTCGTAGAGGAAGTGGCTCAGGTTCCGGGGGTGCGCCTCGTAGGATTCATGGGAATCGGGCCGGCAGATGCCGACGATATCACCACGGCGAGGTCATTCGCACGCCTGGCAGCTCTTTTCGGGGAATTGCCGACGCAGCACCGGCAGGTGCTCTCCATGGGGATGACGGCCGACTACGAGCTTGCCATCGCGGAAGGCGCGACGATGGTGCGGGTAGGGAGCGCCATCTTCGGGCCGAGGCCGCCCCGGCAATCCGGCTAAGCGGCCGTCAGTACCGCACGGACGCCCAATAGCCACACGGTCGCCAGATTGTGAGACAGCCTTGAGGACGTTGGAGGATGAACGCATGAGCAGACGGCTCAAGACGGACGATTACGAAGAGCAGGACGGCTGGATCACGCGGATCAAGGACCGTCTCTTCCGCGAAAGCGATGAGGAAGAGGAAGAAGAAGATGTCTTCTCCCCGGCTCCTCCCGTGACGCCCCAGGCTCCGCGCCAGCAGGGCGGCGGCGGTGGTGGTCGCAGCAAGACCGGCCCCAACGGGACGCTGCTGCAGGTCCACGCCCACCGGGGCAGCCAGATCACTAAGCGGGCTCCCCGCTCCCTCAGCGACGCCCAGCGTGCAGCCGAGGACCTCAAGGAGCGCCGGCCGGTGATAGTGAACCTGGAGCGCGCGGACGACGAACTGGCGCGGCGGGTGATTGACTTCATCTCCGGCGTCACCTACGCGCTGAACGGGTTCTATGAGCGCGTCGGCGACAAGGTCTTCCTCTTCACGCCCGCCAACATCATCATCGCGGATGAAGACGAGGTGGAACCGGGCGGCAAGGGCCTCTACTCAGAGGACGGCCCCTAGCGGTCATTGAAGCTACTTCTGACAGTTGCGAATGGGCGAGAGGGAGAATGGGCGAGAGGGAGAATGGGCGAGTGGGAGACGGCTACGAGGTGTCCGCTCTCGATCTCCCTTTCCCTCTCAACCGTTTCCCCATTTCGCCGGAATGACGCAGTTTCGTCTACGCGAGGTGTTGGGTGGCCCGTCACGTTGCTCTTGATGTAGTGATTCGTGCGTAGAGGAATAGGAGACGGCTGCGGCGCTGGCAGCCAACGATCGCCCACTCTCCCGCTCACCCATTCTCCCATTCGCTCGAACACAGCAGTCTCATGCGTATCGCCTTTCTGGGGGGCGGAGTGATGGCGGAAGCCATCCTCCGCTCTCTCATCCATTCCGGCCTGGCCACCCCGCAAGAGCTGGTGGTGAGCGAGCCAGCCCCTGCCCGACGGGACCAGCTTGCCGCGCTGGGTCTCTCCACCACGGACTCCAATACGGAGGCGGTGCGTGGGGTGGAAGTGGTGGTCCTCGCGGTGAAGCCCTACGTGGTGCCCGCAGTTCTCGTAGAGATAGCCCCGGTTCTCGGACCCACGCATCTGGTGGTCTCCATTGCCGCAGGGCTGACGGTCGCGCAGCTTGAAGCTCCCCTGGCCGCAGGCGCTCCCGTCATCCGCGTGATGCCGAACACGCCGATACAGGTGGGCGCGGGCGCGACGGCGCTCTGTCGCGGCACCCACGCAACCGCCGAGCATGCGGCACAGGTCCAGCAGCTTTTCGAAGCGGGCGGTCGGTGCGTGGAGGTGACGGAGGCGCAGTTGGACGCCGTGACCGGACTGAGCGGAAGCGGACCCGCGTTCATCTGCGTCATCATCGAGGCGCTGGCGGACGGCGGCGTGAAGATGGGACTTCCGCGTAACCTGGCGCTGACCCTTGCGGCGCAGACCGTGCTGGGGACGGGAAAGCTGGTGCTGGAGACGGGCGAGCATCCAGCCGTTCTCAAGGACCGTGTCACGACCCCCGGTGGAACGACCATCGCGGGGCTCGCGGCACTGGAAGAGGCGGGGGTGCGGAGCGGCATCATCAAGGCAGTGGAGACCGCCGCTCGCCGCGCCACCGAAATGGCCCAACCGAAGGAATGATCCGACTCAACTGCGGTTTGCGGCTTGGCTGGATGCGATGTCCCATCCGGGCAACCGCTTGATCCTTTGAAGCTATTTTTCTCGACGGCGACCCGTTGCTCGGTTGGGTCGGGCGGGGAGCACGCGTGGGCCGGGTTCAAATGGATGGTATGAAGGTCTCGGGGTCGATGTGCCTGAATGTGGTGCCGCTTGCCTGGACTGCTTCGCGCACGTTTGGCCCGCCCCCTGGCCCCCAATCCTGGGGGAAATGCCATCCCGGCCAGTTAGCCCGCGCGGCGAGGGTGGCTGCCTTCCCACTTTCATGCGTGGGCGGGTGACCCTAATGGTCATGGAAGTTCCCGTGAAACAAGGCGGTTCCTTTGGAGGAGGGTGAGTCACCACAGGTCAACGCAAGTGGTGTACTCACTGGATTGCCGGGCTGGATCGTCACTGCGCCCCGTGCGGAGGCCGCCGGCAATGACGGCTGACGGCAGGGGAGCGGCGCTACGACCCCGACCGTTTCACGGATGTGGGTGCCGCATAGGCATGGCAGATTCCGGCTCTCGGACGCCGCACCACTCACCCACTCACCCACTCACCCACTCACCCACTCACCCACTCACCCACTCACCCACACACCCACTCAGGCGGGGTCTGCGGCGCGTGACGGGGAGACCCGCCGGCGTTCCGCGCGGGTGAGGGCATCCAGAATCGGCGTGGTCATAAAGGTGGTCACTAGCGCCATGAGCACCAGCATGGCGAAGAGGGTCGGCGAGATCACGCCGAGGTCGAGGCCGATGTTGAGCACGATCAGTTCCATCAGTCCCCTCGTGTTCATCAGGATCCCGAGCGCGGAGGCGTTGCGCCAGTCCATGCCAGTCAGCCGCGCCGCGAGGGTGGAGCCGCCCCACTTGCCGAGGCAGGCGATGACGATGATGAGGGCGCAGATCCCCCACTGGTCGCCCTGGATCAGGCCGATCTGCGTCCGCAAGCCGCTGAACGCGAAGAACGCCGGCAGGAACATCACGATCACGAGGTCGTGGAGCCGGTTGCGCAGGACGCGGGCGACCGTGGAGTCGTGCGGAATGATCGCGCCGATGAGGAACGCGCCGAAGAGCGTGTGGATGCCGATGAACTCCGTAGCGAGGCTGGAGAGCAGCAGCACAATGCAGACCAGCGCCATCATCGGCTGGTCGATGGTCGCTTGCCCCTCGTACCTGGCGGTCCACCGCTTGACCAGGGGCCGCACGATCAGGAGCATCCCGGCGATGTAGAGCACCGTGAAGAGGGCGGTCCAACCGGCGGTCGCCAGCTTGGCTTGTGTGACGCCGACCACCACGGCCAGCAGGCACCAGGCGGTCACATCTCCCACTGCCGCGCACGTCATCGACATGGTGCCGAGACGGGTGCGCTCCATCCCCCGGTCTTGAAGGATGCGGGCCAGCACCGGGAAGGCGGTGACGGACATCGAGATGCCGAGGAAGAGCGCGAAAGCTACGAATGGCACGTCCTGCGTGGAGAGCAGCGGGTAGAGCCAGAGTGCCATCCCGCTGCCCAGCAAAAACGGCACCACGATGCTGGCATGCGCGATGGTGAGGGTGGCGTGCGCCTCGCGCTGGAAGAGGTCCGTCTCAAGCTCCAGGCCGACCACGAACATGAAGAGCAGCACGCCGATCTGGGCCAGCGTCCCGATCAGCGGCATCGTCGCGGTTGGGAAGAGGTAGGTCGCGAGTTCCGGGGAGAGCTTCCCGAGCAGCGATGGACCCAGGAGTATGCCGGCGAGCACCTCGCCAATCACGGCGGGCTGATGGAAGTAGTGGAAGAGAGCGCCCACCGCCCGTGACGCCACGATAATGGTGACCAGCGAGATGAGAAGCGGCAGCAGGCTGCTGGAGTGCGAGACTTCTCCCTGCCCGAACTTCGCGACTCCCGCAGGCGGCGGCGCAATGAGGCCGGCACCGGCAGAGCGGATGAGGAAGAACCCAGCCACGCCCAGCACCATCATGGCCAGGTAGCCCAGGATGATTCGTTGCCGCCGGTTGCCGGGATCGGATGCCTGCACGGGAAAGCCTCGGAGCCTCGTGGCGTGTCAATCTGCTTCTGAAAGTGGCGGAATGCGAGAGAGTGGGGGGATTGGGGGAAAGGGAGACATCGTGCCCGAAACCGTCTCCCATTCACCCTTTCTCCCACTCTCCCATTCGGCCGGAAAGCGGCATTCTGTCTTGACGAGCTACGCGGGCGCGCCAGCGAGTTGCTTGTCGGAGACGGCCTTCGCGTCGCCGGATGACTCGGCGGCTTCGCGGGCGGCGACTTCCGCCTGGAACTCGACAATCATCTCATCGAGCGGCTCGAAGACTTCCTCGATGCCCTCCAGCCAGAGGTTGCCGATAAGCAAATCGGTGAGGTGCCCCTTGAAGTGCGGGTACTGCTTGACGAAGCGACCGAAGCTGAAGCCCTCGTAGTAGGCGATGACCAGCTTGCGCATGTAGTCCATGCCGCGGTTGAAGTCCGGCCCCCACTTGCCCAACTGCGCTTCGGAGGTATCGCCGTTGCGGATGCCTTCCACCACTGCGTCCGCCGCCATTTCGCCGCTCTTGAGCGCCAGGAGAACGCCAGAGGAGTAGAGCGGGTCGAGGAAGCCGTGGGCATCGCCGACCAGCACCCAGCCGTCGCCGGCGCACTGGGTGGCCCGGTAGCTGTAGTCCTTCGTGGCGAAGAACTTGTCGCACCGCTCGCCCTGCATCACGCGGCGCTTGACCTCTGGGCAGAGATCCAGCTCCTCGTTGTAGATCGTCTCGTGGTCCTTGTTGTCCTTGAACAGCTCGTCGAAGGCGCGGACGATGCCGACGCTGACGATGTCGTCATGGAGGGGTATGTACCAGAACCAGCCCTTCTTGCCCTGGGTCTGCAGCACGATGGTCGCGCCCGCGTCCCGGCCCTCGTCCCGGTAGGCGCCCTTCCAGTAGGTCCAGACGGCACCCTTCTTGAGTTCCGTGTCCTTGTCCAAGATCTTGAACTTGCTACCGATCAGGTGGCTTTGGCCGCTGGCGTCCACTACCACCTTTGCCCGCACCTCTTCCATGCGGCCGTCTTCATACTGCACCTTGACGCCGACGGCCCGCTCGCCTTCGAAGAGGATCTCGCGGATGCGGGCACCCTGGTTGACCTGCACGCCATGCTCCTCGGCGTTCTGGAGCATCATCAGGTCGAACTCGCTGCGGAGAACCTGCCAGGTTTCAGAGCACTCATGTGGGCGGTGCTCCGTGAAGTAGAACGGCTCTGAGAGCACGCCGCGCTGGCTGACGAACTGGACAGAGCATTTCTTGACGAAATGGCTGTTCTTCAACTTGTCTAGCATCCCCAGCCGCTTCAGCGTCCAATAGGTCTGCGGGATGAGCGACTCGCCGATATGGAAGCGCGGGAAGTGGTCGCGCTCAAACAGCCGGACCTTCACCCCTTGCTGGGCGATCAAGGTGGAGACGGTGGCGCCGGCAGGCCCCCCGCCGATTACGACGACATCGGTCTCGCTAAAGGTCTCGGTGACGGTCTCGGTCTCTTGGGTGCTAGGGCTGGCGCTCATCTGAGAGTTCCTCTCTTGCAGAGTGGGATGTGGGTGGTGCGAGAATTGACAATTTTCAATTGACAATTGTCAATTGCAAATCGGGGCGCGCCGGCTAACACCAGGCGCTTTCCGGTATTTCGTGCGGAGAGCGGGCGCGGCGGAGGAGGGCGACCAGTGTCTCCAGCTCTTCTCCGGTCAGGTGACCCAACTGGCGGAAATGGCAGTCTTGGACGGCGGTGTCGAGCTCTTGGAGCAGCGTGGCGCCTTCCGGCGTGAGGCCGACGGTGACGGTGCGCCGGTCTCCGGGCAGCCGGCCGCGATCCACCAGCCCCCGGTCTTCCAGGCGGTCGAGCATACGGGTGATATCCGGCGCACGGGAGATCAGCTTGCCCCCCAGAACGAGCGTGGGGAGGCGCTCCGGCTGGGCCGCGCGAAGGAGCCGCAGCACGTTGTACTGCTGCGCGGTCAGCTCATAGCGCGCGAAAAGCTCGTCCTCCAGGGCGCGGAGGCGGTCGTAGGTGCGCCAGAGGCTGAGGTAGGCCTCTTGCTCCAGGGAGTCGAAGCGCGCGGCGCGTGGGAGCTTCTCTTTGGACAGGGTGATCACGTGACGATTATTGCACGTTTGAACAAGCATTGTCCAAACGAGTTCCGAGCATCGGGCTCGGAGACGGTCTGTCTATCGGCTGGAGCGTGTAGAGATGGGTTGTCGCTTGAAGAGAAGCAACACATCTGACCGATTCAATCTGATTGCCACTTCCATAGCAGACTCCCCTCCGGCAGGTCGTAGCCGTGGGTCGGCCCGGTGATCAAGGAGGAGCTTGATGTATCGAATGTCGACTTCGGGTCTTGCGGTCACCCGAGTCAGAGGGGTGTGAGCCTTGCTTACCCCATTTGGGTCGGCTCCGTGCGCCAGAAGCCACTTGGCAGCCTCCGGCTTGTCTCTCGTGCATGCTTCGGTGAGCGGGAAGCCAAAACGGCAAGGGCGGTTAACGTTTGCGCCACGTTGCAGAAGACCCTCGCACGCTTCCACGTTGCCGACGTGCGCAGCCAAGTAGAGTGCAGACCTTCCCCATCCGTCCCAGCAGTCCACCGGGATGCCTAGCCTCAACAATGAGTCCGTTTCCCTCCAATTCGCACCTGCCGCCACAAAGACAAACCGGCTGTTGAAGCCGGCGCGAATCCACTTGGACGACTCGATCCCGACGCCGACGAGGGTCAGAGCCACGAGTATCTTGATCCACTTGTTTATGCTGGCTCTCTTCGGAAGCATCGTGTCGCTACGATCGGTCCCTGGCCTGATGCTAACTAAAGTGACGCATTGCACCGCCGCAAGGTTTGCCTTGCCGGGGCGCGGACACCAGGGACGGCGCCAATCTGAGGATAAGCCCTCGGATTGGGTAATATCTTCCGAATGTTCGTGAGCAGAGTGCTGTCGGCGACGCGGAGCGGAATCGAAGTTGCTGGCGTGACACGCCAATATGCGCTTGACGCTATTAGCGTAACGCGCCAATCTTATGGCGTGATTGTCTCATTCGGAGACCGCGAGACGGAGAACCTGCCGTGCCTGTCCCCGTGAAGTTCAAGCTCGTGCCTTGGCCAAGCTGGAAAGTCTCCACGACGCAAGGTCCCTGCAGCAACTCCGCCGGCGAAACCGAGCATCTTGAGTTAGCCAACCACATAAGGCCCTAGGAGCATCGATATGGCATACACGGACGACCTATCTCAGCCTGTTCCCACGCCCCCCCATCCGGGCGAGTATCTCCGAGAAGAGTTCCTGAATGAACTCGGGATCACATCGTATCGCCTTGCAAAGGACATCGGCGTTGACCCAACCCGCGTTTCCCAGATCCTCGCCGGCAAGAGGGCCATCTCAGCCGATACATCTCTGCGTCTTGCACGCTACTTCGGAACGGACGATGGCTTTTGGGTGCGGCTGCAGGCGAATCACGACCTGCGGCTGGCTCGCCGCAGTTTAGGGGAGGAACTGGATCGCATCACACCCTTCCCGCGCCCTGATCTAGAGGAACGGTTCGACGATGGGACCGGAGAAACAGGGTTAGCAGAATCTCTGGAACCCGAACTCGTCGTCGCGGCCTAATGGGAGAGTGAAGCAGGACCACCCTAACGCGTTGATGCGTCGCTTAACCGAAGGGTCACCCATGCAGTAACCAGGTCGTGGGGATTCTGCCTGGCAAAGGACAAGCCGTCGTTTTGAGTGGTATCCTCCGCCGAGAAGGCAACCACTCCCCACCCACGCAGAGAAGGCAGGCTCCACGATGAACCCCGATGGCCCAGGCGTCCCACCCGAAGCAATCGACGCTTACAACCTGTACATCCACGGCAAGATCGACCGCCGGTCGTTCCTCGACCGCGTACGGACCGTGGCCGCCTCGACGATTGCCGCCTGTGCCATTGTCGACCAGCTCATGCCGAACTACGCGGCGGCACAGCAGGTGCCCACCAACGACCCGCGCCTGAAGACGGAGTACGTGACCATCCCCTCCCCGCAGGGGACCGGCAGCATCAAGGGCTACCTGGTGCGTCCAGCCAACGCCGGTACCAAGAAGCTGCCGAGCATCCTGGTGGTCCATGAGAACCGGGGCCTCAACCCGCACATCGAGGACCTCGCGCGGCGGTTCGGCCTGGAGAACTTCATGGCGCTGGCGCCGGACGGCCTGACCTCCGTGGGCGGCTACCCGGGCAACGACGAGAAGGGCGGCGAGCTGTTCCGGCAGGTCGACCGCGCCAAGATGGCGGAGGACCTCCACGCCGCGGCCGTGTGGCTGAAGTCACGGCGGGAGGACAGCACGGGCAAGCTGGGCGTGACCGGTTTCTGCTTCGGCGGAGGCATCGCCAACGGGCTGGCGGTTCGGATGGGCGCCGGTCTGGCAGCGGCCGTGCCGTTCTACGGCTCCGCGCCGCCGCTGGAAGAAGTGCCGAAGATCAAGGCGGCCGTGCTGGTCCATCATGGGGAGACGGACGCGCGCCTGGTGGCCGCGTGGCCAGCCTATGAGGCCGCGCTCAAGGCGGCGGGCGTCACCTACGAGGGCCACATCTATCCCGGCGCCGGCCACGGCTTTAACAATGACGCCACCCCGGCGCGCTACAACAAGGCCGCGGCGGACCTGGCTTGGAAGCGCACCGTGGCCTGGTTCAACAAGTACGTTCGGGGATAACGACCGGTCAGTCAATTTCGAATTTCGGATTTCGAGTTTCGAATTGGCAGGCAGGTCAGCTCTAGACGGGCGTTGGTCCCGTCTCTCCATCCCTCAATCTCGCCTTCTCTCAATCTCATCCTGACCGGTCACCCAAGTGCGGATTTCGGCTTCGGGGCACCTGGAAAGCCGGTGTCGTTGTCGGCATTCGGAAGGTGGGTGCGGGCGGGACGCCCGCGTTCCGTGGACCCTCACGCAGATTGGCGCTATCTCCCGTCTTTGAGCGGGGGATAGCGCCTGCTCGCTCACCTGGCTCAGAGGACGCCGAAGAGGCCGCGCTGCTGCAGGACCACCGCCCCGAGCGCCAGTAAGAGGAAGAGGACACCCATGGCGACCGCGCACCCAGGTGCCAATTGGGAGCCGAAGAAGAGCGACATGGCGTGGGACATCTCCGTCCGCTGCGCGATCAGGTAGACCCCGATCCCCACGAAGAGCAGCACCCCGATTGCGAAGAGGATCATCGGCCGTTTCTCATGTTGACTACAGCGCGCACGTCCGCTGGGCACCTGGTGCTGCGTAAGGCCCCTTCGTATCACCGTTGCGGCAAGTGGTTGTAAATCGCTGGGTCAACTGTAACCTGCTGAGTCAATCAGTGCCGGGCGCATCTCGATTTGACGCTCGGCCTCATGCTCGGGCCGCGCTGTGCCAGTGCTGGCGGCATCCGGCGGGTTTTCAGCCTCATCGAGCTATGCAGCATGGCGTCCATCGGTTGTCCAGGCACCGGCGCGGCTTGCTCGTCGATGACCGCTCCTTCACCGGACGCGGGGCGGGTAGGTGGAGACGGAGAGCCGGATGAACGCCTCCAGCCAATCCGCAATTGATTGGCAGGAGACCGTGCGGGTGGCCGTCGAAGCGACCGTTGGTGCGCCGTGGCGATCTCGACTTTGGCGCACGTGAATTGCGAATCAGAGGCGGGGAGCGATATGTCAATGGATACCGCGACGGATCCTGGGATCGGCGAGCCGTCTCGCCTCTTCGGCGTGGGGCGTGGTGGGTTCACCACGCGGCCAGTCATCGCCGGTCGCCGGGGCGTGGTGACCGCCGGCCACTACCTCGCCGCTGAGGCCGGGATGTCGATCCTTCGTGCGGGCGGTAACGCCATCGACGCGGGCGTGGCCACCGGCTTCTGCCTCGCCATCCTGGAGCCGCAAAGCAACGGCATCGGCGGCGAGAGTCCGATGCTGATCCACCACGCGCGTTCCGGACGGACGGTGTCGCTGAACGGCCAGGGCACTGCGCCGGCTGCCGCCACCCTGGAGGCGTTCCAGTCCCGCGGCATCTCCCTCATCCCCGGCGATGGCCTCCTCGCCGCCACCGTTCCCAGCCAGGTGAGCAACTGGATCCTCGCGCTGGAGGAGTTCGGCACGCTCTCGCTGGGCCAGGTGCTGGCCCCCGCCCTGGAGTTGGCCTGGGAGGGCTATCCCGCCTACCACCAGCTCCGGCGCTGCCTCCAGGCGAATGAGCAGCGCTTCCGCGAGGAGTGGCCCGGCTCCGCTGCCCTCTACCTGCCGGAGGGGCGGCTGCCGGAGTGGGGCGACCCGATCCGCTACCCGGAGTGGGCGGCCACCTTTGAGAGCCTCGCCCGCGCCGAGCGGGACGCCCAACACCGGGGCCGATCCGCAGGGCTGGACGCGGCGCGCGACCACTTCTACCGTGGCCCCGTCGCGGAACGGATTGCGGAGTTCTGCCGCTCGGAGCGCTTTAGGGACGCGTCCGGCCAGGAGAATGGCGGCCTCCTCGCCTTCGAGGACTTGGCCGGGTACCGCAGTCGCCTGGAGGAAGCGACGACCCTCGAGTACCACGGCCTCACCGTGCACAAGTGCGGCCCCTGGAGCCAGGGTCCCGTCTTCCTCCAGCAGCTCGCCCTTCTGGAAGGGTGGGACCTGAAGCCGCTGGGTCACAACTCCGCCGACTACATCCACCTGCTCACGGAGTGCGCCAAGCTCGCCTTCGCCGACCGCGAGTACTACTACGGGGACCCCGATTTCGTCTCCGTCCCGATGGACCGGCTGCTGAGCAAGGAGTACTCCGCGGAGCGTCAGGCGCTGGTCGACTCCGCGCGCGCCAGCCTCGCGCTGCGGCCCGGAGACGTGGCCCCCCGCCCCATGAAGCTGATCCTGGGTGACGAGCGCAGCTACAACGGCGACACCACCCACCTCGACGTCATCGACGCCGAGGGGAACATGATCGCCGCTACGCCCAGCGGCGGCTGGATTCAGAGCAGCCCCGTGATCCCCGGCCTCGGCTTCCCGCTTGGGACTCGAGCCCAGATGTTCAGCCTGGACCCCGCTCACCCCAACCGCGTCGCGCCTGGAAAGCGGCCCCGGACCACGCTCACCCCCAGCCTGGTGCTGAAGGAGAGAGCGCCGTGGATGGTCTTCGGCACCCCCGGCGGCGACCAGCAGGACCAGTGGACCCTGCAGTTCTTCCTCAACGTCGCGGACTGGGGCATGGGCATCCAGGAAGCCCTGGACGCTCCGACCTTCCACAGTCAGCACTTCCCCAGCAGTTTCTACCCCCGCGCCCAGTATCCCGGCCGGCTGGAGGTCGAGGCTCGCATCCCGCTCGCGGTCCGCGCGGAGCTGGAGCGGCGCGGGCACGAGATTGTGGAGGTAGGCGATTGGGCCAATGGCCGCGTCCTGGCCATCCGCGCCGACCGGGAGCGGGGCCTAATCTTCGGCGGCGCCTCCCCGCGCGGCGAGACCGCTTACGCCATCGGCTGGTAACTATCGGGATTGGGTCGAACTATGGAAACCATCGGCATCGGCATCATCGGCAGCGGGTTCATCGCGGAGATCCACGCGGAGGCGCTCCGCACCGTGCCGGGCGCGCGCATCGCGGCGGTCGCTTCTCCCACCGAGGGGAAGGCTGCGGCGTTCGCGGCGAAGCATGGAGTCCCCCATGCCTACACGGACTACCGCGCGCTCCTGGATAGGCCGGATGTCCAGATCGTCAGCCTCTGTCTCCCGAACGACCGCCACTGCGAAGCCACGGAGGCCGCTGCTGCCGCCGGCAAGCACGTCATCTGCGAGAAGCCGCTCTGCGTCACCCCGGCGGAGGCCGACCGCATGATCGACGCCTGCCGCCGCGCCGGGGTGAAGCTGATGTATGCGGAGGAGCTCTGCTTCACGCCCAAGTACGTCCGCGCCAAGCAACTGGTCGACGACGGCGCGCTGGGTGAGATCTACCTGGTCAAGCAGAGCGAGAAGCACGACGGCCCCCACGCGCCCTGGTTCTGGGACGTGCAGCGCTCCGGTGGCGGGGTGGCGCTGGACATGGGGTGCCACGCCGTGGAGTTCTTCCGCTGGATGCTGGGCGCTCCCGGCGGCGGCCGGCGTCTCATCACCAGCGTCTACGCCCAGATGGGCACCCACGTCCACCGGGACAAGACGGAAGGCGAGGACAACGCTCTCCTGATCCTGGAGTTCGAAGGGGGAGCGGTCGGCATGGCGGAGGAGAGCTGGAGCAAGCCGGGCGGCATGGACGACCGCGCCGAAGTGTACGGAAGCAAAGGCCAGACCTACGCCGACCTCCTCCACGGCAACGCCCTGGAGACGTTCAGCCAGGTCGGCTACGGCTACGCGGTGGAGAAGGCGGGCAGCACCCAGGGCTGGAGCTTCACCATGTTCGAGGAACTCTGGAACTACGGCTTCCCCCAGGAGCTGGCGCACTTCGTTGAGTGCGTCCGGCACGACCGCCAGCCCCTGGTCACCGGCGAGGACGGCAAGGCGGTGCTGGAGGCGCTCTGGGCCGCCTACGAGAGCGCCCGCACCGGCTGCAAGGTCGCGCTCCCCTTCACGCCCCCCGCCTGGGCTGAGAAGCCCATCCACCTTTGGAAACCCTGGCTGGCACCCGATTGTCCCGAGGAATTCAAGCACAACTGCTAAGGTTGGAGGTGCCGCCCCTTCACTGCACCGAAGTCCTTGCGTAGAAAACCACCCTTGACCCACGCAGAACTTGCGTAGTTTAGCGGGTATAATCTACGCACGGGGGTAGAGGCCGTGACGACCTACATCCATGAACAGGACGATTGGCCCGCTTTTCGTTGGGATTGGGCCGCCCTCCATGAGCCTCTGGCCGAGGCACGTCTTCGACAAGGAATCCTCATCGGAAAGATGGAGACCTTGGGGTTTGAGTTCCAGGAAGAAAGTCTGCTTGAGGCCTTAACTGAGGATGTCCAGAAGTCAAGCGAGATCGAAGGAGAACGGCTGGATCGGGAACTGGTGCGCTCTTCCGTCGCCCGACGCCTGGGGATGGACACAGCGGCCGTGGCACCCGTGGATCGGAATGTGGACGGGATCGTCGAGATGGCCCTCGACGCCACCCAGCAGTACGGAAGCCCGTTGACTGCCGAACGGTTGTACGGTTGGCACGCCGCGCTCTTTCCCACAGGCTACAGCGGTATCCATCCCATCAAGGTGGGCGGGTGGCGCGACGACCGCGAGGGCCCCATGCAGGTCGTCTCGGAGCGGCGAATCGGTGCCTATCGCCGGGTGCACTTCCAGGCTCCCGCCGCATCCAGGCTGGACGAGGAGATGAAGGCGTTTATCGCCTGGTTCGAAGCTCCCGATGGCATGGATGCGGTCCTGAAGGCTTCCCTTGCCCACCTCTGGTTTGTCACCGTCCACCCCTTCGAAGATGGGAACGGCAGGATCGCACGCGCGCTAGCCGATATGGCTCTCGCACGCTCGGAGCGCT
Source organism: Actinomycetes bacterium (assembly GCA_031426395.1). GTDB lineage: Bacteria > Armatimonadota > SYMT01 > SYMT01 > SYMT01 > JANPLG01. Next base: position 65,706 of record JANPLG010000124.1, read on the forward strand.
CGAGGATGCGCTTCTACAGCATGTCGGCGCAGATTCGGATCGAACGGGACGACTACTATGACGTGCTGGAACAGACGCAGAAGGGGAGCCTGGACGTCACGGGGTGGATGGCGTGGTTCCTGGGCTGCCTGAAGCGCGCGATCGAGGGTGCAGAGCGCGTCCTGGAGACCGTACAGGCGAAAGCCACCTTCTGGGGATCCTTGCGGGACACACAGCTCAATGAGCGGCAGCGCGCGATGCTGAATAGGCTGGTCGATGGCTTCCACGGAAACCTCACCACAAAGAAGTGGTCGCAGTTGACCAAGTGCTCGCACGACACGGCGCTTCGGGACATCCAGGACCTGATGAACAAGGGCATACTCGTCCAGGGCGCGGCGGGCCGAAGCACCAGCTACAAGTTGCACCCTCCTGGAGCGCGGTAGCATCGACCCGAGGTGAGACGCCGCCTTGGTGGTCGGACCCGACCACCAATCAGAGGACCATCCCATGCCCGCCCAACTCCAGATCGTCTTCGACTGCGCCGATCCAGACCGCCTCGCCCGCTTCTGGGCCGCAGTGCTGGGCTACAACCTGGCCGACCCGCCCGAGGGTTTCGCATCGTGCTTCGACACGCTTTAGACGCGGGGAATCCCGGAGTCAGAGCCAGGTCGGCTACGGCTACGCGGTGGAGAAGGCGGGCAGCACCCAGAGCTGGAGCTTCACCATGTTCGAGGAACTCTGGAACTACGGCTTCCCCCAGGAGCTGGCGCACTTCGTTGAGTGCGTCCGGCACGACCGCCAGCCCCTGGTCACCGGCGAGGACGGCAAGGCGGTGCTGGAAGCGCTCTGGGCCGCCTACGAGAGCGCCCGCACCGGCTGCAAGGTAGCGCTCCCCTTCACGCCCCCCGCCTGGGCGGAGAAGCCGATCCACCTTTGGAAACCCTGGCTCGCTCCCGATGCGCCTGATGCGCTGAAGCGGTAAGCGAACCATTGGGGCAGGAGCACAGGGAATCACTGGGAGCGCTGAAGGGAGGCCCGGTTGCAGCAGCGATATGGACAACGCTACGATGTGGTGCTCATCCGCTTCGCAGGCACTACGGGGAATCGGGCAGATACTTCGTGAGCAGCGATGCTTCACTACAAAGCTCGCTGCGTTCGGCCGCAACGTGAACTCATGAGTAGGATGCCAATCGAGTAGACCAGAAGTCCAAGCGAGGGAGCCTGAATGACACCATGGTCGCGAGCTTGCTCGCTGCCAGGATCATGCATCGCACCCACTCTGTCCGGCTCCGGTTGACGGGTCATTTTTGCGGGAAGTATAATCTCGCGGTCTTCGGGTCCCGTCCCATCCGTGGTTGCCTCTTGCCGGCGGCCTCTTCTCGGGCAGATCGCCGCTATTGAATCTCGCCGCCCAACTCCTGGAGAACCGAGCCCTGCTCAGCGCCCTTGTGGCGTGGGCGGTGGCCCAGACCTCCAAGATGGTGATCTTCGCCGTCCTGGAGCGGCGGCTGAACTGGCGGCGGCTGATCGACACCGGCGGCCTTCCCAGCGCCCACTCCGCCTTCGTCTGCGGCCTCGCCTCGGGTGTCTTCTTCCAAAGCGGCGCCAAGACCAGCGAGTTCGCCATCGCCGCTGTCTTCGCGCTGATCGTGATGTACGACGCGCTCTCCCTCCGCCGGGAAGCGGGCAAGCACGCCGACCTCCTGAACGAGCTGCTGCTGCTCTCCTTCATCCAGGAAGCGTTCAAGGAGCGCGAGGCGCTGAAGGAGCTGCTGGGTCACACCCCCGTGGAGGTGGTGTGCGGAGCGGCCCTCGGCATCGCCACGGGCTTCATGCTCCAGTAGCGCATTGGCCTGCTCCCGGCTTCGAGCTGGCGCGGATGTGGCAGGCGCTGATGTGGCAGGCGTTGATCGATAACGCGCAGCGCACGTGCAGTCGATAGTGGTCAAGAGCCGTGCCGAGGCACTGGAATGGCTCACGGATGAGGGCATTCGTCATCCGTTGACCTAACGGATGTTACTCCGCAGTGACCTTCCGGTTGCCCTCAAGGTGGTCTCCCGCGAGGTCACTGCGG
>JANPLG010000125.1:0-11724 GCA_031426395.1 Actinomycetes bacterium
CCCGGTTCCACCTTAGAACGCGAGATCCAGGGCGGCGGTTGCGGTTCGGGAGAGGACCTCGCGCACCGGCGTCTCCTGCGTCAACTGGGGTAGCAGGGCGGCCAGCACCGCGTCATCCTGGCTGTCCCGGAGGAAATCGGCCAGGTCCCCGGTGGGTACCAGGGAGCGCCAAAGCCGGAAGAGCGCGTCCCGCACCACAATGGTGGGCGAGGCCTCGTCCAGTGTGAGGTGCCGACGGCGCATGGCGCGGGCGATGTGCGGGATCTCCCGTGCCCAGTGCCGCCGGACTACCTCCCGGATGGCCACCGTGGGGAAGTCCGGCTCACCCGGAAAGCTGATGAGGTAGTTGCGGATCAGGCGGATCAGGGCGCGGTTCAGGTCCATGTCAGCTCTCCTGGGAAGCCGCCCGGAACCATTCCGAGGCATCTGCTTCCCCGAGAGCTGAGCACCTCAGGGTCGCTCCCTGTCCGGAGGTTTACCCGTCATCGGGTTAGGATGGGGTGAGCGCGGGCGAAGGTCGGGTTGGGGAGAAGGGTACTCTGAACGGTGACGATTCCACCAAGCCACCAGCGCGGCGTGGTCATGGATGAAGGTATCCCCTTCCCCTACCAGTTCGCCGATCAGACCGCGCACCATCATGCTCCGCCAACCGTCCGGGTGCCGGAGAACGCCCTCGACGAGCAAAGGCACCGTTCGGACTGACTTGAGCTCGCGCAAGGCATCCCGAATCGACTCGGCGACCCCCGACCCTGCGGACCGCTCGGCAAAGAAAGCCCGCACCAAGGCAGGGACGACCACTGGATCGGCAATGTGGCCCAACGCTTGCGCCGCTGAGCTGGCCAACGGGTTGTCCGGACGATCTGCTTGAAGCAGCGCCAGCAGGGGGGTGACGGCGCGAGGGTCTCGGAGTTTCCCCAACGCTTCGATGGCCGCTATGGCGAGTTCACGAGGCTCATTCTGCCTCCCTCGTGTTAGCGGCTTCTTTAGCGCCTCCTTCTGTGCCTCCCTCATGGCGTCCATCAGAGCTGGCACGGCATGACGATCACCAAGCATTCCAAGCGCATAGGCGGCGTCCCAGCGAAGCTGAGAACCAGGGGTTTGCAGAAGCCTGGTCAGCGGAACGGTCGCTCGGGGATCACGTAGTGCCCCGAGTGCATACGTAGCCGCCGAGCCGACCACGGGCTCTTCAAACTTCAGCGCACGGATCAAGGCAGGCACGCCGGACACATGCTTGAGGTCCGTCAACGCCCTGATTGCCGCGTAACGCACATCGGATTCCGGTCTGTCTGCAAAGGGAGCCACGGCTTCAACCGCCTCCCGAGTGCCGGTTTTCCCCAATGCATTGAGGGCGGCCACTCGGGTGGTTGGCTCGGCAAGCAGGGGAATCAATGCTGGCGTCAGGAGCCGGCGCTCTTTCTCGGGATAGCTGCGGAGCGCGCTCGGGTAGCTGGACGAAATCTCCGCAATCCAGGTGGCGATCACATTCCGCACAGACGGCTCTGGATCTCGCAGGCCAGCGATGTAGATCGGCATTAACCCGGCCACGCTTGACTGAGTGAGCCCCTCGTAGGCGGCTGCGCGTACCGGAGCGGTGGCATCCTTGATGGCACGCAGCAGGAACGGGACCGTGTATTGCTTGTGGATCGCGACCGCCGTCCGAACTATGTTGAGACGGAGCGGTCCGGAGGCGTCTGGATACGCACGTTCCAACTCCATAAATGCAATCTCACCCAGTTTATGGAGTGCAGTCGAGGCTTGAGCCTCCGGCTCCCATGTCAGCCCCTGTTCCCCCAGCTTCTTCACATCTCTGCCGTTCAGCAGCTTGATGAGGTGGGGAACGGCCGGCGTTGCTGCTTCCCGCATTTCCCCGAGGCGACGGATGGCCTCCTGCTGCTCCACGCGGTCGGTCGAAGAGAGGCTCTTGATGAGCCGCTCGACCTCTGGGTCAATGGCCGAAGCCCGCACTAGGGCCGCCTTCCGTGGTGGCGCTCCTTGCTCATCCGCGCTGACGGCCGTGGCGCATGTCGTCAGCGTCAGCACTGCCGCAATCAACCACAACTGCTGTTTCATGCTTTCCTTGCTCCCATTGACGCTGCCCCGTAGAAGGGACACGTCAATCGGGCAAGAAGTCGCACAATACGCTGGCTTAGCTACCAATAGAGAGGGTCTTTAGGTGAACCCGCTCCCAAACCGGCCGTTCAGTCATCGTCATCGGTAGCCGTGATTGAAGCGCGAGGAGCATTCCCGCTTCGCCGACTGGACCTTCCACCCAACTCCGCCAGGCGTTCCATGTCCTCGGGATCGTCCATGGGCATGGAGGGGCGGCGGCGGGCCATGCGGTAGTCGGGGTCGTTCTTGTCCTTCGCCTTGGCCGGGTCGAAGATGCGCGGGTCGACCGGTCGCACGGTGTACGGCGTGAAGTCCGGGGTGGTGGTGAAGGCGTCGGAGAAGTCGCTGGCCAGGGCGTCCCAGAGGTTGAGCGGCGGCAGGCCCAGGACCTGGTAGAGGGTCCGGTGCATGCTGGTGATCGTGGTGTGGCGGTGCGAGACGTGCCGACGCTTCGCCCAGGGGCTGATCACCAGCAGCACGCTCCGCTGCGCGTCCACATGGTCCGGCTCACCGCCCGCGTCGTCCTGGGTGACAAAGATCGCCATGTTCTTCCAGTAGGGCGTGCGGGAGAGGAACTCGACAATCCGGCCCAGGGCTAGGTCGTTGTCCGCCATCCAGGAGGCCAGGTAGGGATATCCCTTCGCCGCGTTGGGCGTAGAGCCGTGGTCGTTGCAGATGGCGATGTTGAGGAAACGCGGCATCGCCATCTTGCCGCTGGCGATGTTGCGTTGGTAGTCGCGGATGAACCAGTCGGCGCGGTACTGGTCCGGGATGTTGGTGTTGTAGATCGGGAACTCGCGACAGGTGCTGTTGTAGAGCGCCATCGGCATCGGGAAGTTGACCACCTCCCGCGCGCCGGTCATCCCGTTCCCCTCGCCCTCGTCCACCCCGGCGAACTCGAAACCCTCGCCGTAGTTGCGGAACGGGATCCCGCTGCGGTGGAGGTGCTCCCACATCGCGCCCGCCTCCGGGTAATCCTCCGGCTGCATCGAGCCGTTGGAGCCGAAGGAGTAGCGGCGGCCAGGAGCCGTGGAGTTGACCTTGAAGTTCCAGCCGACCGTGTAAGTCATCTGGCAAAGGTTGTTCGGCTGGATGCCGATGAGCCATCGGTGCCCCACCCCGGAGGCCTCCGGCTCCATGTAAAAGTTGTCACTGACCGCGAACTCCCGCGCCAGCGCGTTGTGGTTTACCATCACCGGCACGTCGGTCAGGCTCGGCTGGCCAGGATGAACGATGTTTTGCCGCAGCCCCCACCGCAGCAGCGAGGGGTCATGCTTCGCGCCGGGGATGCGGTCGAAAACCGTGTCGTAGGTGTGGTTCTCCTTGGTGATGAAAACCACGTACTTGATCTGCTCGGACTCCTGCCCCGGCGTGTAGGGGATCACCGGTGAAGTGAGCGCGGTCCGCTCGGCGCGGCGGTCCACCAGCCCGTTGCACTCCAGCACCGTCTTCGTGTGGCGACCGAGTTCGCGATCGGCTGGCAGCGGCACCACCGTCAGCACGCCCTTCATCCCGAGGTAGGGGCTATCTGGCTTCGCGCCGCCGCTGGGTCCGTTGCCGAAGCCCTTGAAGCAGGTGACCAGCAGGTGGCCGCCGTCAGGGGAGACGGCGACCCGGTAGGGATACCAGGCGGTGGGCAAGTGGCCCTTCACCTCCAGGGAGCGCGCGTCCAGCACCGCGATGGCGTTCAGCCCCGATTCGGCCACGTAAAGGCGACGGCCATCCGGCGAGAGCGCCATCCCGCTCGGGCTGACGCCGCGCAGATCCTTGACTAAGGGGGCCGCGACCAGCCGTCGCCGCGCCGCGATGCGGTGGGAGCGCAGGTCGATCCGCTCGATCAGGTCGTTGTTGCCGTTGGAGACCCAGAGCGAGTCGCCGCGGGCGACAAGGTAGTTGGGGGCGCTGCCGCCAAAGGTCTTGCCACGTTCCGTAGGCTGCCCCATCAGCAACCCGGTCTTTACTCGGGAGACGATCTTGGGCGTATCGGGTGCGGAGACATCGACGCCCCAGACGGAGAAGGACTCCGCGACGTTCGGCTTGCCCAGGCCGGGGACGCGTCGGCCCTCGAACTCCACGCCCTCCTCCGCCTCCTTGCTGGGAAAGCCGAAGGCAGGAAACGTGAGGCCGCGCTTGTCCCAGCGGGTTGAGGCGGGCGGGGGAATCGGGCTGTATTCGAAGAGGCCGATGTTGGCGACATAGACCCGCGACCCGACGACCGACAGCGCGTAGGGATAGCGCCCCACGGGCGTCGACGCGATCACTTTGAGCGACTGCGTGTCAGCAATGGCGAGACGGAAGTTGGTGACATCGGCGCAATAGAGGTGCCGTCCATCGGCGCTCAGCGCCACGTCCATCACGAAGCTGTCTTCCCACTTCCGGCCGCCCACCTCCCCGTTCAACGGGATCTCGCCGACCAGCTTCCGGGCAGGCAGGTCGAAGACGTAGACGGACCCCAGGTCGCCAGCGCCCCAGTAGAGCCGTTTCCCGTCTGCGCTGACGGCCACCCCGCCGCTGGTAGGCGGCTTGCGGCCGCCAGTCGGGGTGGGAAGCCCTACTGGCAACACTTCCGGAGCGGAGTCCCGCCAGCGGGAGATGATCTGCGCCGCGCCATCGCTTGCCACGAAGACCTGGGTGCCGTCCGGCGTGAGGACCACCGCTTGCGGCCACTTCGCTACCGGGACCGAGGCGCCCAGCGGGCGCAGGAACCGCCCATTCGGGATGATGGTGGTTCCCTTGGGATCGTGGCGCGCGTACTCGTCCGTGGCTGGAGCGAGGAGATAGGGGCGATCAGACGAGGCGTCCGTGGCGGGCGCGATGGCCGCGAGGATCACCAGGCCAACGGCGGCTAACGGAAGGAGCGGGAGATGCCAGCCGCGCATGGACTGCCTTTCAACACTGGGAGTTAGTTTGTCGAGCAAAGGCCCCGGCAAGGTCCGCCAGGGCCGAACGATCAGGGCCGAGCGATCAGGGCCGAGCGATCAGGGCCGAACGATCCGTGATGTCACTTGCCTTCACTACCGGAAGGCGGTACCGGGTTGGCGAGGGATGCCCCACCTGTTCCGCTGGGTGGCGGAGTTCCCGCCTGGCCAGCGGGCCGTTCGTTGGGAGAGGCGGTGGGTGTCTCAGGATTGTTGCAGCCGGTAAGGGCAATCGACCCTACACTGGCGAGTGCCAGGAGGGCAGCCGAAAGGGCGAGAGTGCGTGGCTTCATGGAGGTTTAGGCCTGAGGAGGGCGGACAGAGGGAAGTCAAAAGGGGGACAAGGAGGGGGAGAGCCGGAGATGCCTCCGGCTCTCGAACCAGCCGCAACTGAAGCCTATTCCGGCCAGTAGGTAACGGCCCCGTTCACCAGGCCAGCGATATCGCCACAGCGCACATTTCCGAGGCCGTAGGATGCGAGGTTGACCGTGGCGTTGGCGTCCGCGCAGTAGCCGGCCCAGTGCTGCTGGCTACGCGGTACGCCGTAGCGCCGCGTTCCGATGGTGCCGCCCCGGAACTGGACCAGCTTCGCGTGTCCATCCGCAAAGGCGACGTTGAACTTTCCGCCATGTCGCATCCCGCTCTGGGACTGACCCCCATTATAGGAGTCCAGGAGCCAGTCAAGTCCCATTGTGGGCCGGTAGGTATCGTAGCTGTCGGCGTACACAAACGTGTCGGCGGGGGCCGAGATCGCTGCGGCGGAGACGCCCGACTGGAAGCTCACTCCGTTGGAAGCTGTCTGGACCGGCCCATGCAAGCCGCCGCCTGCATAGATCAACGGACCCCAGTTGTATCCGTAATGGGTGCGGAAGTTCGCCGGCATCACCGGGATTCCGGAAATGGTGGAAAGGCAGCCGGGAGAGTTGCCCCCCGTCTGTCCGCCATCCGGGCACGAGAACACGTTCATGTTCTTGATGTAGGGGAAGAGCAGCGGCCACTCGGCGTGGCTGCAGGAGCCGCCCCCGTTGTAGACGATGGGGTACGTCTCGTCGTAGTCCTGCACATACATCATCGTCGCGGTGCCCAGCTGCTTCAGATTGGACAGGCAGGACGCTCGCCGTGCCGCCGCGCGGGCCTGCGCAAAGACGGGGAAAAGGATGGCTGCCAGAATAGCAATGATGGCGATCACCACCAGCAGTTCGATCAGGGTGAAGCCGGAGCGGAGTTTCTGTCCGCCTTGTCGGCGGAGCATTCGGCGAAGGGAAGACATCGGAGTAGGGCCTCCAGGGGCAAAGGAGAGTGCTCGCCCATTGAGCGAGGGGGCGTGCGGGACGAAATGAACGCTCGACCGACCCAACCCTATCGTCCTTGTCTGTAGTTCAGGCGAACGGGCTCTTAACGCACCCCTAACAGATAGCTAACCCTCGTTACCAAGCTCCCCAAGAGATGACAGGCACCCGTGCCGAAGGTGGCCCTACAGGCCCTACAGGCGGGCGCAGGTCCTTCCGCATTGGCCATGCCTGCGATTGCGGAAAGACCTTTGACACACGAAGTGAGTCCGTTTCGCCGCTCGCGTCGCTGCCCGAGGCACAGCCGCAGAAGCCTACTCTCCGGACTTCATCTTCCGCATATCCGCCTCTGGGATGGGAGCGGTAGGAGCGGTCGCAGGGGTGCCGGCGGAGGTGGTGGACGGCGCTTCCGCCGGGGTGGAAAGACCACCGGTGGCTGAGGTGCCGGCTGAGGTGCCGCCGGTGGCGGAGGGCGTGGAGCCGGTCGACGTCTCGTCTGCGCTCTGGCAGCCGGTCAGCGCGACACCGAGGGAGGCAGCCAACAGGGCCGCAGCAGCGATACGGAAGCGGAATGGGGACATGATGGAATCCTTGATGCTGGTGGACCAGCGGTCATCTACGTTCGGATTTCCAGACTCCGGGCCACAGGCGAGCAACTCGCTTGTAGCGGCTGTGATGGAGGGCGACATAACGCCAAACAGTATCCGTCTTCGCCTGCAACCCGAAATCCGAAATGGCTAGTCCGTGAACTTGCAGTTGCCGCCGGCAGCACCAGGAGCGCACGGAGCGTAATTGGAGTTAATCCAGGCCGCGATGTCGCCGCACCGGATGGGGGACGGGATGTTGGTCCCATCACTGGATGACGGATTGGAGACAATCATCTCGTTCGGGTTGGCGCAGTAGGCCGTGGAGGCGAGGGCCGGGTCGCGCGGCATAATGAACCGCCCACCGAAGGCGCCCGTCATGAAGCCGGCCTGCATCTTCACCGCCTTGGCATGTCCATCCACAAAGGCGTAGTTCAACATTCCGCTGGAGTGGCGCAGGTCGCCGTTCCTCATTCCGCGCCAGGTGTCACCGGCGAAGCTGATGCCGATGGTCATGCGGGGCGTGTCCCAGGTATCGCCGAAAGAGAAGGTTCCGGCGGGGAACTCGATAGCGGCCAGCGACTTGCCCTCAATGTAGGAACGGTTGCTCGCGTTGCGGAGCTGCGGCCCCATTAGACCGCCGCCGCGCCAGCCGATGGGGCCCCAGTTGTAGCCATACCCGGAGTACCGCTTGATGCCCATCGACTGCCCGAAGGCATTGTAGTTGCCGGGCCCACCCTCCACTCGGTCCGGGCAGAGCAGCATGTCCGCGCTCTTCATGTAGGGCATCAGGCCGAACCACCACTCCCAGGAGCAACCCGCCCAGCCGTTGGTGGGAGCGCAGGCGCCTTGACCGCCCCACATGGCGGGCGTGGTCTCGTCGTAGTCCTGAACATAGAGGTGGAATGCGGTGCCGACCTGCTTCACGTTTGAGAGGCAGGAGATGGAGCGCGCCTTGGCACGAGCCTGTGCAAAGACAGGAAAGAGGATAGCTGCCAGGATAGCGATGATGGCGATCACCACCAGCAACTCGATGAGGGTAAAGCCGGGGCGGAGCGGTCGACCGCCTGGTGTGCGGAAAAGTCGGCGTAGGGAAGACATTGGGGAAGCGCCTCCAGAGATGGGGATGAGAATGCGCACAGTAGAGCGGGAGCCTGCGGGACGTAGCGGACGCCCGTCTGACCCAACCCTATCGCCCCTGTCTACAGCCCAGGCGAACGGAACCTTAACGCACTGCTAACAGGAGGTTAACGCTCTTCAACATGCTCCTGGCGGCGGGGATAGTCCTTCCCGCCGATGAGGACACCCTTTCGTCAAGGAAGATTCGATCCGTGCTGCCGATCCCTGGAATCGGAAAGTCGCCGTTGATCAGCGCCTCACGTGCCGATATCGTGAATGAGCTCTGAGATTGGGCTGATTCCGTTGGGAGCTGGCCGGGATTCGGGTGAAGCCGACCTTGCTCGATGTCTGGGAGATGCGGATGAACTCTGCAAATACTCCACCACTTGCCGGACGTTCTAATCGCCTAATAGCCCGATAGAGTAGGTGGCGGAGGGCCTTACGATTGCGGACGGTCATCGCATCTCTGCAGTTCGCGTCTGTCCCGCCGCGCAGCGTCGTATCTGACGCACGTTTTTTGAGGTATTGGATGCGGTTTTCTCACGCCATCACGGCTTTCGGACTGGTCGCCGCTCCGGCGGTGCTCGTATCCGCCGCGCAGGGCAAGAAGGCGCCGGTCGCCATGAAGGGCGTCCGCACTGCGGCCGCGCCGGTGGCTATCGACTTCAAGAGAGACGTCCTCCCCGTCATCACCAAGCAGTGCATGACCTGCCATGGTGGTCCCAATCCCACCGGCAACGTCGACCTCCGCGCCTTCAAGGACGAGGCTTCGGTCCTCAAGAACCGCGACCTCTGGGAGCGGGTGGCACAGAGCATGCACAGCCACCACATGCCGCCCAAGGGGATGCCGCAGCCCACGCAGCCGGAGCGGGACCGCGTCAACGGCTGGGTCCAGAGCAAGTTCGCCAAGCTGGACTGCGACCTCCGTGATCCGGGCCGCGTGACCCTCCGCCGCCTGAACAGGTCCGAATACAACAACACCGTCCGCGACCTGCTGGCCGTCGACTTCAAGCCCGCAGACGATTTCCCCTCGGACGACGTCGGCTACGGCTTCGACAACATCGGTGACGTGCTGACCATCTCGCCGCTGCTGATGGAGCGCTACCTCTCCGCCGCGGAGAAGATCACAGCCAAGGCCATCTGGACGCCGGACCCAGTCGTGACGCGCACGGAACTCGGCTCCAAGACGCAGGTGAGCGGCAATAATGGCCCCCACCCGTTCGGACGCGCGCTCGGGACCAGCGGCAACGACGTGGTCCTTGAGCACACCTTCCCCGCAGAGGGCGAGTACTACTTCCGGGTCCGCGCGTTCGCCAACCAGTCCGGCAGCGAGCCAGCTAAGATGTCGTTCCGCCTGAATGGACAGCAGCTCAAGCTGGTTGATGTTCCTGCGGTCCAGGGCAAGCCGGAGATCTACGAGATCCGGGCCATCGTTCCCGCCGGCAAGCACAAGTGGTCCGTCGCCTTCACCAACGACCACTACGAGCCGGAGAACCCGGACCCGAAGAAACGCGACCGCAACCTCTACATCGGCTGGATGGAGGTGGCGGGCCCGCTCGATCAGAAGCCGGGCAATGCCCTGCCGGAGGGGCACCGGCGCCTGTTCGGGGCCGCCGCGCTCCCGGCTGATCGCCACGAAGCCGCCCGCAAAGTGCTCACCCCGTTCCTGAAGCGCGCCTTCCGCCGCCCCGTCAAGGTGGAGGAAGTCGAGCGCTACATCCGCTACGTGGACCTTGCCCAGAAGGAAGGCGAGAGCTTCGAGCGCGGCATCCAGCTTGCGGTCCAGTCGGCCCTCTGCTCGCCGCACTTCCTCTTCCGCGTGGAGTTGGACGGCAACGCCTCGGTCGCCACCGCCGCCAAGATGCGCCCGCTCAACGGCTACGAGCTCGCCTCGCGCCTCTCCTATTTCCTCTGGAGCAGCACCCCGGATGACACGCTGCTGGGCCTTGCGGACCAAGGCAAGCTGCAGAAGCCGGTGGTGCTGGAGCAGCAGGTGAGCCGGATGCTCCGCGACCCCCGCGCCAAGGCGCTGGTGGAGAACTTCGGCGCGCAGTGGCTGACACTAAGGATGCTGCAGGCAGTCGCCCCCGACCCGAAGATGTTCCCGGACTGGAACGACGACCTGCGGCAGTCGATGCGGCAGGAGACCGAGCTCTTCCTGGAGACGGTCATGCGGGAGGACCGCAGTGTCCTGGAGCTCCTCGACGCGAAGTACACCTTCCTCAATGAGCGGCTTGCCAAGTTCTACGGCATTCCCAACGTGACCGGAAACGAGTTCCGCCGCGTGACCCTCACCGATGCCCGCCGGGGCGGTCTCCTGACCCACGCGAGCATCCTCACGCTCACTTCAAACCCCACGCGGACTTCTCCGGTGAAGCGCGGCAAGTGGGTGCTGGAGCAGGTTCTCGGCACGCCGCCGCCGCCCGCGCCTCCCAATGTGCCCACTCTGGAAGCACAGAAGGAGAAACTTACGGGCACTCTGCGGCAACAAATGGAGCAGCACCGCACCGACCCGCTCTGCGCCTCCTGCCATACCCGGATGGACGCCATCGGTTTCGGCCTGGAGAACTTCGACGCCATCGGCCGATGGCGTGATTTCGAGGACCCGGCGGGTAAGACGAAGGTGGACGCAACCGGTACTATCTCCGGGGTGGGTTCCTTCTCCGGTCCGGGTGAGTTGAAGACGGTCCTCAAGACGCAGAAGGACCAGTTCGTGAAGAATTTGACCGGCCAGATGCTCACCTTCGCCCTGGGGCGTGGCCTTGAGTACTATGACCGGTGCTCCGTCAGCGCGATGGCGCAGACGGTTGAGAAGAGGCAATACCGGTTCTCCGCGCTGGTCTCGGAGATCGTCACCAGCGACCCGTTCCGGTACCGCCGTGGCGAGGCTTCCAAGTAAGCGCCCAGATTTCGCCAGTTTCTAGTTTTTGCCAGTTACCAGTCTGTTGATGGAGGAGATCCCGGTGAGCAACACACTGCCCCGAAGAACGTTCCTGCGAGGTGTCGGCACGCTCATGGCGCTTCCGGTCCTGGACGCCATGCTGCCTTCCTCCGTGCTGGCCGCAACGCCCGCCGCGAAGAGGATTCCGACCCGCCTCGGCTTCTTCTTCATCCCCAACGGCGCCCACATGCCGGATTGGACCCCCGCCGGCGGTGAAGGCCCACTGGGCGACCTGCCTAAGATCCTTCAGCCGCTCGCTGCACAGAAACAGTACCTCACGGTGCTCTCCGGCCTCACCCAGGACAAGGCCCGCCCGAACGGTGACGGACCCGGCGACCACGCCCGCTCCGCCTCCGCGTTCTTGACCGGCTGCCAGCCGCGCAAGACCGCCGGCGCGGATATCAAGGTCGGCATCTCCGTGGACCAGTACGCCGCCGGAGAGATCGGCAAGGCTACGCGCTTCGCCTCCCTTGAGCTCGGCCTCGACCGTGGCGCGCAGGCCGGCAACTGCGACTCCGGTTACAGCTGCGCCTATTCCAGCAGCATCTCCTGGCGCTCCGAGAACACCCCGGTGGCGAAGGAAGTCGACCCCCGCATGGTGTTCGACCGCCTCTTCGCCACGGCGGACAGCACGGAGACGGTGGAAGCGCGCGCCAAGCGGGACCGCTACCGCCTGAGCATTCTCGACTTCGTGATGGATGACGCCAAGAACTTGCAGAAGCAGCTCGGCGTGAAGGACCAGCAGAAGCTCGACGAGTACTTCA
>JANPLG010000126.1:0-3448 GCA_031426395.1 Actinomycetes bacterium
CGGAGCTGGCTGGCCTCCAGCCTGCTTGAGCCGAATCCTGCGCGCTTTGCGCGCAAATGAAGTGAGTAGAGACTACTCCGATGCACCGGTCGGCGGATGGACCGTGCGAGCCGTTCTTGACTCCCGGCGTTTGCCGTTCCACCGCGCCACCCAATCACCTTCAGCGCCAGCCACATCCCACTTGTTGGCGTGGAGCGTGGGAATGAACAGCCTGACGGTAGTAGAAGGGGGCTCCGTCCAGCCGGATGGCCGAGAGACCGCGCGTGCGGCAGGGCTCCGGTACGTCATCGATACCCGCCCCGGCATTCGTCGGCTGGACGATGGCAAAGCGGGTTTCCGGTACGTGGCATCGGACGGGTCGGAGGTGACCGATGAGCGGACCCTGGAGCGCATTCGCAAGCTGGCGATCCCACCCGCCTACACGGATGTCTGGATCTGCCCCACGGGTAACGGCCACCTCCAGGCTACCGGCCGGGACGCGAAGGGCCGGAAGCAGTACCGCTACCACGCACGGTGGTGTGCCGTGCGGGACGAGAGCAAGTATGAACGAGCCGCGTAGCTGCTGCTACGGTTAGCTGAGCCGCAAGTAGATGCACTTGAGGTAGTCTGCTTCTGGGAACGTGGATGGGTGATCCGACGGATGGCGGGTCGTGGCGAGTTCCCGGAAGAGCCGGCGTGACTGCTTGGCGGTCTGCCGCACCAGCGTGAAGAACTCGGTGGACGGGACGTGCGCGGAGCAGGATGCCGCTACTAGAGTGCCGCCTCTTCGGAGCCGCTCGATGCCGCCGCGCACCAGGTTACGGTAGGCCTTGAGTGCGTCGCCGCGCTGGGCCTCCTTTCGCGCGAAGGAGGGCGGATCAAGAATCACGAGATCCCAGTCCCGGGGCGGGCTCTCCCGGAGCCACGCGAAGACATCTGCCTGAACCGCCTCATGGCGGCACGCGCGCACCGTCGTGTTCCACCGGTTGAGCGCGAAATTTCGTGCCGCGCTGGCCAGGGCGTGGGCGCTCTGGTCCACGTCTGTGACCGCCTTCGCGCCACCCCGGGCGGCGTGTAGGGAGAAGCCGCCGGAGTAGCTGAAGGTGTTGAGCACCTCGCGCCCGTGGGAGAGGCTCCCGACCTGCGCCCGGTTCTCACGTTGGTCGAGGAAGAATCCGGTCTTCTGACCGCGCTGCACCTCCGCCTCGAAGCGGAGACCGTGCTCCTGAAAGACCACTCGGCCTGCCTTGTCCAGAGGCGCGCCTCGCACCAGCGCTCCGTCCTCCAGCAGGACTCCTGAAATGGGGTCGCGTGATGACTCGGCCGTAACCGGCGCACCCGACTGAAGGTTACGACTCAGGCGCAGAACTATGCGCTCCGGCTGAAACCGCTGCTCGAAGAGGTCGGCGATCTCCGGCCAGCGAGGCAGCCACGCCGCCGTGTACAGCTTGACTACCAGCGTGCTGTCATAACGGTCCAGGACCAGGCCGGGCCAGCCATCGCTCTCGCCGTTGATGCAGCGGTATCCGGTGGTGTCCGCGTCGAACAGCCCCGCGCGGCGGGAGAGCGCTGCTTCCAGGTGGGATGCCCACCACGCCTCATTCAGCGGACGGGCCTTGCCCTGATAGAGCATACGCACCCGGATGGGGGAGTGCGGGTCGAAGAGCCCCATCCCCTCGAAGCGGTTGCGCGGGTTGTAGACCGCCGCCAACTCGCCAACCTCTCCCGGCCGGTTGAGATCCTGGATCCCTTCCGCATAGATCCAGGGATGGCCCCCTTTGAGCGCCGCCTCGGCTCCTCCCGTCAGGCGTACGCGCAGGGTGGGAGTGGGGGAGGGGACCTCGTCCATTTTAGATCTCGACACAGATGGACACAGAGGTCACAGAAATGGACACAGAGGAGACGAATGGGGCTCATCTCTCTCGGCTGGGTTGGCAGCGTCTCATGAGCTTAGCTCAGGTCGCATAGCAACACGTCCTTGCGACCGGACTCACCAGCGGCCCCAGTCATTCGGGGAGCGGTCGAGGTGGTTGGGGATACCGTCGCCGTCCCGGTCAGCATCGTCCACGTTGGGGATGCCATCCGCGTCGAAGTCGAGATGAATCGGCAGGGACGAGAAGGCGTAGGGCCAGATCCAGACCGTGCCCAAGCCATTGCCAGGATGCCAGTAGCGCTGGGTCATCAAAGTGTCTTCCGTGGTGGGCCGAGGCGTTGTCGGCGGTGCGGTCCGAGGCTTGGGCCGAACGTGGATGATGTAGTCCCGATACGTGGGCTGCTGCGCAACCGCAGCGGTAGCAGTTGTGCATAGTCCCAGTCCCAGGATCCAGGCGAAAAGTCGGTTATCAATGCGCATGCCGTCTCCCATGGGCGGGGCGCTCCCTGCGCATCGAACTGACGCGGGCGCTCCACGCTCCTTGCGGCTTCTACCCTGGAGAGAAGCGATCCACGCGGCCGCTTCGGTTTGCGTCCCTGTCCCAGGTTGGTACAACCGGTCGCGGTCCGCATTGGAGTCGCGCATTACCTAGGGAGAACCGATGTCTGTACGAGAGCCGTCACCCAACCGCCCCGCTGAAGAGTCCCCTGTCCCGAATGCGCCGGACAGCGCGGTGATCGAGGGGGCGCACTCGCCGCAGCATCAGGACACGCAGACCATGGACGGCGATGCGGTGCGCAAGCTGCCCGAAGAGCTGAAGCACATCGACCGCCCCGCGACACAGGGTTAGCCGCCTATCCAATGGGCTGCGGCTCGCCGGGGACGGGTTCGCTGGCCGTAGGTTCCGGCGCGGCGGGTGCGTGTCGGGCGAGGTAGAGCCACAGCGCTCCGGCGACCACCACGGCAACCATGCTGCCAACCTGTGCTCCTGTCAGACCGAACACCCACACTTCGGCGGTCACGCCCTTGCGCAGCGACTCGATCAGGAACCGGTAAACGGAGTAGCCCGCGATGTATAGCGCCATGATCTGCCCGACCCGATGGGGACGACGGTAGGCCCAGCTTAGCGCTCCGCACAGGAGCAGGCTGATCACCGAGGCGTACACCTGGGCCGGATGGTAGTGGAGTGATGGGTCGCCGCCGTGGCACCAGATTCCGGGCAGTCCCCAGGTTGAATCGGTGGAGACTCCGTAGCAGCAACCGTTCAGCAGGCAGCCGACGCGGCCCAGCGCGTAGCCGATGGGGATTGCGGGTGCTGCCGCATCCGCCAGCGGCAGCACCGCCAGGCCCTGCCTGCGGACGAAGATCATTCCCGCCAGGATGCCGCCCACGGCACCCCCGTGGAACGACATCCCGCCTTCCCAGATCGCGCCGATCTGGCCGGGGTTAGCGAGAAACTCGCGCCAGTTGAGCAGCACGAAGAGCAGTCGCGCCCCAGCGATGCCCCCGAAGAGCATCCAGAGGCCCCCGTCCAAGAAGACATCGACCCGAAGGCCGCGCTCTCGGGCCAACCGCGCCGCCAGCAGCGCGGCCAGG
>JANPLG010000127.1:0-15178 GCA_031426395.1 Actinomycetes bacterium
CCGCCGGCGCCGGCGGCGGCTACTTCGACATGAGCAATGGCGAGGCGTTCTTCCGACGCTTCGTGGCTACTTTCATCGATGGCATTCTTGTCGGCGGTCTGAGTTTTGGAGTAGGCATCGTACTGGGCCTAGTAGCCGCTACCTCGGGGCGAGGGGAAGACCCAAGCATCGGCTTTATGGCCCAGGGAGCCGGGATTGTCATCCAGGCTGGCTATTTCGGTGGAATGATGTCCACCACTGGCGCTACACTAGGCAAGATGGCGATGGGGTTGAAAGTGACTGGTCCGGACGGAGGCAACCCCAGCTTCTTTCGCTCGGTTTTTCGCGAAGGCATCGGCAAGTTCATCTCGGGAATCCTCTGCGCGCTCGGTTACCTCTGGATGCTTTGGGACGACAACCAGGAGACCTGGCACGACAAGCTCTTCGGCACCAGCGTCATCCGGGTGCGCTAGAGAGGCGGCTTGCGTGCATGTATCTCGGCGCACCCTCCTTGGCGGAACACTGGGGGTGGCTGCTCTTGAACGCAGCCATTCCCTTCATGCTGCGGACCAAAAGCAATTGAAGCTCGCCGCTATCGTCACGGAGTACCGCGAGAATTCTCACGCGGATGTCATCGTCTCCAAGTTCCTGGAGGGCTGCCGCACGCCGGAGGTAACCTTCACGCCTCGGGTGAAGGTCGCCTCGCTCTACCTCGACCAGACCCCGACCGACGACATGGGTAAGGAAATGGCCGCGAAGCACGCGGTGGCTCTCCATCCCACTATCGACGGTGCCCTCTGCCTGGGGGGCAAGGAGCTGGCTGTCGATGGCGTGCTTCTGATCGGGGAGCACGGCCGCTATCCCTACAACGAGCTGGGCCAGCACCTCTATCCGCGCCGCCGCTTCTTCGAGGAGACCGCCGCCGTCTTCCGTCGCTCCGGGCGGGCCGTCCCGGTCTTCAACGACAAGCACCTCTCCCCCGTCTGGGCCGACGCGAAGTGGATGTACGATACCGCTCGCGAGTTGAAGGTGCCCTTCCTGGCGGGCTCCTCGCTGCCGTTAACCTGGCTCAAGCCTGCCCCGGATCTGCCTGTTGGATCACCCTTGACGGAAGCACTGGCGGTAGGCTACGGCCCGACGGAGGCCTACGGCTTCCACGCGCTGGAGGCGCTCCAGTGCCTGGCGGAACGGCGCAAGGGCGGCGAGGCCGGCATGAAGAGCGTCCAATGCCTCTCCGGCGCCGATGTGTGGGCCGCAGGTGAGGCGGGCCGCTGGAGTTGGCCGCTGGCTCAGGCAGCCCTCTCTCGCTCGGAACGAGCGGAAGTACGGGGATCGTCCTTGAAAACCGTCCGAGAACGCACCAGCGAGCCGGAGTGCTTTCTGGTGGAGTACCGGGGCGGGTTCAAGGGGACGGTTCTGATGCTCCCCGGCGTCGCGGACGAGTTCCTGTTCTCCGGTCGGGTCGAGGGCCGCGCGGAGCCGGTCTCCACCCTTTTCTGGCTCCAGGACGGCAAGCCGTTCATCCACTTCGCCCGCCTCTGCCAGGCGATCGAGGAGATGATACTGACCGGAAAGCCGCCCTACCCCGTGGAGCGGACTCTCCTTACCACCGGCATCCTGGACGCCGCGATGCGCTCCCGACACGGGAAGGGCGTCCGGATTCAGACGCCAGAGCTAGGCGTTCGCTACTGACCGCTCCGAGCTACGCTCTGCCGATCAACGAAGCACGGCGCTCCCGGCGGGCGGTCTTCGCGGCATCCACGGCGGCTTCGATGCTGCCGTACCGCGTGACTCCAGCCTGGAGCGGTGTGTCCGTGTTGGCAACCACGTACAGGTCACCGTGGATCGAGAGGAGGCGGTCGCGAAGGGCGGTGACGAAGGGGGCCGCGTCCTGTTTCCAGGAACTCACCATGCGCACGTCCAGCACCACGAAGCGGTGCCGATGGTAGAACGGCCGCTCCGGACCCACGGATGAGACGAGCTCATACCGGATGGCGCGGGCGGCTTCCTCGTCGAAGGTGTAGGAGAGCTCCAGGATCGGAATGCGATCCACCGCCTGGTATCGCAGCCTGCCCGGAAACTCCGTGGTGACCGGACTTCCGCCAAACTCAAGATGGTGCTGCTCGCCTGCCGCCATATCGCCTCCCACCACGCCGACCACCGCGCCCAACTGAACTCATCTCAGTCTATCGCACGGCATCCGGGGGTGGGTGACCTTCGAGACTAAAGGGTCCCGTATCTCGTCCGATCCTACTCCTAGCCAAGCGGGACTGAACCAGTTTACGCTCGTGGGACTGTGAATTGAGGGTTGGAAGAGCGCTTCGTGTCCTACGGACGATTGCAGTTGTGCGAAGCGGCGGGAGAGCTCTTCGCTTCACCGCGCTGGGCGAGCGCAACACCAGCGAGCACGAGGCCCGCACCTGCTAGCTCCGGAATGCCGAGGCGCTCCCCGAGGATGAGCCAGCCGAGGAAGAGCGCCACAACGGGATTGACGTAGACATAGAGGGAGAAGGTCGCGACCGGCAGCCGGGGCAGCGCGTAGACAAAGCACCCATAGCCAATGAGCGAGCCGAACACCATCAGATACGCCATCGCACTCCACGCCTGCGCATCCGGGTGAAAGCGGCTCCATTCACCCGTTACCGTTCCCGCCAGGGTCAGCGCTCCTCCCGCTGCGACCATCTGTCCCGCCGCAGCCATGGGAGCCGTCACAGCGGCGGGTCGCTTCCGCGCGAAGAGCGTTCCCGCCGCCCACGAGAGGCAGACCCCCTGCATCGCGAGGATCGGCCAGATCGCAAGGCCACCGATTTGGACGGTCATCAGGCTGGGCGAGAGGAGCAGCAGCAGGCCCGCAAGGCTAACCCCCAGCCCGAGGGCCTTGATTCGGGTCAAGGCTTCCCTCTCCGCCGAGAGAGCGCTCAGCCCGACGATCCAGAGCGGCACCATCGCCATCATCAGCGCCAGGACGCCGCTCGGGAGTTGGAGCGCGGCCCAGCCGGCCACCCCGTTCGCCACGCCTTCCAGCGCGACGCCCGGAACCGCCATCCTTAGCCAGTCCCGCCGCGACGGCCACCGCTGCCCCAGCGCCAGCACCACCGCGAGGAGCACGACCCCCGCCGCCAGGATGCGCAGCCCGGAGAACAGTAGCGGTGGAGCGGTCTGCACGCCAACACGGATGGCAAGGTAGCCAGTGCCCCATACGAGACAGAGAAGTACCCAGGCTAGGTAGGCACGCCGCTGGTCACTGCTCTTTATGCCCAGGTTCAGACCTTCGGATGAAAGTGACAGTGGCTGTTCAGACTCCGAGAAAGCATCACCGAATGGCGGAGCATCCGATTTCTTTCCAATCGAACGGAGTCAAGGGGCGATGCTGTTCCAATGCTTCGCTGGAACGAACCGGGAGATGTGTGCGACGTTGGTCGTGGCCACGATGGGATCATGTCCCAGCGAGATTAGAGTCATCACCTGGGCCGCCAGGATAACGTCACCGTCCAGGGCATCAAGGCTAGCGGTAGGAAGTCCAGCATTCCTTGTGTCCGCCCAGAGCCTTGCTGCCGTTTCCAGGTGTCGGTCTTCCAATGGCAGGTACCGGCCTGGATGCGCGCGGCAGAATGCACGGAGTCGAGAGATCTGGACGTTCGCACGCAGGCGCTCCAACTCCCGCAATACCTCGTAGTAGCAGATCGCTGGCACAACCACCTGATTGCCTGCTGCGATGCAATCACTAATCCAGGCCCGGCACTCGTCGAGCACAGTTGGCTGGGCTCCTGCGGGACTCATCGGCTTTGCCGCACTGCTGAGGGGGAAAGTATCCAGCACGATGAGCCTGCGCACTAAAGATGCCTCATTTCCAGGCTGCGGCGCGTTTCGTTGACGTTCGTCTCGAATTGCTTCCAGAGTTCGAGGTCGCGCTGGGCGGCTTCGGGCGTACGCGCCGAGTCCTCGCATTCCCATTCACGCAGAAGCGCCAGAGTCGCCTCGTCGTTTATGTCAGTAAGCGGAAGCGGGGGCAAATGCTCCGCTAGGACTTTCCTCGCAAACTCTGCAGGTCCCATGCCACCTCGGCGCGCAGCTGCCTCAAGTCGGGAAACCTCGAATGGGTCGAGCTCTATCGTCAGACTCACTTGCATTGCCCTCCTTGGAAATCATACCAGTGTCGCTTGCTGACGAAGGGCCATGTAACGCGGGGCTCGCCCTGTGATTATCGTTGCTGGTAGAAGTAGAACCCGATCACGAAGGCGCCCACTGCGATGCGGTAGATTGAGAAGACCCACAGCGGCCGTGTCCGTAGCCACTTGAGCAGTCCCCAGATTGCGAAGTAGCCGCTGATGGCGGCGACCACCGTGGCGAGGAGCATGCCGGACATCTCGTCGGAAGTCATGAGTCCAGGTCCCTTGAACACTTTGAGCAGCTTGTAACCAGTAGCCGCGAGCATGATCGGCGTGCTCAGCAGGAAGCTGAACCGGGCGGCGGCATCCCGTGTGAACCCCATGGCCAGGCCCGCAGTCATGGTGGCGCCGCTCCGCGACACGCCCGGGATGAGCGCAAGCGCCTGGGCGAATCCGATGAGCAGGGCATCCGGCATCCGGACGTGCTCAAGGTCGCGAGTCCGTTTGCTCCCAGCCTCCACCAGCCACATCACGATCCCAAAGATGACCAGCGCCCCGCCCAACACCAGGTAAGCGATGGGAGTCTTCTCCGGTTGCGCGAGGTCCTCCACCTTCGACTCAAAGAGCAGGCCGAGGATGCCGGCGGGGATCGATCCCAGCACTAGGTAGACGACCATCCGCTCGTCGAGCGTTTCGATCTTGCGGCGGACTGCCATTCCGGCGGCCGCCTTCGCCATGTTGAGCCAGTCACGCCAGAAGTAGACCAGCACCGCGAGGAGGGTGCCGGACTGGATGATCGTTTCGTAGGTGTGGCGGATTTCCGCGCGCGGCTCAAGGCCGGTGGAGAAAAGCTTGGGAACAAGGATCAGATGCGCCGTGCTGCTGATCGGGAGGAACTCAGTGAGCCCCTGAATGATGCCCAAGACCAGCGATTGCTGGACGTTCAAGATTCCGTTCCTCCTCCACCGTGACGGGGGCTGTCGGCAACTGGGGATCCCTCGGCGTCTTGAGCGACAGCTTCCCGCGTCCATGCCGGGGCCGGATCAGGTAGTGCTGAAGCAGCACCTTGACCACGGCCGCCACCGGAGCGGCCAGGAACATTCCCCACATCCCAAAGAATTGCGCGCCAATCAGCAGCACGATGATCACCATAGCCGGATGGAGCTGGATGCGGTGGCCGATGAGCCGCGGCATCACCACCTTGCTCTCGACCAGGTGCATCACCGTGAAGGCGATCAGCACGAAGATGGCGCCATTGATTCCTCTCGGACCCACGGCGCTGATCAGCACAATCGGAACGCCGCCCAGCATGGGACCGATGACCGGGATCACCCGTGTCACCGCCGCTAGCAGCGAGAGCGGCACCGCATACGGCACGCCAATGGCAACCATCAACACCCAGACCACCACGCCGGCAATCACGGCCAGGATCAACTGCCCAAGCGCGTAGCTCTGCAGGATCTCTCCGGTGCGGCGCAGGATGAAGAGCCCCTCGCGGATGCGGGTGGGCGGCAGCAGGCTGATGAACTCCCGCTTGAGCGGCCGGCTCTCCGTCAGGAAGGAGAAGGCGAGCACAGGCACCAGGATCATCTCCACGATCAGCATGCCGGACTCGACCGTCTTGTGGCCCAGGTGCTGGAGTTGCTCGGAGGCGCGCTTGCCAAGGTCCTTCACCCCCTGCTCTTCCACGAAGGTGCGCACGTCCGCAGGCAGGCTCTGGTAGAACTTCTGAACCTGCAGCACCTGGCCGGTGAGCGTGTTCTTGTGGGCCACCCAGTTCTCCGAGAAGGCGATTACCTGCTCCGCGAGGGGGCGGATGATGTAGATGCCCAGCAACACCAGCGACAGGCCCACCAGAATAAAAACGACCGTGGTCGCCACCACGCGCCGGTACTCCGGCTTCAGGCGGATCATCGACCGCGACTCTTGTAGCGCGTCCACCAGCGGAGCCATCGCTAGCGCGAGCATCACGCTCATCAGCACCACGACGAGGATGAAACCGACGCGATAAAGGACGTAAGCGGTTCCGAGCACAAGCGCCAGCCGCACGATGAGCCCAAAGGCGGCCGTGGGCCAATTCTCACCCCAGCTTCGTCGTTGGTCCTGGCTCACGGGGAAGTTCTCGGCATTGAGGTCGCTGATTGGGAAGCGGAAGGTCGCTGATCGGGGAATGCTTGTGGCTGGCCGAGCAAATCAGCTGAGGCCGAAGTGCTGGAAGAGGATCGTGCGAATGCGTGCGGCGGCTTGCCCATCGCCGTATGGGTTCACGGCACGTGACATCCGCTCATAGGCTGCGGCGTCGGTCAGCAAACGGGCGGCTTCGGACGAAATCCGCTGCGGGTCGGTGCCAATCAGTCGGGCGGTCCCTGCCTCGACTCCCTCCGGGCGCTCCGTGGTCTCGCGCATGACCAGGACCGGCTTACCGAGGGCAGGAGCCTCCTCCTGGATGCCGCCACTATCGGTCAGGATGAGGCTGCTTCGCTGCATCAGCTTCACCCAGGGCTGATACTCCTGCGGCTCAATCAGCGCCACGCGCGGCTCGCTGCCCAACTCGGCGCGAACTGCGTTCCG
Source organism: Actinomycetes bacterium (assembly GCA_031426395.1). Lineage (GTDB taxonomy): Bacteria > Armatimonadota > SYMT01 > SYMT01 > SYMT01 > JANPLG01. Next base: position 6,660 of record JANPLG010000127.1, read on the forward strand.
GACCTCAGGGTTCTTGTGGAGTTGAAAGACCACCTGCGTATCCGGGAAAGCCCGCACCGTTTCCCGAATTCCGGAGCAGATGCGGCGAAGCGGCTCCCCCAGGTTCTCACGGCGGTGAGCCGTGACCAGTATCACGCGCCGTTCTCCCGAAGTGAGGCGCTCCAGATCAGGGTCGGCGAACTGGTATGGGCGCGCTGCAACCTCAAGCAGTGCGTCGATGACAGTGTTCCCCACCTCGTGGATGCCATCCGGCCCCAGCCCCTCCGCCCGCAGGTTGCGCACCGCCTGGGAGGTTGGCGCGAAGTGCAGCGTGGCGAGGTCGCCGGTCAAACGGCGGTTGATCTCCTCGGGGAACGGGTCGTAGCGGTTATCCGTCCGCAGCCCCGCCTCCACATGACCCACCGGCACCTGGCGGTAGAACGCCGCGAGGCTGGCGACGAAGGTGGTTGTAGTATCGCCCTGCGCCAGCAGCATGTCCGGCCGGATCTCCGCCAGTAGCGGATCGAGGCGCTCAAGCACCCGCGACGTGATCTGGGCCAGGGTCTGGCCAGGGAGCATCACGTCCAGGCTGTGGTCCGGAACAATGCCGAACACGTCCAGAACCTGCTGGAGCATCTCCCGATGCTGTCCGGTGGAGATCACCACCTGGCGCACCTGGGCCGGGTGGCGTGCCAGTTCCAGGATCACGGGCGCCATCTTCAGCGCGTCGGGACGGGTCCCCAGGACCGATACAATCGTTACCACAGAAGATCCCATCCCCACACACATCGCTGCGAACGGACGACTAACCCCTGACGCACGTCTGACACTACAAGCGCACTACTTGAAGCGAGATTGCGGCTAACCAATCTTTCACCGCGGAGGACCCGGAAAGCGCAGAGCCATCGGAAAACGGGGCGGTTGCCGGGATGAGCAGCCTCCGAAGGAAGCGATTCCGTCTGATCCGCTGACTTCTACTATGCCCGCTTCTCTGCGTCCTCTGCGGTTCAACCCCTTCCCGTGCCGCAACCGCGCCCCGATATCACTAACCCCGAACGCTTAGGGCCACGAAGGCCCCGAAGGCCACCATGCAGAGGCTGAAGCTGATGCCGTAGAGGATCAGCACGGTCTGCTTCTGGGTATAGCCCAATTCAAGCAGCCGGTGGTGGAGGTGGCTGCGATCCGCCTGGTAAATCGGCCGGCCGGCGCGCCACCGCTTCACAATCACACTCGCGGTATCGAAGATCGGCAGCGCGAGGATGAGGATCGGGACCGCCACCGCGATGGTCATGGGCGCCTTGAATGCGCCGACCGCCGAGATGCTGGCCAGCGTGAAGCCGACGAACGGCGCGCCACCGCCCATAAAGATCTTCGCCGGGTTGAAGTTGTAGCGGAGGAACCCGAGCAGGCTCCCGAAAAGCGCCGCTGCCAGGATGGTCAGCGCGGGCTGCTTGCTCCAGGCGGCTAGCAGCGCCAGCGTCAGCGCGGCGATAGCACTGACCCCCGCTGCCAAGCCGTCGATCCCGTCGATCCAGTTCACGGCATTGGCCACGCCGATGATCCAGAGCGCCGTTACCGGGTAGGCCCACCAGCCAAGGTTCAGCATCTCCGGCCCGAAGGGATTGGAGATGAACTGAATGACCACGCCAAAGCGCATCACGATAAGGGCGCAAATCAGTTGGGCTAAGATCTGCTTTCCGGCCGAAAGCTCCCAACGGTCGTCAACGGCACCCACGATGCTCAGGATGGTGCCGGCGAGGATCAACCCAAGCCCCTGCTGAAGCGTGGTCGCCGCGATCGGCCGTTGGAACACGAACTGGACAAGGAGCGCGCCGACCACCAAGGAGAGTACGAAGGCCGCATAGATCGCGAGGCCGCCCCAGCGCGCAATCGGCTCCCGGTGCACGTCACGTGCACGCGGTGCCGGAGCAGCGCCGTTCTTGAGCGCAATCGCCCTCACCCGGGGGGTGAAGATGTACGACAACCAGGCCGCAAGCCCAGCGCCGAGACCGGCGATGCCTAGATAGAAGAGTGGATCTCGCATTATCGGCCCGCGAATACTGACCTGGCTCGACTGAAGAACGACTGAAACACTCTGGCGGCGCGACGGAGGCCTTCGTCAGCGGACCCCGCTCCTTCGCCATTATCGGCGGACTGCTCCGCACGCCGCTCCCATTTCCGTCCCGTTACCGCCCCGTGCACCTGAAAGTCCTCAGCGCTTCCGGAAGTCCTCACAAATCGTGGCGTGTGGACGCTGCCTGCGGACACAGTATCGCGGATCGTTGTAGGCGCACTTCCGACAGAGGGAGACGTTGACTCCCAGGGACTGGAGGATAGCGCGCCATCGATCCTTGATTCGCAGCCGGAGGTTCATCGCATTATTAGACGCTAAACCGAATGTTCAGGATGTCGCCGTCCTGCACCACGTAAGTCTTCGGCTCCAGCCGGTAGAGCCCCTTCGCCTTTGCTTCCTTCTCGCCGCCCGCCGCCATCAACCCTTCGTAGGGGACTATCTCCGCCCGGATGAAGCCGCGCGCCAGGTCGGAGTGGATCCGGCCCGCCGCCGTGACGGCGTTGTCGCCACGGGTGATGGTCCACGCACGCACTTCGTCCTCACCGGCGGTGAGGAAGCTCATCAGCCCCAGCAGGTCGTAGACGGACCGGATCAGCCGGCTTCGACCGCTCTCCTCAATCCCATACTCCGCCAGAAATGTCGCTTCGTCATCCGAACCCAACTGGGAGACTTCCAACTCCACGGCTGCAGCCATCTCCATCACCGGAGTGCTGGCCCGCGAAGCCCAGGATCGCAATTCGTCGAGCGCCGGTGTGGCCGTCCCGAGGTCCTCCTCACCGATGTTGGCGACCACCACCAGCGGCTTCCGAGAGACGAACTCCAGATGGCGGGACGCTTCCTCTTCCTGCGCGGTAAAGGTGAACGAAGAGAGGGGAAGCTCCTTCTCCAGGTGCTCCTGGCAGCGGATCACCAGTTCCTTCTCGATCCCACCCTGCGCGCTCTTCGGCTTCGACCGGTCCTGCTTCTCGATGCGCTCCAGCCGCTTCTCCACCAAGTCGAGATCCGCGAGGATCAACTCAGCTTCCAGGTTGCGGAAGTCCCGCAGCGGGTCGATCCCGCCCTCGGGGTCCGGCACGGCCGTGTTCTTGAAGGCGCGGACCACCACCACCAGCGCATTGGACTGGCGAATCTCCTGGAGGAACTGCGCGCCGAAGCGGCTGCCGCGCCCTCCCCCACCCCCGCCGTCCACGAATTCCACGGCGGCGCGGGTCACTTTCCGCGGTTGGTACATCTCGGCCAGGCCGTCAATCCGCCGGTCCGGCACTTCGACGGTCGCCAGCCGGCTATCCTCGCCGAATCCGCCTGCGCCGACCTTCACCGGCTGGCGCGTGAGCGCACCGAAAAGCGTCGTCTTCCCAACCTGCTCCAGACCTACGATTGCGACCTTCATCCTGTGGCTTTGCCCTGTTCAGCTCAATGGTGCCCGCGGTCCGTCCGTGAGTTCGGTCGCCGCGCTCGAATCAGCTCCGATGGCGCGGGAAGGACCACGCAAGGCTATCACGACTCGCCTCCGCCGTTGACAGCACCCACCATCCACGTCCGCTGGACGAAGGAAAGCAGCATGCGGTCAGGCAGCCTCACAGTGAGACTGCCTGTAACACGCTACGCCTGGGGCGGCTCGTGGAAGCCGGTCATGGCCGGCAGGTAACTGCGCCACACCTCGTTCTTCTGGCCGGCCACCCACTTCACCAGGCTGATGTAAGGAACGAAGCGCGGTCGCTTCGGCTCCTTACGCAGCCGCATGCTGGTGTGGTGCAGGGGCTTGTCCCCCGTCTTGGAGTTGCACCGGCGGCAGCAGGTCACCAGGTTCTCCCAGGTGGCCGGCCCGCCCAGCCGCTTCGGGATCACGTGGTCGATGGTGAGGTCCCGCCCCGCGACACCGCAGTACTGGCACTGGTAGTCGTCCCGCGCGAAGACGCTGCGCCGCGAGAGCTTGAGTTGGGGCACGGGTCGCCGCACCTGATGCCGGAGTTTCAGGACGGAAGGGGTCAGGATCTCGCCGTTCCAGGTCCGCACGGTGCGATCGTGATGGTGCAGCACCTCGGCCTTGCCCAGGTGGACCAGCGCGATGGCGCGCCGCAGGTTGCAGACGTTCAACGGTTCGTAATCGCTATTGAGCACGAGAACTTCGGAGTTCATGGCCGCCGTCTCTCCTGATTAACCCCCTAAACGCAAAAAGCCCGCCTGGCGCACACAGCACCACGCGGGCTTTCGCTCACAAACGCAGAACCGGTGGCTGTGGTATGCAGAAGCTGTCATCCAGCAATCTGAGGATGCTGGCCGCGCGCCCGAGCGTGACCCGGCCATGCGTATTCACGCAGGGCCAGCCCTTGCTCAACTCCGGAACGCACGTTGCGATGTTTGCGCGCAGCATCAGAATCAAAACCACACTTACGAGCAATGGTCCGAACGCACGGGGTTGGACGTTCAAGACCGATCCGGACCCGCAGCAGGTGCAGGCCGACCTTGGCGATTGTATCTAGCCCGTAACGGTGTCGTCAAGCGAATGAAATGGCTGGGTGCGACGGCCGAAGGTGGTTAAAGAGGGCCTGGTAAGAAGGAGCAAGGTTCCGCTCTCGGAAACTCCGTCACCCTCGCCCGGCAATCTCACTGCGAAGGTGCCCGTGCGTTGCGGGGGTCCAGTCACGCCTGTCCCCGCACCGGGGTAGCGACCCCATCGACCGTCAGCCACCTGACGGAAGGAGTCCCACGCCCGAGCCGAATACGGCTGGACCCCCGAAGGAGACGGTTTCCACGCCCGGGGCGACTGCCGTCGAGGGTGACGACGATTACGAAGTCGGAGATGAGTCCGAAACTGCGACAGGCGGGCACTCTGATTCCCCACTACCTACAGAACGCGGTCACACCCTATGTGACCGACCCATGCGCCCGGTCGGCACGCACGTCGACTCCGCATCGTGGGCCTCGTCAACGATAGAATGGGTCAGGAGTTCCGGAGTGCCTGCCATGACTGATGTTCTAAAGCAAGAGGGCCAACGGGCGACCAAGCAACGGATGCAAAGGACGCGGGAGGTGGTTTATCCCGTCAGCGATGGGAAGCCCATGGCCGAGAGCGACCTCCACCAGCAGTTGATGATCTATTTCATCGAGGCCCTGCGCCAGCACTTTCGGAACGATCCGCTGGTCTACGTGGCCGGCAACAACTTCCTCTATTGGGAGCAGGGCAATCCGCGCGCAGCTATCTCCCCGGACACCTACGTGGTCTTCGGGGTGCCGATGGAGTTGCGGGATTGCTACATGGCGTGGAAGCTTGGGGGGCGGCTACCGGACGTCGTGTTTGAGTTCACCTCCAAGAAGACCCGACGCGAGGATGTCTGGAAAAAGCGGCCGATCTACGAGCAAACCCTCAAGGTTTCGGAGTACTTCCAGTTCGACCCCACCGGCGACTACCTGCGCCCCCGCCTCCAGGGATTTCGCCTTGTGGACGGCAGCTATGTCCCGCTGGAGGTGATTGATGGCCGTCTTCACAGTGAGCGCCTGGGGCTTGACCTGGTGCAGGACGGCAACTGGCTGCGCATCTTCGATCCCGCACGAGGGGAATGGTTGCTGACGCCGCAGGAGCACGCGCAGCGATCCAAGATGGAAACGATACGATCGCAAGCTGAAGCGCATCGTGCAGAAGTAGAGGCCAAGCGCGCGGAGTCCGAGGCCCAACGCGCCCAACAAGCCGAGGCGCGGGCGACAGGGCTGGAAACTGAGCTCGAGGCGCTGCGCAGGCGGCTCGCGGAATTGGAACGGGGCTAATGGACGGCGACTTTTGGATCAGTTTGGTGATGCGCTGGCTGCATGTCGGCTCGGCGCTGGTGGGGCTGGGCGCTATTGTCGCCGTGCGCTTCGTCCTACTGCCGGCGCTGCGGGGGCAGGCGGATGGCGAAGGCATCTACGACCGGGTTCGGCCCGTGCTCAAGACCGTTGTCCACAGTGCACTTGGGCTTGCGATCCTGACCGGCTTCTACAACTACGTTGTCGTGTCAATTCCTGCTGTGCGCGAGAAGCGTGAGGCAGTTGATGCGGTTAGTGCGTTTGCTGCCTACCATCCGGTGATGGGACTCAAGATCATCCTTTCCCTCGCGCTCTTTGGCATCGGCGCGATGCTGATTAAGCCGGTGCCCGCCTTCCACGAGAAGCGCGACACGTGGTACACCGTCGGCGTCGTCCTCGGCTTCCTGGTGTTGCTGGCGGGCGCGTTCATGCGCCGCCTCTGGAACCTGTAGGCCCCCGTGGAATCGCTCTACCGAGACATCGTCCGCCTCTTTGATGAGGGCCGGCCATTCGCCCTGGGCTCCGTGATCCATACTGCCGGATCGACTCCGCAGAAGATTGGTGCCCGTGCGGTCTTCCTCCCCGCCGGCGAGATCCTAGGCACGCTGGGCGGTGGCTGCATGGAGGCGGAGGCTCGCAGGCGGGGACTGCTCCTCACGCGCGGCGGCGAACCGGAACTGATGGAGCTCCACCTGGACGACGATTTCGGTTGGGACGATGGCCTCATCTGCGGCGGCACCGCCCACATCTTCCTCCAGCCCCGCCCAGATGCCGATCAAGAAGCGGTCTACCGGGGTGTCGTCGCCCTGCACGAGAGCCGAGGACGCGGTGTGCTGGCGCTAGTGGCCGCTGGTGATTCGAGCGGCATGGGTCGGGCGATGCTGGTTCGCGACGGGCACGAGACCGTTGGCAATCTGCACCATCCCGAGTTGCAGGCCGCCGTAGAAGCCGCCGCGCGGACCGCCCTGGCCGATGGACGCGAGGAGCCGCGACGCGTTTTCCTCACGCAGCCGAATGCTACCGTTTACCTTGAGCCACGGGTACCAAAGCCAGTCTGTTTCATCGCCGGTGCCGGCCATATTGGCGGCGCGCTGGCGCATTACGCCGCCCGCGCCGGATTTGAGGTGGCAGTGGTGGACGACCGCCCCTCGCTTTGCAACGCGGAGCGGATTCCGGACGCGAACCACCTGCTGGTAGGCGACATCGTTCAGACGGTCCGCGACTGGCCGAAGACGCCGGACACCTACTTCGTCATCGTGACGCGGGGCCACCGGCACGATGCGGTTGTGCTGCGCGAAGTGGTGAACGCTCCCCTCGCCTATCTCGGTATGATCGGTAGCAAGCGGAAAATCCTGACCGTCTACGAGGAGTTCATCCGGGACGGCCTGGCAACCGCCGAGGAATTGGCCCGCATCCACGCGCCCATTGGACTCGACATTGGAGCGCTGACGGTCGAGGAGATCGCGCTCTGCATCGCTGCGGAACTGGTGCTGGTGCGGCGCAAAGGGAGAGGCGATGGAGCGGGCCGAAAGAGCTACCGCGATTGTGCTGGCAGCGGGGGAATCGCGCCGGATGCGCTCCCTGCCGCCGGAAGCGTCGGGGCTGAGCCCGGACCAGGAGCCGCTGAAGCCGCTCTTGCCGTACGGGGCGGGAAGCGTGATACAGGCGGTCGTCCGCTCGCTGAAGGCCTCCCCCGTCTCCGAAGTGATCGTGGTTCTGGGGCATCGCGCGGCGGAGATTCTGGCTAACCTCGCCGCTGAGGATGTCCGTTGCGTGGTCAACGACCGCTACGCCGAGGGGATGCTCACCTCAGTTCAATCGGGCGTCCTGGCCGCTGATCCTGGCACCGCGTGGTTCGTCATCACACTGGCGGACCAGCCGTCGCTCCAGCCCGCCACGGTTCAGCTGCTCCTGGAGGCTGCTTCCCAAGGTTCCGCGAGCGGAGTTCGAATCATCGTGCCCAGCTACGATGGACGCCGAGGTCATCCACTGGTGCTTCATGCGAGCCTGCGGGAAGAGATCCTGGGATTGAGCGCCGAGGAAAGCCTTCGCACGCTACTCCACCGACACCCCGAGGCCGTCCGTCACGTCGTAGTCAGCGATGCTCGGGTCCTCGCCGATATGGACACTCCTGGGGACTACCGCCGCGAACTTGAACGACTGGCGACCGAATGACGGTGAGTTACACCTCGTCTTCAGCAGTGATTTCGCAGGCTGCAATCCGGCACGGCACTTCTCACGTAATAATCTTCTGGACGCTGCGGGCGATGACCGCGCGCCAGACCTAGAGGGAAACCCATGCGAATTCAGACCCTGGCCCTGGCGGCCCTTGCTCTCCTCACCCCGGTTGCCGGCGCGCTGGCCGTCGAGAAGTCCGCTCCTCCGGTTGTGGCCAAGAGCGGCGGTGCCAAATACGACGAGACGAAGCTGAAGGTGCTCGAAGCCAAGCTGACCAAGGCTCCGAAGGATGTCAAGCTCAAGACGGAGACTGCGGAAGCCAATTTCCAGGTCGGCCACGCGATGATGATCAACCCGGAGCTTCCCCCTCGCGTGAAGTACCGCGGCGCGCTCAAGTTCTTCCGCCGCTCCCTGGAACTGAATCCGAAGCACGCCGGTGCTGCCGCCGATAAGAAGCAGATTGAGGACGTCTACAAGAGCATGGGGATGCCGATCCCGCAGTAGA
>JANPLG010000128.1:0-2517 GCA_031426395.1 Actinomycetes bacterium
GCGATCGCCTGCGCCAGCTCCAGCCGGCCGCTGCCCTGCTGGAAGGGGCGGCGCTCCGGGCCGGAGAGGACTGCCAGGAACTGGCGCGGCACCGTCTCGCCGGGGTTGCGGGCGTTGCCCCGGAGGAAGACTTGGGGCATGACCGGGTTCGGGGCATCGACCAGCACCATCGCGCGGGCGGGGGCCACCGGGCTGCTCGCCTTAAAGCTATCGACCTTCTGCTGGAGCGCCTGGAGCTGGTTGCGGTCGGCGCGGTTGAAGAACTGCGCTACGTCCTTCACCTCGATGTTGAGCGGCCCTCCGATGCTGTCAAGGGCATGGAGGAGTTGCTGGTCGCGGCCCGGGTTCTGGAGCACCTGCGCCAGGATGCCGGCCACCTCCGCCAGAGAAGCGGGCTTCTTGCCGTTGAACGCGGCGGCGACAGCGGGGTTGATCGTCCCCTGCGGGTCCTTGTTGGCGGCAAGCGTGGCGGCGATGGCCGGAGCCTTGGCGGCGAACTCACCGGCAGGGAGCGCGGCGAAGCGGTGCCAAGCAGTGAAGACCGGGTGCGGGCTCTTGCGCGTCTCGGCTAGGAAGGTCATCCAGCGGCGGACCAGCGCCGGCGGAAGGTCCTGCTTCATGGCCAGGTCCTGGACACTCGCGCCAGGCAGTGCGCCTTCGTGCGCGGCCAGCAGGGCCTCGGCGATCTTAGCCTTTGCCTTCGCCTGCACCTCGCCGTGCTTGCGGGAGCGAAGGTCGTTCACCTGCGCCTGCCGAGTGTTCAGCTCCTTCTCATAGGCAGCGAACGCCGCTGAGTTCTCCGGCTTGCCGATGAGCGGACCCTCGCCCGGCTCCTGGCTGCTGGCGAAGACCCCGTACAGGCTGTAGTAGTCCTTGATCGGGATCGGATCGAACTTGTGGTCGTGGCAGCGGGCGCAGCTCACGGTGAGGCCCTGCGTGCCCCGCATCAGGACGTCGATGCGGTCGTCCACAATGTCCGCGGTGTTGTTGAGGAAGCGCCGCCCGACCGTCAGGAACCCCATGGCCGCCATCGAGCGATTGTCGTCAGCCTGCGGGAGGCGGTCCGCCGCGATCTGCCGGACCAGGAACTGGTCGTAGGGAAGATCGTCGTTGAGCGACTGGACCAGCCAGTCCCGGTAGGTGAAGGCGTTGGGGTAGTTCCGGTCTTCCTGGAAGACGTAGCCTTTGGTGTCCGCGTAGCGGGCGACGTCCAGCCAGTAGCGGGCCCACCGCTCGCCGTAGTGGGGGCTGGCGAGGAGGCGATCGACTTGCTTCTCCCACGCATCCGGGGAGCGATCGTTGACGAAAGCTTCCACCTCATCCGGGGTCGGCGGCAGCCCGAGAAGATCGACGGAGGCGCGGCGGATCAGGGTGCGGCGGTCCGCCTCGGGGCTTATCGCCAATCCCTTGGCCTGCAGCTTCTGCAGGACGAAGGCGTCGATCGGGTTGGCAGAGGCCTGCACCCGTGCGCCCTTGGCGGCGCGGAGCTTGGGAATGGCGGGCATCTTCACCGGCTGGAAGGCCCAGTGGGTCTTGGCGAGGTCGGCGGCTTTCGCGGGGGTCGCCACGGCTTCGCTGCCGGGCCACGGCGCGCCCATCTTCACCCAGGTCTCCAGCGCCGCGATCTTCTCCGCCGCCAGCTTCCCGGCCGGCGGCATCTTCACCGCGCCGGTGTGATGGAGCACCTGGATCAGCGAGCTCTTCTCGGGACTGCCGGGGACCAGGGCCACGCGCCCGCCGTCCGAGCCACGGAGGAGGGCCGCGAGGGAGTCGACGCGCAGGCCGCTCTGCTGCAGCTTGGAGCCGTGGCAGGTGTAGCACGCTTCCGCCAGGACGGGGCGGACTTGCTTCTCAAAGAACTCCGCCTGCTCTGGCGTGATAGGCGGCGTTCCCGGCGCGGCGGGACGAGGAGCCGGCTTAGGTGCGGGGTTGGCGGCCAGCACGGCGACGCCACTGAAGGCCCCCGAGAGAAGAGCGGTGAGGCCGACAGCGCGGCTCACCTTGAACGACATCCCTGATCTTCCCGCGGCACGCATTCGGTTCTGCTCCCTCGCAAACGGCGGCCAACGGGGAACTGGTCCCAACGGCCCTACTGACAGTCTACCGGAATCTCCGGCGTGCGTGCGTTGTCCGGTCGTTGCCCGCTCTTTGCCCTTCCTTTGCGGCACGCGCGCATCCGCAGCGCTCGGCGTGTCCCGCGCTACGGGATCAGCAAGCGGCATCAGGGCATTTGGAGCCTGGACTTCCACGGTATCGGCCCTCGGTTGTTTGAAATGCATGGTAGCTAGTGTTCAGCTTTTTTTCATGGGGGGGGACTACACCACCACCACCACCCTTGGGTGTGAGGTGGAAGTCAAAGGCTAAGGGGTAAAAGTCAAGAGAACGCAGGAGCTGTGGTCTGGAGGGATGCAAGCGTGCTTGCATGGTTCGGGATCCAGTCCAGGGTCGACGAATTGTGCGGCCCCCACCTGCTTAGCGCGTCACACGAGGATTCCGTCTGCTGGCGTCGCGCCCTCC
>JANPLG010000129.1:0-2672 GCA_031426395.1 Actinomycetes bacterium
CAAGCCAACCCGGCCAGCGGCCCGCGCGCGGGGCAATTGTTCCAGGTACGGATTGCGCACCGCGTTCTTGAATCCCAGCTCACGGGTCAACCGGTATCCCAGCGCCTGGGGGAACCATCGCATCGGCTCGCCTGGGTGGGAGGGCCACGTCAGCCCCACCACCACCATCCGGTCCTTGAGGCTCTCTCCTACCTTGCGCAGTCCGCCCGCCAAGGCGCGGTACTGGCGCCGTGCATCGGCCTCCGTGGTGTTGAACCCGTGGACCAGGACCACCACGCGCACCGGCCCTTGCTTACGGGCTTCGCGGACCTGGGAGAGCACTTGCGCCAGCGCACCGGAACGAGGCGCTCCGGAGGAGAGCAGCGGGTAGGGCGTATAGGGGGCGGGGGCAGGGACCCGAGCGGGGGCCGGAGCGCTATGCCCAATGCGGGCCGCGCTACCGGCTTCAAACAAAAGCGCCAGCGCCACTGCACCTAGCACCGGTTGCCAACGTTGCCGCACGTTTCTGATCGCCCACCTCCTGCCGACGGAATCCCCGATGAAAGATGGGATGCTGCTATTCTCCCGCGATTGCCCGCCCGCCGCAATGCTTGCTTGTGAACAAAGCGGTTCCGCAATTTCGGATTTCGAATTGCGAATTGAGGTGATGGAGCGATGAGATAGTCGTCCGCGACCAGTCAACCTGACTGCCAATCCGAAATCCGCAATCCGAAATCCGCAATCGAACCTCACTCTACCCGCTTCAAGTTGATCTGCATCGGCTTCTCGCTCTTCTTGCCGTCCACGACTTGCCACATCGTCGACTTGCAGGCGTTGCCCTCGATCGTTTCGTGGATCAACCATTCAGCCGGCTTCCCTACGATTGACTTGAACTCATAGACCAGCGTCTCGCCGTCCAGCCGGACGTGGCCGAAGAAGACCGTCTCCGGGCCATGCATGTCGAGGTAGTAGACCTTCTTGGAGGCGGGATCGTAGCTGAAGTAGGCCCGCACCTGCTGCACATTCGGCGTTCCCTGTCCCAGCACACCCTGTGAACCGACCGTCTTCCCGCCATCGGACCAGGTGAACCGCATCTCCCCGAACGGGACGCCGTCACTGCTCTTGAACTCCGTCACCCACTTGCCGCCCACCAGCGCGCCCAGCTTCTTCAGAACCGGGTGAGCGTCGGCGGCAGGCTTATCTTGCGATCGCGCGGGACCGGCGGTGGCAAGGCAAAGCGCCATTCCTCCGGCAAGGGAGAGCGCGGCAACGGCGAACGGCTTTCTAACGAGGGACATGGGAGAGATCCTTTCCAGTGTGGAGTTGCTGCAGTCAGGAGTTGTATCGCCTTGGTTGATCGATCACTCAAGCGGACGCAGTCAGATACGACCTGGACCACCTGGCTTCCTCCTGGGACATCAGATCGGTTGCTAACTGGCTGTCGGAGCGTGGAAGGTGTCGGACAAGGCACTGGTCAATGGCAGGGTTGAGTGAGTGGCGGAAGAATTTCGTGAACGCGAGAGCGGTTCGGGTCACAGCAAATCGGGGGAAGCATGAGACAGGTAGTAGCTGTTGCGGTCCTGACTGGCACTCTTCTCCTCGTCCCCACGGCCCGGAGTGAGGATGCCGCCGGTCACAACCCCCGCGTGAGCCTTTCACTGAGGCAGGCGACTGCGGATGAGGCGCTCCTGGCGTTGGAGCAGCGCACCGGGATTGCCCTCACCCTGGTGCGGAACCCGCTGCAAATCTCGTCGGATCGCCGCTTGGACGAGCGGCAGGATTTCCAATGGAAGGGAGTGCCGCTGGCAGACGCCATTCGGGAGGTCGCCAATTGGTATGACCTGCTTCCCTGGACCCAATCCATTGCGGGCTTCCGCATGCTCCCCGGCTACGGGCCGGAGCATCGCCGCGTGGAGCCGCTCGCTCTACCCGCGCAAGTGGAGTCCTGGTCGGTGTCAGCAACGGGCGTGACCACGCGGGAGGCCGCCTCGGCCCCCCGTATCTCGCGCTTCACGGAGATCACGCTGCGGGTTGCGTCGCCCACTGACGACCCCCACCGCATCGATTCGCTGCGGAACATAACTGCAGAAGATGAAACGGGCCAGCCGATTGCCATTTCAGACCCGCTTCCCGGAGCTTCTCGCGTCACTGGAGCTGACTCCTGGGAGACCCGGCTAGCCCTGCCGGCTCGAGAGGCCGGGCCAAGGCGGCTCCGCTGGATTGAAGGAGATCTCTTCGCCTACCCGCAGATGGAACGGCGGAAGCTACTCCTACCCGCCCCCTTTCCATACATGCAGCACGGGTTCGTGGTCCGGCGATTCGCTGTTGGGAGGAACCACCCCACCGCCGAGCCAAGGATCACAATCGACTTCGAGCAGAAGCGTGAACAGACCGCCACGCGGGGAATTGAGTGGCGGTGGAGTGGCAGCACGGTGGTGACGCGGGACGGCCGACGCTATCTTGGCACGTCAGCGTCCTCCCTTTCTCCAGAGCTGCCAGCCACCGATAGCCCCATCGAGCGCGTGGAGTTGGCGGCGGTGGAGCGCTCGCCTGCCGTGAAGATCGGGCGCTTCCGGCTTAGTTGGATTCCACTGGCACCTATCGCAGAGGGATCCCATCGCCCCACTGCGTCTAGCCATGGACCGCAGGTCGATAGCCTTCGGCGCTTTGCCGCACCTGCCGGCACTGGCGGC
>JANPLG010000130.1:0-12644 GCA_031426395.1 Actinomycetes bacterium
CTAGTGCGCGTGGTTCGCAGGAGACCGCAGGGGGGTCCATCCACCTGGCTGGACGTGGCGCGTCCCCCTTGGGAGCACGGTAGACCCACGGCCACAAGGGCCTAGGCTACCCCAGGTTACATTGTCACGAAAGCCTGCCCAATAATTGAATCCCACCCTACTTGTCCGGGGAATGACACGTGGTTTTGTGGGCGGCTTCTGGACGGCATCCGTTCATTTCAGGATGGGCCGTCCAAGCTCGCCCGCCTGACACGAGGGGAACCGCCGCGAGGGCGAGGCGGCGACGGAGCGCCCGCCCTACGTACCAGGGCCGAGCCGCCATCAGTGGTGGGCGCTACTGGCTGCTGTATCCGCAAAGTTGCCGATAGAGCCGCGTGATCTTCACCACGTAGTTCTGGGTCTCGCGGTAGGGCGGGATGCCCTTGTACTTCCGCACCGCCCCGGCACCCGCGTTGTAGCAGGCGAGGGCCAGCTTGATCGCCTCGTCCGTGGGACGGCCGTCGGCGCTCATGTTGCGGATGTGGCTGCTCAGGAGGCGCGTGCTGCCCTCCAGGTTGCCCTGGATGCTGAACGCGTTGTTCACGCCGAGGTCGCCTGCGGTGCCCGGCATCAGTTGCCCGAGGCCCATTGCGCCGACCGGCGAAACTGCGCCCGGGTTGAAGTTGCTCTCCACTGCGATGACGGCCATCACCAGCCGGGCGTCCAGGCCGTAGCGTACACTGTAGCTGATGATGCTCTGCGCGATGTGCCGCGCGGTGGCGTCCTCAATGCGGCGGTTGAAGTACTTCACTGCGCCGGCGTAGATCCCCACCATCTGCTCATTGGAATAGGTGCCGCGGCTCTTGATGGCGGTGGCCGACCTGGGCCGTGAGGTGACCGAACGGCTCACGCCCCGGCTGGCTAGCTTCTTGGGCGTGGACTTGTTGCTTGCCCGAAGCGCCGCTGCCTGCCGGATCTCGTCCTTCGCCTTCTTCTCCGCTTCCGCCTTGCTGCGGGCCAGATCGAGGGCGGCCGCTTCCGGCTCGCGGACGGCGATGGCGACCTGCAGCTCGCCGGAGGTGCTTCCTTCCGGCGTCATCACATGACAGAGGAACCGCACCGCCACCCCTACGTCCAGCGTGGTCCACTTGGAAAGCGGTCGATCTGGAGGGAGGTAGACCGGCACGGTCTGCCCGCCCATGTCCACCAGCACCGTCGCACGGACATCCGTACCGGCGATGGCGTTGATCACGCCCTTCACTTCCAGGACCTTCCCCGCGAACATCGCCGGCTGGGTCTGCACCTGCTGCGGCGTGAAGTTGAGGATCAGGTTCTCCACCGAAGCGGCCTTGTCCCGCACCGTGTAGTAGGCATCGGCCTGCGGGTAGGGACTGCTCCACGCGTTCCCGGCGGGAACGGCGGCAAAGAACAGGGAGGCGGCCAGGAATGGAATGCGAACGAGCTTCATGCGGGGCACCCGATAGACCGGAACTTCTCGGACCACTGCCGTGCGACAGCGGAACACAGGTGGCTCGGGGAGCGAGCGAACGCGATTATCGGCAAACTGAGAGCCAGAATGCAGATGACCGTAACTTGCAGGGGTCAGTCTATAGGACGACTCAGACCGGCGCAAGGTTTGCGGAGCTTCGCGCCGCCGAAGTGGAGTTCTTCTAGCGGCTGGAGGATGCTACGGACCCTGATTCCCCATTACCGGTTCCGCGTCCCCTTGATTACAGTATTGGCCTGCTCCGCCAGCCTTGATCCTCGTTCCTCTTTGGCTAACTGGTAGCTCCATGGGGCGTGGCGAGGGGTCGATCGGGCCAGCTTCATTTGGATGGTAAGAAAGTCCTGCCCTGTTCGTGCGTCACCGGCGGATTCACAACCGCATGGCGGCGACGGCTGCGTGCTTTCGAGCCTTGGCCCCCCGGCCCCCAATTCTGGGGGAGAGTGCCGTTTCGGCGAGATGAACCGCTCAGCCGGGTCATGATCCCGCACCCTTTCATCCGTATGGGGTGCCCCGGAGGAGCATGTGGAACTCCTGTGAAACTCAGCTCGTCCGTGGCTGACACATAGTTCCGTTGGCCTGGGCGGGCAGAACGATCAGGCCGGTTCAAATGGCTTCCGGGAGGGCAACACTCCCTCGCCCGTGAAAGGTGCAGCCCGGAATGACGGCGCTGGGGGTCGAGATAGGAAGCACTTCGTGCCAAAGGCTTGCCTTGCTTAGCGACAGTTTCATGGATGTGGGTGCCGGGAAGGCATGGCCGATGCAAGGATGTGGGTGCCCGGAGGGCATGGAGATTCCGGTTGGGCAACGCCTTTGCACGGACGGGAACCGTCCGGTATGGCGGCGGTGTGGGGTTGCTGGGTCAACAGCGGAAGCAGAAGCGTCAGGAGTTGCCCCGCTGTTCATTGATAGCGAATAACTATCAAACCGATCCGGAACGCGCTCTGGAACAATCGTTACTCGCAGCCTATAGTGACTATCAGCACGGGACCATGGCGGTCCTGTCCCCCTCACAGGCCTGCCACCGAACCCGGTGAGCGGCGTGCTAGGGAACTCATCCGGAGGCCATCATGCCCAAAACCCTCTATGAAAAGATCTGGGACGCACACTCAGTGGCGGATCTGTCCGGCGGCGAAGCGCTGCTCTACATCGACCGGCACCTCGTCCACGAGGTGACCAGCGCGCAGGCGTTCGACGGCCTCCGCCTCTCTGGGCGAAAGGCCCGCCGGCCGGACCTCACCTTCGCGACAGCGGACCACAACGTCCCCACGGACCAGGATCGGATGGTTATCCGCGACCTCCTCTCCAAGCTGCAGATCGACACGCTTGAGCGCAACGCCGGCGAGTTCGGCATCCCCTACTACGGCTTGGAGAGCGACAAGCAGGGCATTGTCCACATCATTGGGCCGGAGTTGGGGATCACGCTCCCCGGCCAGACCATGGTCTGCGGCGACAGCCATACCAGCACGCACGGTGCGTTCGGCAGCCTTGCCTTCGGGATCGGCACCAGCGAGGTGGAGCATGTGCTCGCCACGCAGACGCTGCGCTCCGTCAAGAGCCGAACCTACTCCGTTGAGGTGAACGGCGATCTTCCGGCCGGCGTCACCGCGAAAGACGTAATTCTGCGCGTGATCCGGGACATCGGCACGGGCGGCGCCACTGGGCACGTCATCGAGTTCCGGGGATCGACCATCCGCGGCCTAGATATGGCGGGCCGCATGACGGTCTGCAACATGTCGATCGAAGCGGGTGCGCGGGCCGGCCTGATCGCGCCGGACGAGACCACCTTCGCCTACATTGCCGAGGGTGACCGGCCGTTCGCGCCCCGAGGCCAGGAGTTGGAGGAGGCCATCGCCTACTGGCGGACCCTGGTCACTGACGAGGGCGCCCGGTTCGACACCGAGTACACCCTCGATGCCTCCACGTTGGTCCCGCAGGTCACCTGGGGCACCAGTCCCAGCATGACCACCGACGTGACCGGTCATGTCCCAATGCCGGGGGAAGTGCCCTTCGTCAGCCCAAGCGACGTGGAGCGCGCTCTTGCCTACATGGGCCTGAAGGCCGGGCAGCCGATTGAGGAGATCGCGGTCGACGTGGTCTTCATCGGAAGCTGCACCAACAGCCGGATCGAGGACCTGCGCGCCGCCGCAGGGGTGCTGAACGGCCGGAAGGTGGCCCCCAACGTCCGTGTCCTGGTGGTGCCGGGCAGCCAGCAGATCCGCCGCCAGGCCGAAGCCGAAGGCCTCGACCGCATCTTCAGCGAGGCGGGCGCGGAGTGGCGGCAGGCCGGCTGCAGCATGTGCCTGGCCATGAACCCGGACAAGCTTCAGCCGCAGCAGCGCAGCGCCAGCACCAGCAACCGCAACTTCGAGGGCAGGCAGGGAGTGGGCGGCCGCACCCACCTTGTCAGCCCGGAGATGGCCGCCGCCGCCGCCGTGGCCGGTCACTTCGTCGACGTCCGCTCACTCAGAATCTCAACCGCCAAGACGCCAAGAACGCCAAGGGGATGAGGAATGGGGGAATGGGAGAGTGGGGGAATGGGAGAGCTGCCCCGATGGCTGTGACCCACTTCCGGGACCTGCGCGTCTATACATCCGCGTTTGAAGCGGGGATGCAGATCTATGAGTTGTCCAAGAACTGGCCCAAGGACGAAAGGTACTCTCTTACCGATCAGATCAGAAGGTCATCCCGATCCATCTGCGGCCCGATTGCCGAGGCGTGGCGAAAGCGGAGGTATCCTGCGCATTTCGTCAGCAAGCTCTCCGACGGGGACAGTGAAGCGGCGGCGACGCAGGCGTGGCTCGACTTCGCAAAGCGTTGCGGATACCTTCAGGTAGAGGCCTTTGACGAACTGAATGCGCGTTACGAACAGATTAGCGGCGGCATCGTCCGCATGATGGCTGAGCCAGACAAATGGTGCTTCACGGCTGATCGGATCAAAGAAGAAGCGTCGCCCTACGGTGAAGCAAACGATTAGGGTCAGGTGGCAACCGTCGGGTCACGCTCCCCCTTTCTCCCTTTCTCCCATTCTCCCATTCACTCCAGAACCATGTCCATTCCGCACATCCCCGTCCTTCGCCGCGGTGAGGCGTACGAGAGCCTCGACCGGATCGAACTCAAGAGCGTCCGCACCGGGGAGCCGGTGGCGACCATCAGCCAGGCGCCTGCGGGCATGGTCCGCCGCGACCTCCGCCGGGTGAGCCGCGATCCGTTGCGCTCCATCCCGGTCAAGGAGCTGATTACCATCAGCAACCGCGCGGGCGAGTTCTTCATGGGCGGGGAGCTGCCTCTGGGCTCCGGGACGCAGACGCCGGAGCAGTACATCTCCAGCCTCTCCCACACCAGCGGGCTGCCGCACAGCCTCATCCGTCGCAACATGGCGAAGATCCACCAGGTCTTCGTCCAGATGGAGACCATCCTGCGCGGACTGACCCGCGGCATGGATCCCTCCGTCCTCGATGCGGGATTTGGAGAGCAGAACGGCGTGCCGGTGAGCTACTACGCCACCACTCAGTCACTCGGCGTTGTGCTTCCCAGCAACTCCCCCGGCGTGAACAGCCTCTGGATGCCGGCGCTGGCAATGCAGGTCCCGGTGGTCCTCAAGCCGGGCCGCGAGGAGCCCTGGACGCCCTTCCGCATCGCGCAGTCGTTCATTGCGGCGGGCATGCCGGCGGAGGCCTTCAACTTCTACCCCACCGACCACGAAGGCAGCGGCGCCGTGATGGAGAGCTGCGGCCGCGCGCTCATCTTTGGGGACGAGAACACGGTCCAGCGCTACGCGGGCAACCCCGGCGTCTCCGTCCACGGCCCCGGCCGGAGCAAGATCCTGATCGGCGCGGACGTGGCCGACCGCTGGCCGGAATTCCTGGACGTGATGGTCAGCTCCATCGCGGAGAACGGGGGCCGGAGTTGCGTCAACGCCTCCGCCATCCTGACACCGTCGCACGGCGCGGATATCGCCGCCGCCGTCGGTGAGCGCCTCGCCGCCCTGGAGCCGCACCCCTTCGATGATGAGCGCGCCATCCTGGCCGGGTTCGCCAACCCCAAGATGGCCGAATTCATCGATGGTGCCGTGGATGAGGGGCTGCTGTCGCCCGGTGCGGAGGATGTCACCGCCCGCTACCGCACCGGACCCCGCAAGGTGGAGCTGAGCGGCAGCACCTACCTCCGGCCAACCCTGGTCCATTGCCAAAACTTTGACCACCCCCTTGCCAACAAGGAGTTCCTCTTCCCGTATGTCAGCCTGGTGGAGATGCCCCAGGCGAAGATGCTCGAGGTGATGGGACCCTCGCTGGTGGTAACCGCCATTACCCACGATCCCGCCTGGACCGAGCAGATCCTAGCCTCTCCGTTGATTGAGCGACTCAATCTCGGTCCCATCAGTACGATGAAGGTCGACTGGGACCAGCCGCACGAGGGCAATCTCTTCGAGTTCCTCTACCGTCGGCGAGCCATCCAGCGCGCGGCATGGTGACGAACAACCCTCCGGGTGGCTTCGATTGGCATCCCAGGACGCGGATGGTCCACGGTCCCGGCACGCTTGATCGGCTGGGCAATCTCGCGCGGGAGAACGGGATCACCCGCGCCCTCCTGGTGACGGATGCGGGGATCGTGGCCGCAGGTCACGTGGAGCGTGCGCGCCAGGCTCTGGAGAGCGCCTCTGTGGAGGTGGTGGTGTGGGACCAGGTGGTGGAGAACCCGGACACCCGCTGCGTCGACGCTTGCGTTTTAGCCGCACGGGGTGCGGGCATCGACGGCTTCATCGGACTCGGCGGGGGCAGCAGCATTGACACGGCCCGCGGCGCGAACTTCGTGCTGACCAACGGCGGGCGGATGCAGGATTACTGGGGCATCGGGAAGGCCACGCGCCCGATGCTCCCGCTCATCGCAGTGCCCACCACCTCTGGGACGGGGAGTGAGTGCCAGTCGTTCGCCCTCATCGCGGACGCCGAGACCCATCAGAAGATGGCTTGCGGTGATCCGATGGCGGCCGCGCGGGTCGCCCTGCTGGATCCCACGTTGACCCTTTCACAACCGCGACTCGTGACCGCCTGCACCGGAATCGACGCCATTGCGCACGGGTTGGAGACGGCGGTGACGCGGCAACGGACCGCCATCTCGCAGTTCTTCTCGCGAGAATCGCTGCGGCTCACGCTGACGCACCTCAGCCAGGTGCTGGACCAGCCGGACAATCTGGCGGCGCGCGGAGCGATGCAACTCGGGGCGGCCTACGCCGGCATGGCAATCGAAGCGAGCATGCTCGGCGCGGCCCACTCCTGCGCCAACCCGCTCACCGCCCGGTTCCACGTGGTTCACGGGCATGCGGTCGGCTTGATGCTGCCCCATGTCATCCGGTTCAACGCCTCAGTGCCGGAGGCCGGTGAAGGTTACCGGGAGATTGCCGCGGCAGCCGTCGGCAGTGATGCGGCCCGATCCGCCGAGGAAGCCGCCGACGCGCTGGGGCGGCGGGTGCAGGACCTCCTACGCCAGGCGGGCCTTGCCTCAACGCTCCGAAAGCTGGATATCCCGGAAGCTTCCCTTCCCGAGTTGGCGGAGGGGGCACTGAAGCAATGGACCGCCCAGTTCAACCCCCGTGAACTTTCCCTCAGCGACTTCGCGAGCCTTTACGCCGCCGCATACTGACCATGCCTCGCCTGCGCCGGGACAACTTCGACGGCCCCTGGAAGGAGGCGCTGGAGCAGTTCTTTCCGGCGTTTCTGTCGTTCTTCTTTCCGGCGGCGCATGCGGATGTGGATTGGTCGCGTGGCCACCAGTTCCTGGACCAGGAGCTCCGGCGCATCACGCGGGGGACCCGCCGGCAGGGGCGAGTGGATAAGCTGGCGCGCGTCTGGCGGCTTGACGGCAGCGAGGTCTGGGTCCTGGTTCACGTCGAGATCCAGAACCAGTATGAGGCGGAGTTCCCCCGGCGGATGTTCCGCTATCATTCGAGGATCCTCGATCAGTTCGACCGCCCCGTGGCCAGCTTTGCAATCCTGGGCGATGATCGGCCAGACTGGCGTCCGGACCGATACGAGGGTGAGCTCTGGGGCTGCCGGCCAAGCCTCGTCTTCCCCTCGGTGAAACTGCTCGACTATGCCCGGGACGAGGCCCGCCTGGAACTCGACCCCAATCCGTTCGCCATCGTCGTGCTGGCCCACCTGAAAACACTCGCCACCCGCAGGAATCCAGACGAGCGCCTTCACTGGAAGCTCTACCTTGTGAGAGGCCTCTATCGAAGAGGCTATACTCGTAATGAGATACTGGGTCTCTTCGGGGTCATCGATTGGCTCATGACCCTTCCAGAGGAGATGGACCGGAATGTCGACCTAGCTGTTGAGCAGCTAGAAGGAGAAACGCCGATGCCGCATGTTCTTGGTATCGAACGTCGCGCTGAGAAGCGCGGACTTGAAAGGGGACTTCAGGCCGGGCGACAAGCCGGACTACAAGAAGGCCGACAGGAAGGCCGACAAGAAGGGCGACAGGAAGGGCGACAGGAAGGCCTGGCACAGGGACGTGTCGCGGGCCTAAGAGAAGCGGTGATTGAAACCCTCTCCATCCGCCACGCCACCATCCCTGAATCTCTGCGGGCCGCCCTGGACGAGGTGTCGGATCACGATACCTTGCGCTCCCTGACTCGCCACGCCGTCTTGCTCACCGATTTGGATGAACTCCAGCGACTGGTGCGGGACGCAGCCACTACCGAAGCGATTACTAGCGCATCTGAACAGACCGAGCTTCAGTGAAGCGCACTCGGCGACGAGCGTATGGGTCGCTCTGGACATTGCGCCGATCCATCGCTCATTTGGCGGTTCTTTGGCGGTGACCCCCTATCGTGCGATTGCCGGTCCATCGACCGGTCAATCCTCGGTAGGGCAAGCCCATGAGACACCCCTCAATTCTCGGTCGGCTTCGCAAAGGTTTCAGGCCCGGCTTCGCCGGCGTGCTGCTGACCTGCGCGGCGCTTCTCTCCTTCTTCTTCTCCTCGCCCGTCACCGCGCTCCCGGACCCGCACGGTCCGCCCCCGGTGTCATCCGCGTCCGCCCTGAAAGGCTGGATCGAAGCCCGCAACAAAGCCGGGCTGCGGGTGCCGGGGTACCTCAAGGCCTACGAGTTCTGGTACAGCCAGCGCGCCTTCCCCAACGACACCATCGATTGGAAGGTTGTCCGCGAGGCCGAGCGGCAGCGTGACCGCGCGCGTCCGGCTAAGCTCCGCCCGGTGCGCAATGGAGCGCGCACTTCCCCGCCGCGTTGGGAGCTGGTGGGACCTCGCCAACTTGAGATCCCCTATCAGCAGTATTACGGCACCGGTCCGCTGGCGGGACGGATCAATGTCATTGCGGCGTCGCTCAGCAACCCTGGGGTGTGGTGGATCGCTGTCGGCCAGGGCGGTCTCTGGCGCACCCAGGACTTCGGCCAGACCTGGACCTGCTTCTCGGACGGCTGGACCAATCAGCGGATCGGCAGCGTGGCCGTTGATCCCAACGACGACCAGGTGGTTTACGCAGGCACGGGCGACTTCAATTTCGGGAACAACGGCTACGGTTATGGCATCCGGCGAACCCGGGACGGTGGCGCGACCTGGGCGACAGTCGGCGTGGCCGAGATGGCCGGGCACAACATCCGCCGCATCCTGGTCTGCCCGGAAGACCCCCAGGTGGTTATGGCCATCACCGGCCGAAGCGCGGCTGGCCTGGATGGCAAGGTCTGGCGCTCCACCAACGGCGGCGATACCTGGTCTGCCGTGCTCTCCGCAGGCGGCGACTACAGCGATCTGGAGATGAGCGATCCCTTCCCAGCCGCCGCCGGTGAGCGCTACTTCTACGTCACCGCCAACGGCCTGCTGGGGGGCCAGGTCTGGCGCTCCGGCAACCGGGGCGCCAACTGGGACCCGCTCTCTCCGCCGCTCTCTCGAGGCGCAGGCAACCTCCTGAACACGCAGCAAGGGTTGGACATCGCCGCCTCGCGTGAACGGCCCAACACCATCTACTTGCTTTCCACGACGGACCAGGCGGTGTTCCGCAGCGATGACTCCGGTGCCGACGGCACCTGGCGGCGCGTGGACGCCACCTTCCCCAACGGGGACTCCAACCTCGGAGCATCGTACAACTGGAGCCAGGGCAACTACGACTACCACATCACCTGCGCCCCCAACACCAGCAGCGATGAGGACGTGGTGATCGTGGGGCTGATAGACATCGTCGTCAGCTACAACGGTGGCGACACGTGGACTTCGGCTGGCCAGACGTACACGGCGAACGCGCAAACCCACAACGATCAGCATTACGCCACGGTGGTCCCGTTTGATGAGAACCGCATCCTGGTGGCGAACGATGGCGGCCTCTACAGCATGTATGTGGAACCGTTCAACGAGACCATCTCCTGGGTGCCGCACAACTCCAACCTGCCGGTGACCCAGTTCTACCACGCTGCCTATTCCAGCGATGCCACCAAGATGCTGGGCGGCACGCAGGACAACGCCACGCCGGTGGCCCGCGGTAACCTGAATGCTTGGTCCAACCGGGGCGGCGGTGACGGTGGATGGTCTGCCGTCAACCCCAATGACTCCGCCTTCCAGTACACCAACGATCAGCCGAGCGCGCTGACCGATGTGAATGGCAACGTCACCTCGCGCCGGTTCTCCATCTACCGGACCACGGACACCTGGGGCACGCAGCAGCGGGTCTTCATCAACGCCGGTCTGGACCTCATCGCGTTCATCAACCCGCTCGCGTTGGATCCCTCCAACCCGCGCTTCCTCTACACCGCGTCCAACTTCCTCTACCGGTGGGATACGCAGACCGGAACCGTGACCTCACGCATCGGCAACACACAGCTTGCCAACGGCAACGCCACCGTGCGCTGCATAAGCATCGCCCAGGATGGCTCCCGCATCTACACCGGTGCCAGCGATGGCACGGTTGCGCAGTGGAACGGCACCGCCTGGAGCGGGATCAACCCGGCGCTCCCACGCGTGCCAACCAGCATCGCGGTGGACCCTACCGACGCGCGGGATGTGCTGGTCTCCTATTCCGGCATGAATTCCGCCGGCCAGACGTTCAGTCACGTCTACCGCTGCCTCAACGCGGACGCCATTCCGGCCAACTGGATTGCTGTCGGGGACGTAGCGGCCGGTCTGCCCAACGCTCCCGTGAACTGGGTGACCCGCGATCCGGCTGATCCCGACCGCACCTGGTACGCCGCTTCGGACGTGGGCCTATTCATGACGGTGAACGCCGGCGTGAGCTGGGAGAACCTTGGGACGCCGTACGGGCTTCCCAACGTTCAGGTCAACCATGTAGAGGTGGTTCCCGGCACCCGCTACCTGATGGCCGCTACCTGGGGCCGCGGCATCTGGCGCATCCAGGTCTCCGATACCGGCGGTGTGGGCGACGGCTACGAGCCGGACGGCACCTTCATCCTTGCCAAGGGGATCTCGGAAGGAGAGACGCAGACCCGGTCGCTCCACGCCCCCTCGGACCAGGACCTCGCCAAGTTCTCGCTTGCGGATGATCGGCGGGCGCTGGTCACTGCGCAGCGGACCCAGGGAGTGGGTCGGCTGACGATGGACATCGTTCGTCTCGCCACCCTCCAGACGGTCGCCACCATCCTTGAGGACCCTACCGGTAAGGCCGAGTTCCGTGGCTCTCTAACGGCTGGCAGCTACGGGATCCGGATCAGTGAACAGGGCGCAGACGAGACCGTTCCCGCCTACTCTCTCTCCCTCACCACCGCAGCGGGCGACGACTTTGAGCCGGACGACAGCCAGGGATCGGCGACAACGCTGCCGTTCGACGGCACTCTCCAGCGCCACACGTTCCACGTGGGTGATTTCGCCGACTACTTCAAGATCACCGTCCCCTCCACGGCGGGGCTGCTCCTGGAGATGACGGAGGTGTCGGCCGATGCCCGTCCCCGCTTCCGGCTTCGCGATCCGGCAGGGGACGAAGTGTTCGCAGGCGAGATCATCATAGAGGAGGACCGAACGGCAAAGCTCGTGTACCACTGCGAAGCGCCGGGTACCTACTACCTCATCGCCACGCCGCAGGATGAGGTGACCTCCGGCGACCACCGCTACGCCATCCGGTTGACCAAGCCTGCCCTCCTGGCACCCACCAACTTCCAGGCGGTGATGATCGAGAACAACACCAAGATCCGCGTCTCCTGGACCGACACCAACCTGGTGGATGGTGCTCTCGATCTTCGCCGCCGGGCCTCCGGTGCCGACACGGCCTTCTATTCGCGCCTCAACAGCTATGGGGGCAACGGGGTGGGGGATACACGGGAGTTCATCGACACGGTCATTGAGCGGGGCACCACCTACACCTACTTCATCCGCCTCAGCAACGGGAACGGGCAGGTGGAGAGCTCTCAGATCAGTGTCACGGTGCCGGGCAACTCGCAACCGCCAACGGCACCCAGCGACCTCATCGCCGTTCCGCTCTCTTCCAGCCGGATGCTGCTGGCCTGGAAGGACCGCTCCACGGACGAGAGCCACTTCGTTCCGGAGATCCTGGTGGGGACGCAGTGGCAGGGGCGTCCGAATGTCTCGGCGGTCACCGGTTCCGGCGGCTACGCCTTCACCGTGATTGAGGGACTGCAGAAGCTGAAGCTGTACTCGTTCCGGATCCGGGCGCAGAGCCTGCGCGGAACCTCACTGCCCAGCCCTGTGGGCAAGGGGACCACGCTGAACACGGGCCAGAACCCGTTCGGCATCACCGCGAAGCTGACCCTCTCCGCGAAGCTGAACAAGACGGTGATCGGGAAGCTCACCTTCAAGAACCCGCTTCCGGTGCCGTTCCAGGTGAACGTGGGGACGCTCGCCGCGCCCTTCACACCCAGCCCCACGGGGGCGGTCGTCGTCCCCGCGCGGGGTACCAGCACTTACAGCGTCCAGTTCAAGCCGACCACCCGGACGGTGCCCACGCAGGCCTGGCAGATCGGTATCCTGCAGCCGATCCCGATCCCCATCACGGTCCAGGTGATCGGCAAGGTACTCCGGTAGCTTGTATCGCCGGGGAGGAGCCGCTCTCTGAGGGGTGTAGCGGCTCCGCTTGCGGGCGCGGGGTTCCGGGTTGGCCGCGACCCCCCCCCGGTTGGGGTGTTGACGGGCCCGCCGACCAAATGCGTACGGCCCCACCGGGTTGGCCAGGGTAAAAAAAAC
>JANPLG010000131.1:0-13239 GCA_031426395.1 Actinomycetes bacterium
GGGAGCGAGATCAGGCAGTTGGTCGGCGTGATGGTGGCGGCGTAGAGACCGCTCCCCTGCGGCGCGAAGAGCATCTTGGTGAAGAAGAGGTTCTCGCCGGGATGCCGGACCACGTAGTCCATCCACCAGTGGTTCCACACGAACATCCAGCCATCACCGCCGTCGCCCGCCAGGTGGGTGGTGAGGCGGGTGCAGACCGGGTAGGTCATCACCAGCGTGACCAGGAGGAAGAGGAGGGCGGCAAAGAGCCGCGCCCGCCAGCCGCAGTCAGGCGTGGGATTCTTTTTGGCGAATTCCACCGCGCCATCGGACGGGACTGAGGCCTCTTCGGGGCGCGCCAGGGTTGCGGGAGCAGTCACAGCTTCAGCGCACCAATCCAAAGGCCGCGAGCTCTGCCCTAGCCGACTCGCCGGCGCCCGACTCAGTGGCATCCGGGGCGCTTTGCACTTCCTGTCGCGCCCACCGCACCACATCGGGCAGCCCTTCTGCCAGGCCCACCTTCGGCTCAAAGCCGAGTCGGCTGCGGATGTGGCTGATGTCCGCGTGGCAGTGGCGGATGTCGCCGGAGCGGTACTGGCCGCTGATGTCCAGCCGTCCCTCGACCCCCAACTCGGTGGCGACCATACCGGCGACCTGGCCCACGCTCCACAGCTCACCGGAGCTGACGTTGAAAACCTGGCCGTCCGCCTCGGACGCCTGGAGCGCAAGCACGTTGGCCTGAACGATGTCGCTCACATGGACGAAGTCACGGCTTTGCCCCCCATCCTCGTAGATGGTGGCGCGCTGGCCCGCGAGCAGCCGGCTGGCGAAGATGCAGACGATCCCGGTATAGGGATTGCGCAGGCTCTGGCCGCGCCCGTAGATGTTGAAGTAGCGGAGCGCGACGGTCGGTATCCCGTGGGCCTCCCCCACCACGCGGCACAACTCTTCCTGGTCGCGCTTCGAGATGGCGTAGACGGAGGTGGGTGCCAGGCGCTTCGTTTCGGGGGTCGGCGCGGGGGTGAGCGGCGAGGCGCAGTGCGGGCACTCGGGCTCCCACTGGCGGCGGCTGAGCTGCTCCAGGGTGCGCAGGCCCGGCTCCACCACGCCATGGACGGGGCAATGGCCGCATCCTTCCCCGTAGGAGGTCATGGAGGAGGCGACCACCAGCTTCCTGATCTGGCCGCGCCGGGCCACGATCTCCTGAAGAAGGACCGCCGTGCCGAGGGAATTCGCGCCAACGTAGCGCGCCACCTCGTATTGGGACTGGGCTACGCCCACCTCCGCCGCGAGATGGATGACGGCATCCACGCTCTCCAGCACTTCCCGAACGAGGGCGGCGTTCTGGACATCGCCCCGGTAGAACTCGCACTCCGCCGGCAACGGATTGCCAGGGGCTTCGCCGTGGACCTGCGGCACCAGCGCATCGAGGACGCGGACGGCGTGCCCACTCTCCAGCAAAGCCGCCGTGAGGTGCCGGCCTACAAATCCGGCGCCGCCGGTGATCAGGATTCTCATTGGATAGCTGGAGCGCCCGACGAATGGTGAGTCAGTGAGTGGTGAGTCAGGGACGGTGCTAACTGCGCTCAGCCTTGTCTCGGAGTTTGGCGCGGGCATCAAGGAGGATGGGCGGCACGAACTGGCGGATGAGCGACTTGGCGGGTGGCTCCGCAGGAGGCGTGTGCTGCACCGGATTGCCGTTGAAGTAGTGGGGGATCGGGACGCCGGTGCGGATGTCCTTGAGGCGCTCCGTGCGGAAGTCGATCGACTTCATGAACGGCTCGGAGAGCATCGGGGTGTAGTACATACACCCCTCGAAGTAGTAGTGGGTGACCTGGCTGAGGCGGGTGCGGCGCCGGTCCCGGATCTCCGTCCCGCCGTGCGCCAGGTTGGCGGACCAGATCAGGGCCTGGCCCTTCTTCATGCTCAGCTCCACGCGCGGGAACTTCCCGAGTTCGAAGAGCGCCTGGAGGAACTCCTCGTACTTGTGGTAGTTGCCGACACCGGCGGAGAGGCCGAGGTGATGGAGGTCGTAGTTCGGCAGGCGGTGGCTGCCCGGGTAGTAGTGCAGCGGCCCGTTGTCCTCGTCGATATCCTCGAAGGCGACCCAGACGCCGGCCATGAAGTTCGCGGGGACGGTCTGGAAATGGATGGTGTCGCTATGCGTCGGCTGCTCCGTCCCGACCTCGAAGTTGAGCGTCTGGAACGGGATCGGCGCGCGGCGGTAGAGCATCTCCAGCACCTGGAGGATCCGCGGCATGACGGCGATCTCGCGGATCCGCTCGTTGAACTTCCAGGCGTCCATGACCCGGCTCGGGTTGTCGTACCCAGTGGCGGTGTCGGTGTAACGGCCATCCAGCTCGCTCACCACCTGATCGATCATCCCGGCGGGAAGCTGCGGGTCGAAGACGAGGTAGCCGTCCCGCGCGAAGTTGGAGACCATCTCCTTCTCTTCCGGCGAGAGCGCAGCTTCCTCCAGCATCAGCTCGAAGAAGGGCGACTCCGTCCACGGCACCGCCATCGGGAAGATGCGCTGCTTAGCGTCGGTAGCGGGGGTGGGTTCAGAGGCGACCATGGTGCTGGACTCCGGTGCGAGTGGGTGCGCGGTCGATCAGAGATACTGGCTCAGCAAGGCGTGAAGTTGGGGGGCGGCCACGGTGACATCGTGCTGGCGGCGCACCTTCTTGGCGGCGGCGCGGCCCGCGCGGCGCAGCGCCGCAGGATCCGACAGCAGGCGAACCACCTCATCGCTCATCGCGGCGACATCGAGATAGGGAGCGGTCCCGCCGCAGTCCTCGCCCACGAATTCCGGCATCCCGCCGGCGCCCTCGAAACAGATGATCGGTTGCTTGAGGGCTGCGGCTTCAAGGCAGACGAGGGGATAGGGGTCCTCGCGGGAGACGAGGGCGAAGAGATCGAAGGTGTTCACCACGGGGCGCGGGTCGGGCTGCTCCGGGACGAATTGCACCCGGTCGAGAAGGCCGCACTGGCGGACGTCGTAGAGCAGCTCCTTGAAGTAGAGGCCTTCCGGTTTGCCGCCCACCCAGACGAAGTGGAGCGGGCGACTCTCTCCGGCCGCCTGCCATTGGGCAGCGGTGGCGCGGGCAAGCTGGATGAAGAGGTCGGGCGCCTTCCGCCACTGGAGCGAGCCGCAGCAGCCAACAACGAGCGCATCCGAGGGGATGCCAAGCTCGCGGCGCACCTCGTCACGGGTGCGGTCCCCTATTGACGCGGCCTGATCGACGGCTATGAATTCGTGGATGACGGTTACGCGGTCGGCAGGTAGGCCGTGGCCCTCCACCAGGTTGTTGCGCACGGCCTGGGAGGCGGCCACCCATCCGCTGGTGTGGCGGACCACGCGGTCCCAGTCTCCTGGCTCCAGGCCGTCCCGGATGACGTAATCGAGTTCATGAACGTGGGTGACCACCGGCAGCTTGAGGGGCGCGAGGAACTCCAGGAGCCGCCCATTGGCCACGGTGTTGCTGTGAACCAGGCTGAAGCCGCCCACTGACAGGCGCTCCCGGATGGCCTGGTGGTGCCGCTCATCCGCGCGTCGCTCCACGCCGAGCCGCCAACGGACGCTCTCCACCAGACCCGTTGCGACCTGCCGGCGTCGGTGGTAGACGTGGACCGGCGCAAGCTCCGCGAACTCCGGCAGAAGGTCCCCATCGAAGCGAAAGAGGAACTCAAAGCGGAGGTCGGTGTGGTCCCGCAGCCAGCGCGCGAAGTGCAGGAGCACCATGGGCGCTCCGGTTCGCGAGCCGGTGTGGGAGACGAAGAGAATGGAGCCGGGCACGCGCTAGCAGACCTTCGGCCCGGAGCGGGGTCCCAGAATCTGGCGCTTCACAAGGGCTAGCAGGTCCCGCAGGAAAGCGGTGTCCGCCAGCATGCGGGGCTGGAACTCGAGGGCGGCGCGGTAGTGCTCCCACGCACGGCTGGCGTCGCCGTCGCGGAGGGAGTGCCAGGCGAAGTCGCGGCACCATCCGCCGTACTCCGCGCGCCATCGACGCCGGATGGCGCTGCGCTCCGGATCGGTGAGCGACTTAGCCAGCGGCAGATGGCGCATCAGGCAGCGCCAGTGCGCACGCATCAGCCGCAGCTTCTGCCGGGACTGCTGCGCCCCGTTCCCCACGTTGTACTGGAGCACCCGCTCCGGCACGAACCCGAACTGCGTGACCTGTGCAAGCTTCAGGAAGAGGTCGTGATCGTCCGAGGTGTCCATGGCCGGGTCGAACCCGCCCACCTGCCGGACCATTTCCATGCGCATCATGGGGAGGCTCATGGTCCAGAGGAACTGACCCTCGCGGAGGAGGTCGTGGAGCACCTCGCCTTGATAGTGGGCATCGTCCCCTGCACCGACCACTTCACCGGTCTCGTTGATGCGCTCCCACTGACCGTAGACCACTCCGTGATGCGGATGCGCGTCCAGGTGGGCGACTTGCAGGGCGAGCTTCTCCGGCAACCAACGGTCGTCATGATCGAGGAAGGCAACATACTCTCCGCGCGCCCCCTGGAATCCACGGTTGCGGGCGACGGCGTGGCCGGCGTTCTCCTGGCGGAGGTAGCGGACACGTGGGTCCTGGTAGGAGCGGCAAACGGCGGCAGTGTCGTCGGTGGAACCGTCGTCAACGAGGATCAGCTCCCAGTCTGTGAAGGATTGGGCGAGGATCGAGTCGACCGTCGGCCGCAGGGCGGACGAGCGCTGGTAGACCGGGAGCACGACGCTGACCCGTGGCAGGGTGTTCATCGGATCCAGTTCAATCCGCAAGGTAATCGCGGTACCAGCTCACGGCGCGTTCGAGGCCATGCTCAAGGGAGTAGAGGGGCTGCCAGTTCAGCATCTGGCGGGCCTTCTCCGCGGAGAGGTACTGGTGCCGGATCTCGTTGCTCGCCTCGTTGCGAACATCGGGGGCAAGGTCGGAATCCATGAGGGCGAGGAGCCGGGTCACCAGTTCCAGCACCGTCACCTGGATTTCGTTGGAGAAGTTGAATGCGTGCCCTAGGAGGTCGGATCGGTTCGCCAGCTCACGGGCGAGCATCATGTAGGCTGCCGCGCCGTCCTCCACGTAGAAGTAGTCGCGGATGAAGAGGCCGTCCGACCGGATGACCGGTGCCTGGCCGCGGAGCACCGAGCGGATGGTGCCGGGAACAATGCGGTTCCAGTTGAGGTCGCCGCCGCCGTAGAGGTTGCCGCACCGGGTGACGACCACCGGCAGACCGTAGGAGTGCGCGTAGGCCTGGGAGATGAGGTCGGCGCAGGACTTGCTGACGTCGTAGGGATGGCGGCCCTGGAGCGGGGCGTCCTCCGCGTAGGGAAGGACCTCGTGGTCGCCGTAGGCCTTATCGGAGGAGGCGACCACCACCTGCTTGACCAGCGGGCTGCGGCGGCACGCCTCCAGCAGGCTCCAGGTGCCCTGGATATTCGCCTCGAAGGTGGAGACCGGATTTCGGTTCGCGACGCCCACGGTGGTCTGCGCGGCGAGGTGGAAAAGGGTGTCTACCTCATACTCGCCGAGGGCGCGCTCCATGGCGGCCTGGTCCCGGATGTCCGCGCGCACCACCTGCACCTGCTCCAGGAAGCCGGAGCGGACCAGCTCGCAGCCGGGGACCCAGTCCCGGACCACGCAGACCACGCTCGCGCCCGCTTCACGCAGAGAGCGGACCAGCCAGCCACCCAGGAGGCCGGTGCCGCCGGTGACCAGCACCGGCCGATCCTGCCAGAATCCAGCCATTTACGTCCACACCTTCCAAGGTGCCTGGCCAGTTCGCCACAGCTCGTTGAGGTGCTGGTACTCCCGATAGGTATCCATCGCGTGGAAGTATCCGGGGTGACGGAAGGCGATCAGCTGGCCCTCACGGGAGAGCCGCTCCAGCGGTTCCCGCTCCAGAATGCAGTCGTCCCCGCCCAGGTAGTCGAAGATGCGCCGGTGGAAAACGAAGAACCCGGCGCTGGCCCAGCTCTCCTGGATCGGCTTCTCGGAGAAGCTCTGGACCTCTCCCGCGTCACTCAACCCGATCACCCCGTAGCGTGACGGCGGGCGGATGGCCGTGACCGTAGCGAGCTTGCCGTGGGCATGGTGGAAATCGACCAGCGCCCGGATGTTCAGGTCGGAGATTCCGTCCCCGTAGGTGACCATGACGAGGTCGTCATCCACGTAACGCTGCACCCTCGACAGGCGCCCGCCGGTCATCGTATCCGGCCCTGTCTCAGCCAAGGTCACAGTGAAGTCCTGCTCCTCATGTTGTCCGTGGTACTCAATCTGGTGCCGGCTGCCGAGGTTGATGGTGAAGTCGTTGGACATCGCCTCGTAGTTGAGGAAGTAGTCCTTGATCATCTGCCCCCGATACCCCAGGCAGAGCACGAAGTCCGAGAACCCATAGTGGGCATACGACTTCATGATGTGCCAGAGGATGGGCCGGCCCCCAATCTCAACCAGCGGCTTGGGGCGGTACTCGGTTTCCTCACGCAATCGCGTGCCCTGTCCGCCGCATAGGATTACCGTCTTCATACTGTCCTTGCTACTCGTTGTCGGAACACCCGTGGGGCGCGATCAATCGTGGGTGGCCTCGCCCGCCGTGGCCGGTCTGCCGCGAAGGGAGCGGTAGAGCCTCTGGACCGGGGCGGGGATGCGATGGTAGAGGCTGTCCACCCATGCCGCTACCCGGCGCTTGGCCCGATACATTACGTTCGACCGCCGCATCCAGGCCTGCCCGACGTAGAACACGGCGCACTTCACGCGCCAATCCGCCATCAGCCGCAGCCGGTCCAGGCTCCCCACGGGTGCGCGGCGCAGTTCCTCGCGGTAGGCGCGCAAGTAGCTCACGTGCCAGATGTCAAGGAACCCGAACCGCAGTTCACTGGGCTGCTGCTTCCCGTACGCCTCGCCGTGAATACGAAACAGGAAAAGCGGCTCCGGGATTTCCACAAACTCTCCGGCGTTGGCTAGGCGCTGGACCAGGAGGCAGTCCGTGCCCCAATCGACGTTCGGGTAGCGCTTCACGCCTTCCACCGCACGAGCGACCTCGGTGCGAATCAGCCCGTACATCAGGCACGCCTTCAGGCGGAACTCGGAGTAGAAGAGCAGCCCCTTCAGTCGGTGGTAGGAGGTCCCGCAGAGGTGCAGGTCGGAGAAAAGCGGCGTACCCGGGTCCCAATCCGCGATCAACCGAGGTTTGGCATCCTCGCCGATCACCTGGGTCCAGGGATAGGCCATCACCGCCTCGGGACGCCGATCCAGGGCATCGACCAGCTTGGCGAGATACGTCTCGTGGTACAGGTTGTCCCATGAGGCCCACATGAAGTACTCGCCGCTCGCCAGTTCCAGCACGCGGTCGAAGTTGTAGTAGATGCCCAGGTTCTCGGAATTGCGATAGTACCGGACGCGGGGATCACGGGCCGCCAATTCCCGCACGATCTCACCCGTGCGGTCCGTCGACGCGTTGTCACTGACCACCAGTTCCCAGTCCTGGAACTCCTGCGCCAGCAGGTTGTCCAGGGTTTCCACTAGGTACCGCTCCGCGTTGAAGAGCGGCATCCCGATCGATACCCTTGCAGCCCCCCTCCTCAACATACGGCTGGTTCCGCTAGTAACTGATCAAGGGCGATCAGTCGGACACCGCCCCCGGCCATCAAACGGATCTCGTCCAGATAGTTGCTATTCATCACGTAGATGGTCCCGCCATCAGCCACCTCGGGCAATACCTGCTCTGGAGCCTCTACCTGCAATCCGGTCACTGCCAGGAACCTACCCTGCTTTACAGGATTGATATCGATTACCCTCGCCACCGAATTTCCAAATCGGTCCATCAGCAGCGAGAAGATCACCCCTTTTGAGGATGCTCCCCAGATCACTGCCCCGTCCATTAGGTGCTCCAGTCGGTCACTCGGAATCAACCCGCCGTCCGGCCATTCGACCCTCTCTTCCGGGCGTGCGACAGGACGCCTGAGACTCTTCAGGTTGCCGACGGCACCTAGATACTGCCCACCGAACAGGCGCCTCACCGAACTCTGGCCGCCAAACATCTCCCGGAAGTCACGTGCCCGGAAGTAGTTCGCGTGCTCATAGAAAATGTCCACCCAAGATCGATTGCGGCAGATCCAGTCAAAACAAGGAACTTCAATGTAGATTACACAATCTTCCCTGCCGACCTCCTTGAAGGAGGTAAGGAAGGAGAGTGGGTCTTGGATGTGTTCCAGGACGTGCCTTAGGATGATCCCCTTAGCGCCTCTTAATGCGTCACAGCGAGCGAACTCCTTAATGATCCGTGGGTTGTCGCCTTCATAGGCAGGGTCGTAGCCAATTACATCGCAGCCACGATCAACCAGCATTTCAAGAAAGAACCCCTTACCGCAACCGATCTCTATGAGATTCTGCGTGCCACACCTATCCACCACCAGGTCCGCCACGTCGGCAAGATGCTGCCTGAACTGGGGACTCATCGCCTGCTCATTCTGATAGTGCTCATCGTAAACCACGAGGCCCGGGTCGAACGCCTCGTTCAGGACCAGTCCGGTATCTGCGTCCTCGATGAGCCGGATGTCCCCGACGGCACAGGCTCTCGCGGCCGCAGGAGAATCGTAGACCCGGTTCTGCAGAACGGGAAAGCCAGACTGCTCGTAGAGAATCCTTGACATCATTGAGTACCTGGCACTCCGACAACGCAGATCGGGTCTGTGACGTTCTCCGGGCGCACGCCGAATCTCAGTCTCTCTCGCATTCCATATTCGTCAGCTAGCGCTTCAGCGAGCGATCTCACGGTGGCTGGCTGACCTGAACATATGTTCACGGGCCCTTCCACGTCTACCAGCGCAGTCTCTACTACTTTCACACCTGCAATGGCAACGTCTAGGTAGTCTCTTATCTGTTGACCCGAGGTGAGTTCCACATCACTGCCACGTTCAAGTTGCGACCTTATGTACCCAAAGAGCCGCTGTGGGCTCTCACCATTGCCATACAGGTAGAATAGCCGGCACCATGCGAAGCTGATTCCCACTGTCTTTGACCAACTCGTCAGAGCAAGGAATGTGGCCGCCTTCGTAGAGGCGTAGAGAGACTCTGGCCTAAGAGGGGTCTTGGTCGTCAGTACCGGTTGCGACAGATCGTACTCGAAGCAGGTCCCAATTCCCACCAGTCGCCTCACTCCCGCCCGCGCCGCGCCTTTGGCTAGTTCCAAGGTGCCGGTGAGGCACTGGAGGTTCGTGGCAGAGTTTAAGTACCGCCCCGGTTCCGCATACCACGCACAATGGATTATTGTGTCCACTCCGTCCAGGCTACGCGTCCACCAATCATCCGTCTCTTGGAATAGATCCTCGGTCGTCACCACCTGGTGACCCTGGGTTGGAAGTCGGTCCCGCGCGCCAGATCGAATGATGGGCTTTACCTGGACGCCCGTTGTCTCAAGTGCGGCGAGGACGCTTCGGCCCACAAATCCCGTGGCTCCCGTTACTGCCACAACCCGGTTGCTGGACATGGTCACAGACCTCCGAACGGCGGGTGTCCGCGATCCTTGTCGGAGATGATCAGCGGCCCAGCATCTGGCCAGGTGATCCCGAACGCGGGATCATCCCACCGGGCACCCTTTTCTGCGGAAGGCTCATGGAATTGCGAGACGAAGTAGAGTACTTCACTATCATCGCGCAGAGTGAGATAGCCGTGGGCGAACCCCTTGGGAATGCAGAGCATCAAGCCGTTCTCCGGTGAGAGCTCTAGCCCGTACCATTGCAAATAGGTCTCCGACTCCGGCCGAAGGTCCACGGCTATATCGAAGATAGCCCCCGATATGCACCGTACTAGTTTTACTTCACCAAAGGGCGGCGATTGCCAGTGGAGCCCTCGCAGCGTGCCCTGGAACTCGTTGAAGGCCGCATTTACTTGAACGATTCCGGCACAGAGCTCCTGCTGTGCCGCTTCCTGAACACAGAACCACCGGCTGAAGTAGCCTCGGCTGTCGGACTTTCTCTCGGTTTCCGCCACCAAGAGACCCTTAAGTGGCGTGGCTGTATACCTCACTGCAGAGGCTCCTCTACAACTGGCTTCAGTAGCATCCCTTGCCCGGTCGGAAGAGCCAGGACCTTCAGGTTCCTACTGATTGCCCAGGCAGTGATCGCCTCATACTGCGGCCTGAAACCGTAGTAGGCGTAGTCATCGAATAGCACCACCCCACCCGGAGCCATCTTCGGCCAGAAATGGTTCAGCGCCTCCACTTCAGGCTTGGCGCAATTCATATCAAGGTGCAGATAGGCGACCTTCGCCACGTCGACCTCTGGAAGAATGTCGGGTACCGAGCCTTGAATGACGCGCACACGGTCCCATTCGTCGAAGTTGGCGACCACCGCTTCTCGCTTTGAGTTGTAGAACCCTGACTGGACCCATTCCTTACTCTTGTTGCCTATGCCCGCGTTGGTTTCGGTTTCAAGCAGATGGCGTTCATCGACCCCTGCAAACGTATCGATGAGGGTAAGCGTTCGACCCATTGCGTTCCAGGGCAGACTCGACAAGAGGGCTGAACTATAGAAGCCATACCCTGCGCCACACTCCACGAAGTCGCCGCCCACTTGCGAAGCGTGCTTACCTGCCCACTGCACGGTGAGAACGCGCCAGGGGCAGTTGAAGTCAATCCCTGACGCCCTGACCGCTCGCGCATAGCTTTTCACGAACTGGGGATCCTCCAGAAAGTCGTGATTATGGATCGTTGTCATCCCGTCTGCGTCAAAGACTTCTGCAGCGCTGGTGGGACGGACCTGATGGGTGGTCGCAGGTGGCTTCCACCTTACCAGATCCAACCCCAGGTGGCGGCGGAGCGCACCCCTTACTATCTGCTTCATCGTTTGGATTCTTTCGTCAGTTACCTGCGAGCGAAGCTTCGAAGCCAGTCGTCCACGGCAGCAGCGGACGCATCATGCCCGGGAATGCGCCCGCGAAGCTGCCGCGAGCGCTATCTCCGACGGAACTGTCGATCACCTGAAAGGCCACCACATCGCGCTCGTGCGCATGGACAGTGAAGGGTTCAAAGGTTCCCAGCCCAGCATCAAGAAGGATAGTGCCTTCTGCGAAGAAGTTGCCTGGGACCTGGCAGACGCAGCGGTGCATCCCCGGCTCACGCACCCGGTCGCGGGTCAGCGCGCTGGTGTCGATCACCGCGAAAAGGCACTGGCCTTCCTCATTGAAGAAGTGCAGGGAAGGAAAGACCTGAACGGGCGTGCCTCGCACCTCGAAGTCGATTTCAATGCTGACCGGATAGCGGATGTCGACCGCTTCGCTGATCTTCCCGTCCTGATTGCGGACCCGCACCGCTCGCAGGCGCACGTTCCCGGCTTTCGCCACCTCTTCATCCGACCATTCCCGCGCCGCCATGGTGCCGATGCCGGACTGGAGGTAGCTGGAAACTATCTGGTGAGAGGGACCGTCCACCAGGAGCTTGCCCTGCGAGAGGAGGATGGCGCGGGGGCAGAGGCGGGTGACGGCGGCCATGTTATGGGAGACGAAGAGGACCGTCCGGCCCTCGTCACCCACGGCCTGCATCTTGTTGAGGCACTTCTTCTGGAAAGCGGCGTCGCCGACCGCCAGCACCTCATCGACAATCAGAATCTCCGGCTCCAGGTGCGCCGCCACCGCGAACGCGAGGCGCGTGTACATCCCGCTGGAGTACCGCTTCACCGGCGTATCGAGGAAGCGCTCCACCTCCGCGAACTGAACGATCTCATCGAACTTGCGCTGGATCTCTTTCCGCCGCATCCCCAGGATGGCGCCGTTGAGGAAGATGTTCTCGCGGCCGGAAAGCTCCGGGTGGAAGCCGGTCCCCACCTCCAGCAGCGAGGCCACCCGGCCCCGCAAGCGGATCTCGCCGGCGGTCGGCTCGGTGATGCGCGCCAGCACCTTGAGGAGCGTGCTCTTGCCCGCGCCGTTCCGGCCGATGATCCCGACAACCTCGCCCTGCTTGATCTCGAAGCCGATGTCCTTGAGCGCCCAGAGCTGCTCTCCCCCTTCGCTGCCTTCGCGGGAGTAGGAGCGCTTGCGGAACGGCGCGGTGAGGGCGCGAGTGACTGTCTCCGGCAGTGAGAGTGCGCGGTCTTCAATCGCACCCAGGCGGTAAAGCTTGCTGATTCCTTCAGCGCGGATGGCGTAATCGCTCACGGGTCAGACCACGTCCGCGAAGGTCCGCTCGACCTGCCGGAAATAGAGCACGGTGGCGCCGAGCAGCGCCAGGGTCAGGAGCAGGGAGGTGACCCACGGCACCCCCATCGTTCCCGCCGTCCCCAGGAGGCTCCAGCGGAAGCCCTGGATCACGCCGACCATCGGGTTGAGCTGGTAGAGCCAGGCCCACTTCGCCGGGATGATGGAGCTTGAGTAGGCCACGGGTGAGACATACATCCAGACTTGCAGCAGGAACGGCAGCAGGTAGCCCACATCGCGGAAGCGGACGTTGAGCGCGGAAAGACCCACTCCCACCGCCAGCCCCACCAGCAGCGCCAGCAGCGACCAGAGCGGCAGCGCCAGCACCTCGATGCCAGGCACAAAACGATAGTAGGCCATCAGGCCCACCAGCACGAGGAGCGAGAGCGCGAAATCGACGATGGAGCTGAGGCCGGCGGCCAGGGGCACCACCAGCCGGGGGAAGTAGACCTTCGAGATGAGGTTGGCGCTGGAGACGAGACTGGTTCCGGAGCGGTTGACTACACCCGTGAAGAGGTTCCACGGCAGCAGCGCGGCGTAGGCGAAGACCGGGTACGGCACGTTGTCCGAGGGCAGCTTGGCGAACTGCCCGAAGATCACGGAGAAGAGCACCATCGAGACCAGTGGCTGGATGACGGCCCATGCCACCCCCAGGTAGGTCTGCTTGTAGCGGACCTTGAGGTCGCGCCAGACCAGGAAGCCGAGGAGCTCCCGGAACTCCCAGACGCCGGAGAGGTTGAGGCTGGCCCAGCCACCGCGCGGGCGGATGATCGTCTCGACCAGAGCTTCCTTCGGCGTGATGGCGTCCGCGAGGAGCTCTGAGGTTTTCAGCGTATCCGAGACGGCCATCAGGCGAGACCTTCTTGCGGCGGCATCCGCATTCCCAGCAATCGGCGTGTCCAAAGGGCGGCACCGATGCTCCCGGCGAAGAGCAGCACAGAGGCGGCCAGTGGCACGATGGGTCGAATGCCGAGCACGATCATGTAGGCGGGCCAGGCGTCGATGACCGGGACATCGAAGGCGCTGATGGCGGAGGCGCCGGCCTGCCAGCTACCCGAGGCGGTGGTGCGCAGCGCGGTCACGGCGT
>JANPLG010000132.1:0-10221 GCA_031426395.1 Actinomycetes bacterium
CCCAGGCCACTCCAATCAGCGCTCCGCAGTTCTCAATCTGCAATGCCGTCGTCACAGGGTTATGCCGGTCCCCGGGTGATCATCAAGCGCACGGACGAGTATGATGACTGGCGGAACCGTTCCGCTCCCGCTTATCTCCTCGAGGATCTGACCCCATGAAGACCGCCATCCTTTTCGCCGCCACCGCCATGCTGGCCAGCACTGCCTTTGCCGTCGGCAAGCCGAAGACGGCGAAGGCCACCACCCACCTGCCTTGCGCCGTGATGACCACGAACAAGGTCGCCATCAAGGACGCTACCTCCAAGAAGATGTTTGCGGACCACAAAGGCCGCCGCTACTTCTTCTGCTGTGCCGGCTGTCCGGAAGCCTTCCAGAAGGACCCTGCCAAGTACGCCAAGGCGGCGAACAGCATCCCCACGCCCAAGAAGTAACCTTCCTGGATTCTCGGACCGCCGATCTCGGGTTCATGGCGAGGAGTTCGGTGGGCAGAACCGCATCCTGAGGCGATTGCCTCCAGCAGGCCGAAGGCCGCGATGCTGGAGGCAAGCCGCAAGCAGGATGTGGTATTCTGCGCACGTGAAAATCGATCTGAGCGACCATGAAAAGCTCGTGGCGGAGCGAACTGGGGAGCGGCTGGACCGCGCCCTTCAGACCGCCCTGCCTGAGATGTCCCGCACCGCCATTCAACGCATGGTGGAAGAGGGGCTTGCGCGCGTGAACGGCAGGCGCGAGAAGTCCGGCTACAAGCTCCACCGCGGCGACGAGGTCACATGGCGGGTGCCGGACGTGATCCCCGCACCGGACGTGCTCATCCCGGAGGCCATTCCGCTTTCCGTCACCTTTGAGGACGAGCACCTTATTGTCCTGGACAAGCCGCGCGGGCTGGTGGTCCACCCCGCGCCGGGCCATTCCAGCGGCACCCTGGTGAACGCCGTCCTGGCGCACGCCGGAGAGGACCTCACCGGCATCGGTGGGGTGGAGCGGCCCGGGATTGTGCACCGCCTGGACAAGGACACCTCTGGCCTGATGGTGGTCGCCAAGACGGAGACCGCTTACGCCTCGCTGCAGGCGCAGATCCAGTCACGCGAGATGGAGCGGCGCTACCTCGCCCTGGTGCGAGGCGGACCCCGCTGGGACCGCGCCTCCATCGACGCGCCCATTGGGCGGCACCCCTTCGACCGCAAGAAGATGACGGTGATGGCCACCGGCAGCAGCCACACTCACCGAGACGCCCGCACCGACCTGCGCGTGCTGGAGCGCTTCCCGGGCTTCACGCTGCTGGAAGCGAAGCTCCACACCGGGCGCACGCACCAGGTGCGCGTCCACTGCGCCTACATCCGCCTCCCCGTTGTGGGGGACGAGACCTACGGCGGCAAGAACACCGATCGCGATTCCACCCTCTCCAGTGAGCTCCGAGCCGCGCTGGTGGCGCTGGGCGGCCAGGCGCTCCACGCGCACCGGCTCACCTTCCGGCACCCCCTCTCCGAGGAGCGCATGCAGTTCATGGCCCCGCCGCCGGGAGACTTCCAGGCGGTGCTGAAGCAGCTCTCCGTCACCTGGACGGCACCGCTGGACGACCCATGGCCCGAGGACTAGTCACTGCCTCGGGAGTGGTCCTGGCGGCTGTGATTGCCGTGGGGACATGGGCCTACGTGGCCGGAATCGCGCCGCCCTATCCCATGAACGCGGCAGCCTTCAACGGTGCCCTCCTGGCCACCCTCGCCCTTGCCTTGTTAGGTGGCCGCAACCGTTCCCGACGCTGAAATCGACACCCAACGGTGGAACCCGCCCATGCACGAAGTCTGCTGAGCATGGGCGGGTGTCCCGCGCCGAGGTTACCCAGCAAGATCTATCCGGGCCGGCCGCCGGTGGAATTCATCAGCACCGCCAGTCCGCCCATCGCGAAGAGGTAGACGAGCTGGAGGACCAGGAAGACACATCCGATGATCCCGAGGATCATGCCGATCTGGGCCAGGGTGCGGCCCGCTGCGGGTGACGCTCCGGAGTCGACCGCAGCGAGTTCGGCCTTCCCCATAAGCGTGGCCGGTATGGCGAGGAGGCCGCAACAGATGATGCCCAGGATTCCCAGGACGAGGGAAGTGATTGCGTTGCGACTGGCTCCCGCAGATTGATCGTTCATAGAAGTGAACTCCTTGGCTCAAGGAACAGGAAACGAGAGTGAGAGCAGTTAGTAGCAGCCGAAGCCGCGCTCGTTGACGAGATCACCTTTGCCGTGACGGCCCGCCCTTCCTGCGCTTGGCAAGAAAAACCGTAAGCCAGACGGCACTTGGCTGTCCATCAAGGCCGCCGAGGGGGTCCCTGGTGGATGTATGCCCCGTCAAGGGCCTCCCTAGCTATCGGTTGCATCACTGCCCTGAAGAGACAAATGCTAAGAAACCCACACCGCTAGTGGACGGTCAAGTTAGGTCTGTGCTTTCCGGTGGTCCTTGTGTGCGTAGACCCTTCCGCCCTTCCAGGGCTTTGAAGATGCTTGATGCGAACACCAGGGTCTCGCGACCCTGGCTACATGCTTTCGCCCCTCCGGGGCTGTCGGGTGGCCGGACGTGGACAATGGGCTTGCACCAGGTGAAGCGCGGCCCAGAACAGGGTCGTAATCGCTAGATCGGGATCGCTATCGACCTGTGCCTCGTACCGAGAGTAGTTCCGGCGGGCCTCACGGATATGGGCTTTGGTCCGTGCTGTGAGATTCAGCGGAGGCATCGGGGAGAACGCTCTTCGCTACAGCAGTTGATCGGCCTGACCGGAAGCTAACCCACGCTCCTTCAGGCCCTTCAGCCTCACATCGAGTTGGGCGGTCGGATACCTGCGAAGCAACGCGGTCTTGAGCTCCAGCACCCTCTCCGACGCACTGCAGTCAAGGGTGGGAACCACTACCAGGAAGGAGCATGAGGCGCTCGCTCCCCGCTCAGGCGCGTAGGCAACCACCTTCTCAACCCCTTCGATCCGCTCCACCGCTTCCAGGAACTCACCGAGCAGACGGTTCTGTGAGTGCTCGTGCCCTGGAACGGTCGCTGTTTCTAATTGTTCAAGGACTGATAGGTCAGACATAGGAAGTGGCCTCGGCGTGAGCTCGGTCGTCAAACGCGCGTTCGCCAGCTCATTGGGACGCGCGTCTCCCGATGCCGAAGCATATCCACGCGGTCGTTGTCAGTCAACGGACGATCACTTGCTTTGCTGCGGTTCGGGCTTCTCCCGCAAGGACGTGGGGATCGGAGGTCGCTTGCGGCAGGATCGGGGGCGCTGAGGGAGAACATCCTCGGGGATGGGGCGGAGCGCCGGTGCTTCGCCGCGAGACCACGCCCCGCTATTGGAGTCACGGATGAGCTCGCTGCTGCCTTCGGTCGGACAACTCACGGATATCTCCCAGTGCCTTGGACCCGGCCTCTCGGGGGCCATCGCCGGCGTGGAGCTTCCGCCGCTCTACACGGTGCGGCAGCACTTTCCGCGCCCCCAGGTGGAGGACGTGGCGGCGGCGGTGGCGGCGGAGTTCGCCCGGCCGGAGATCCGGGCGCGCATTCGGCCCGGCAGCCGGGTCTGCATTGCGGCGGGAAGCCGGGGCATCGCCCAGATCTCCCGCATTGTGAAGGCGGTGGTCCAGCAGGTCCAGGAGCTGGGCGCGGAGCCGTTCATCATCCCGGCCATGGGGAGCCACGGCGGCGCGACCCCGGAAGGCCAGCGCCGCGTCCTTGGCGACTACGGCATCACGGAAGAGAGCATGGGCTGCCCCGTGGTCTCGTCCATCGACGTCAAGGTCATCGGCGAGGTGGAGGGAATGCCGGTCTACTGCTCCCTGGATGCGGCCGGCGCCGACGCCATCATTCCGGTGGCCCGCGTCAAGCCCCACACCGGCTTCCGCGGGCCGATTGAGAGCGGCCTGATGAAGATGATGACCATCGGCCTGGGCAAGCAGAAGGGGGCCGACACGCTCCACGCGCAGGGCATGGACCGGTTCAGAGTCCTCATCCCCGCCGCCGCCCGCCAGATCATGGCCACGCAGCCGATCGCTTTCGCGCTGGCCGTGGTGGAGAACGGCTACGACGATCCCGCCCGCATTGAAGCAGTGGTGCCGGACGGGCTGGAGGAACGGGAGAAGGAGCTTCTCACGGAGGCGCGCAGCCTGATGCCCAGCCTGCCCTTCCCGGAGATTGACGTCCTGGTCATCCAGGCGATCGGCAAGAACATCAGCGGCAGCGGCCTCGACCCGAATGTGGCGGGCCGGTTTATCCGCAGCAACGGGCCCGCCTACA
This sequence comes from Actinomycetes bacterium, assembly GCA_031426395.1. Classification (GTDB taxonomy): domain Bacteria; phylum Armatimonadota; class SYMT01; order SYMT01; family SYMT01; genus JANPLG01. The sequence goes on from JANPLG010000132.1 coordinate 4,269, forward strand.
GTGACAATCCCGTGGTCCAGCACGTGGCCGTGCTCGACCTCACCCCGGAGACGCACGGCAACGCGTCGGGCATCGGCCTTGCGGAGCTTATGACGCTGCGGGTGCTCCAGAAGATCGACTTCCCCTCCACCTACGCTAACTGCTTCACCGCCAGCCACCTGGCCGGCACGATGCTCCCCGCCATCCTGGAGAGCGACCGCGCCTGCATCGCCACCGCCATCAAGACGACGGTCCGCACCACGCCGGAGACCATTCGGCTGGTGCTGATCAAGAACACGCTGGACGTGGAGGAGATCTGGATCAGCCCCGCCCTGGTGGAGCAGGCCCGCGCGCAGGCTCACCTGGAAGTGAGCGAGACCCCGGTCCCCATGGCGTTCGATGACGAGGGTGCCATCCTCGCCCCGTTCACCTGCTCCGACAAGTAGCGTTCCGGTTTTGTAGTGGGTGGGACTTGGTTCTGGAGTGGAATTCAAAATTCAAAATTCAGAATGCAAGGGATCGCACTCCGGGTGGCTGTGGGCGGGACGGATTCGAGCGTGCATCGCTGGGTTCAAGTTACGGTATTGGGCGGGAGGCTGGGTTTTGGGTGCGAGGGATCTCGCTCCGGGTAGGCGTTGCTGGCCGCTGGTGCTGTCCTCGAATGCTTAGCGCGTCCTCCCGAGGTTCTGTCTGAAGCGTCAGGCTCTCCACCCTCCGGGGGATGGTTCAGCCGCTTTCGGGGGCGGCACAGGAGGTGACTGTTCACGGGGCGAACCGTTTTCGGCGACTTGCAAGTACTGGGCGTGATGGATTCGGCGTGCGGGTGGCGATAGGACGGAGTGGCGATGGGTCAGGGGAACGAGGTGGTCTGCACGGGAATCCTGGTGGCAGACCACGTCTGCACGCCGATGGCGGCGCTGCCTCCGGAAGGCCACCTGGTGGCGGTGGACGAGATGTATCTCCTCACCGGCGGCTGCGCGGCCAACGTGGCGGTCAACGTGGCGAAGCAGGGGATCGGCGTGCGGGTGGTCGGCAAGGTGGGCGACGACTACTGGGGCCGCTTTGTGCGGGATGACCTGGCCGCGCGGGGGGTCGACACAGGCGAGATCGCGGTCTCCGCCCGTGAGCAGACCTCCCAGACGATGATCCTGCTCTGCCAGGGGCAGGACCGGCGCTTTGTCCACACCTTCGGTGCCAACCGGGACCTGCGCGCGGAGGACATCCGCCGGGATCTACTGGTGGGGAGCCGCGTGCTCTACGTGGGCGGCTACCTGGTGCTTCCCGGCCTGCTTCCGCCCGATCTGGCGGAGCTCTTCCGCTGGTGCCGGGAGCAGGGCATCCGCACGGTCCTGGACGTGGTGATCCCCACCGGCTATCAGTACGGCGGCGAGTTGGAGCCGGTCCTCCCGCACACCGATGTCTTCCTCCCCAACAACGATGAGGGGGAGCTGCTGACCGGAGAGGCCGACCCCCTCCGCCAGATCCAGGCGTTCCGCCGGATGGGGGTCGACACGGTGGTGGTGACCCTGGGCGGCGACGGTCTCCTCTACTCCCAGGGAGAGCCGGTCTGGCGCGCCGGCCATTTCCCCAGCAAGGTGGTGGACCAAACCGGTGCCGGCGATGCGTTCTGCGCCGGCTTCATCGCGGGGATGGTGCAGGGCCGGGACCTAGCTGGATGCGTCCACTACGGCAGTGCTCTCGGGACCTCGTGCGTCCGCTCCATCGGCTGCTACCAGGGCGTGTTCGATGGGGAGACAGCGGCGCGGTTCCTGGCGGAAAACCCGCTCAACGCTCGCGAAGTCGAATGACGATCCTAATCCTACTCCTAATCCTAATCCTCTCGGACCCTAAGCAATCCGCCGAAGGCGTGGCGCCCAGATGACGAGAGGCGGCTGCGGATGGGCGGGTCAGCCTTTGATGGAGCCGCGAAAGTGCCTGCCCGCAAACAGGCTCTCGTCTCCTCCTCCCTATCCATCACCCACTGGGTCCGGAAACGCACTCTTTAACAGATGCGTTGCGCTGGAACCATGAAGGTATCTTATTGTCGTTGATAAAACTCTTATCTCGTGGCTGCGACCTCCCACTCGGGTGCCGTTTGCCGAAGGCCGCCAGCCCGTCACGTTGAACTCCAACAAGGACCGTCATCCCGCACCAATGGAGGTGTGTATGAAGAAGCGTTCCGGATTCACGCTCATCGAGCTCCTGGTCGTCATCGCGATCATCGCCATTCTGGCGGCCATCCTCTTCCCGGTGTTCGCGCAGGCCCGAGACAAAGCACGCTCGGCGCAGTGCCTGAGCAACACCAAGCAGATCGGTCTGGCGCTCCTGCAGTACGCGCAGGACTACGACGAGACCTTCCCCCCTTCGCGCTTCGCGAACGTCACTGACTCGGGAGGCCGCAACACGCCCTGGAGCGTCAGCATCTTCCCCTATGTGAAGAACGTGGGCGTCTTCCGCTGTCCCTCAGACCCGACCCGCGGCAACCGCGGCCGGCAGGCGTGGTGCCCGAATGGGATGGTGGGGCCCAGCAACCGGGACGACCAGAGCCGCAGCATGGTGCCGGTGGCCTGGGTAGGAGGCGGGGCCGGTCCCAACCCCGGCGGGATTATGGCACCTAACTGGGGCGCTGCAATGGCAGACGTCTCCTCGCCAGCGGGAACCGTCATGGTGGTTGAGCGCTTTGAGAGCGCCACCGTCTGCCAGGAAGGCAGCGCCCACTATCACGGCACCGGCGACTTCTGGCAAGGCTCAGCGCGGCCGTCCATCCAGGCGAACGTCAACGTGCAGATTGTCGATCCAGTCGCCATTCTGCGAGGCGTCGGTGGTGGCACAGACTTCACTGGCCGCTACCACCAGACCGGCTTCAACGTGCTCTTCTGCGATGGCCATTCCAAGTGGACCCGCTGGTCCAACACCTTCCGCATGCGCGGCAACCTGGTGGAGTGGACCATGTGGGACCGGCGGCTTCCCGCCCAGTAGGCACGCGACCCTCAATAGGACTGATGGACGTCAAGGGAGACGAACATGTCAATCAATCGATCCGGCTCCGGCGAAGGGAGCCCGCTCACGAATCCTCGCAATCTCGCCATTGGAGGAGGCGTTTTGGTGGTGGTCATCCTCCTCGCCGTGGTGCTGATGAACACCCTCGGCGGAGGCGGTGCCTCGTCCAGCGACACGTCGCTTCCCCCAAGCTCCACGGGGATGAGCAGCACCGGTGGTGGGGCGCAGGGTGAATCTTCGGTGGGCACCGGGAGCACCGACCCGAGCGGAGCGTCCGGCGGAACCGTCACCGCGCCGGCCACCGGCGGTGCGCCCGCATCGTCGGTGAGCGCCTTCGGGTCTGGCAGTAGCGCGTTGCCGGGAAGTGACCTTCCTGCAGCGCCAGGAGGCGTGGGTGGTGGAGTCTCGGCGGGTGGGGGCGTGACCGTTGGCGGTGGAGTGGGCACCCCCACTTCAGCGGAAGGTGGTGCCGCGGGTGGCGGCTACCAGCGCCCGGCGGCTCCGCCGGGAGTCATGGACGCCAGCGGCCGCATCAACTACGACAAGATGCCGCCCAGCATGGACTCGGGTGAAATCGCCCGCCCCAGCGGTGCCAATCTTGGGCCCGGCACCCGGTAACAGCTGGACGAACTGAAGGTGGGGATCGGCGGTCCGGTCCCCGCCTCTCAGTCCGGCAGCGCCTGCTGGAAGAGCCGCACCAGGTTGGCGTGGAAGATGTTGCGCACATCGTCGTCCCCGTAGCCCTTGGCGCGGAGGAGCGGCTCCAGGTGCTGGAGGTCGGCGATGGTATCCAGGTCTCCGGGGCACTGCTCCGTGCCGAAGCCGCCATCCAGGTCGGAGCCGATGGCCGCGTGGAGGGAGTTGCCCGCCAGTTGGCAGACGCGGTCGATGTGCAGCGCCACGTGCTCCAGGGAGCAGCACTCGTTGGTGGTGACGCCGCGGACCCAGCCGGGGACGACCATCCACGCATCCAGCGCCGCGCCGATCACCCCGCCCCGCGCGATGACCGCTTTGAGCTGGTCGTCGTCCATCTGCCGCTGGTCCGGCGCCAGCACCCGGCAGTTCTGGTGGCTGCACTGGATCGGCCCGTCGAACGCCTCAACCGCCTCCCAGAAGGAGCCGTCCGCCGTGTGGGTCAGGTCCAGCACCAGTCCGGCGCGCCTGATCTCCGGTAGCAGCGCGCGGCCGAGGTCGGTGAGGCCGCCGACCGTGTGGGTGCCGTGGGCGTAGCGTCCCTTGCCGTAGTGGACCAGCCCAATGGCGCGAAGCCCCTGCGCCTGCCACTCGTGAAGCTGCTCCGGCTCCAGGACCGGGTCCGCGCCCTCCATGGTGAGCATGAAGCCGAGAGGAGCGCTCTCCGGATGGTCGGCCCATGATGAGAGATGGTCGCCGAGGTCAGCGCGGGTCTTGATCATCCGCAGCGTTCCGTCCCGCTGCCGCGCCCGGTAGTAGGCGAGGTGCGCCTGTGCGTGGGCGTAGGCCGCCGCTGGGGTGCTGAAGCCGGGAAGCGGGTTGCCGGGCTGCGCCACCCGCGCCAGCACCGTGGCGAGGCAGAGGCCGATGCTGCCGCGCCGCATCTCCGGATAGGCCACGGTTCCGCGCGCGCGGCCCTTCTGGCTCATCCCCGCCTCCGCCGCCCGCGTCTCGGCGACCGGCAACGCGAGGTTGCGGTTCCAGTCCACGGCGTTCATTGCCAGGTCGAGGTGTCCGTCAAAGATCAGCATGGTCATTTCTGTCCAGTCGCTCACCCGCCCGGCTGGAGGGTGCGAAGGCTGATGTGAATCAGCTTGTCGTCAGTTGCTGCTGATGGGACGCCACCACCTCTGCCCTTTCACGGGGGATGAGGCATTCACTGCGAAACAGGTCTGCCTGCAGAAGGCTGGGATGCAGGTCGCGTTCCGAGTTCCGCGTCGAGGGGGGGAAGCGATGAGATCAGGCTACACTGCGACTCATTGTCTCCTGAACCCAGCCATCCGTTCTCCGCGCTGCAGTCGAGCTAGCCCCCCGCTCCCCGCTAGGACAGCAATGATCAATATGAGAAAGTTTCTACGGCAGCAGGAAATCCACAGAAACTTCCTTAAGTTCCTATCATCACCCATCCCTGGACTATCAAGGTCGCCGGGAACCGGTGATCCATGCTGTATCCGGGCCACGAGGCTGTGCCGGAGGTATCCTATGAAGAAACGCGCATTTACCCTGATCGAGCTACTCGTCGTCATCGCCATCATCGCCATCCTTGCTGCCATCCTCTTCCCTGTTTTCGCCAAGGCGCGCGAAGCGGCCCGCGCGGCGAGCTGCAAGAGCAACCTCAAGCAGATCGTCACCGCGTCCCTGATGTATGCGCAGGACTACGATGAGATCCTGCCGTCGTCCTACGGCGGCGACTTCTATTTTTCCACCGGAAGCACCGGAGTTCCGCGTACTGTTGTGTTCACTGGGTTGATCCTGCCGTACACCAAGAACATAGGCATCTACCGCTGTCCCAGTGCTGCGCCTTACACCGAGGTGGATCCGGGCAACCCGCGCTTCTCTTCCTACGGACATCAGCACAACAACCTGGGCTGGGGTCTGCCGGCGGCGGCGCCCATGGCCGACATCCAGTCTCCCGCTGACACCATCTTCTACGGAGACAACGGACGGTTCACGGGAGACTGGCCCGCTTTCCTCGCCAATCCAGATAGCGAACTGTTCGACGGCAACGCAGGCGCTCAGCAAGGCTACTCCCGCAGCTACGCACAGTGCTTAGGGTGCCCCGGCCTGAGCCCCCCTTGCTGCCAAGACGCACGCACCGTAGTCAACCGCCACAGCGGTCAATGTAACATCGCTTTTGTGGACGGCCACGTGAAGGCAATGAAGGTCAGCCAGGCAACCCGTCCCTTCCGTGCTCCGGCCGAGCGTGGTGGCCCGACGGATATGTGGGACCGGAGGTAGGCCATATCTGCCTAGCGAACGTTAGATAGTTGTCTCGGGCGGT
>JANPLG010000133.1:0-11686 GCA_031426395.1 Actinomycetes bacterium
AGATCGGCATCAACCCCGCCATGATTGCCACCACGGTCATCATCAACGAGGGCAAGAGCCGCTACGCCTGGACCACGCTGGTCCCGATGGCATTCGTGGGGGTCACCACCCTGGCCGGCGGCTATCTGAGCATCCAGAACATCTTCTGGCCGCTCTACCTCAACCCCAAGCTGCCGGGCGACGCGGTGAAGGGCCTTCTCAACAGCAGCCTTACCGTCATCATGATGCTCTGCGTCTTCGCGATCCTCGCCGATGCCGTGCCCCGTTGGTTCCGGCACTGGAGCACCGGGCGGGAGGAGACGCGGAAGTGGCTTGAACAGCCCGCGCCGGCGGGGGCCGAGTAGCTCACTGCGGTGCGCACGGGTAGCATGAGACACAGGAGCCCACCGCGATGACCCGAACGCTGACTGCGCACTTCGACGGACATGCCCTGATCCCTGAGGGGCCTATTGATCTGCCCCTGGGAACAAAGCTCACACTAACGGTGGAAACACCGGCCGGGCGCAACCCGTCGATTGGCGGCCCGAGCAGGTCCATCGAAGAGCGACTGGCTGCCTTGGATGAACTCTTCGCACTCGTCGGATCGAGAGCCAATCTCCCGGATGAGACGCTTCGAAGGGAGAGCATCTACGGAGATGATGGAAAGTGATCGCTCTGGGGCGGATAGCCGACCAGCGAGATGGCTCGTGCCGCCGCGCTCGGGTAGCATGATTCACAGGAGGCCGCCACGATGACTCGAACCCTCACCGCCCGCTTCGATGGGCACGCCCTCATCCCCGAAGAGCCGGAAGACCTGCCAATTGGCACTTCACTTCAGCTGACCTACAATTCCGATTCAGAGCGCCCCCCGGTGCTTAGTGATCCAAATCTTAGCATTGATGAAAAACTGGCGTCCCTCAGGGAGTGGTTCCCAATGGCGGTGCGCGTCGGCACGGTGTCTGATGAGTCACTTCGCCGTGAGAACCTCTACGGGGACGACGGGCGGTGAGGGTTCTTGCAGATACGAGCGTACTCCTTCGTACTGCGGATCAGCACAGTGGGCATTACTACGCCGCCATCCTGGCTATTGAAGATCTCGCCAGCCAGGGGCACGAATTGGTAATCGGCCAATCGGCCCACAGTGCGCCTACGAATTCTGGGTCGTCGCAACGCGGCCGACCTCTGTCAACGGGTTCGGCCTCACCCCGTCTGAGGTCAGCAATCTGATTCAGCAGCTGCTTGTCCGGTTTTCATTACTGCCAGAGACGCCGGGAAGGATGCAGCGATGGCTTGGCCTCGTGGAGGGGCATCGCGTGATTGGCAAACAAGCCCATGATGCCCGCCTCGTCGCACTGATGCTGGAACACGAGATCAGGCACATCGTGACGTTCAACGGCGCCGACTTCGTCCGCTATCCCGAGGTGCGAGTAATTGACCCGCGTGATCCCACCACTTTCTCATCGCTTTAGTTTCACGTCACATCCGTTGAGAGGAGACGCGGTGGCGGCTTGACGTAATCGCCGTGTGCGATTCGCGACCGCCGAGCGAACGTAGATGATCCGGGAGTCATTTAATGGCCCAATCGAACTCGATTGATTCGCTGCGCGCGGTAGGGCGTTGCCGATTGGTGGTGAGCTTCTGGACCATTTCCGAGACGTAGTCCCGCAGTTCACTGACGGTGATCACCTTGTTGCTGTCCGCATCCGCCTCTCCGCTTTTCAACCCATGGAGCAGTGCGTAGGTGAACGTGCCATTCTGAAGGTCTCCACCCTCCAACGCATACTCCTCCGACCCGGCCGCTGCCACCACCAGGGCACCCGACCCCCGGCGAAGGTCGGCGAAGACATCCTCCAGCACTTGACGTGCCGCCATCACTTCCGGCGGAGCCACCGCTCGTGGGGTGAAGCCCTTGAAGCCTCGCGTCCTCACCAATCTGCCCGTCGGTCCAGTGGCCTTCGGCTTACCTGCTGAACCCCTTTTGAGCTGATTTGAAGCGGGCGGAGCCTGATCCGGGGCGGCACTGGTGGCGGTTGGCACAGCATCGGCCGGAGGCACAGCGGCGGCTGAAGCGATGAAGTCGGACTCGCCAGACTGGCAGGAGTCAAGGAGAAGCAACTTCTGACGAGCGCGGATCCCATCCAGGAGGCCTTCGAGCTTCTCATAGGGGATCCCGGTGCTCTCCGGAGCACTCACGCTGCCCTCGGTCGGAAGGAAATAGTACTGGAACCCCTCTCCGCAGACCCCGTGGCCCGCCAGGTAAACCACCACTTGGTCTTCTTCCCGCGCGGCTTCCAGGAAGCGGGCACGAGCCGCGAGAATCGCCGTTGCCGTGGCATTCTGATCGAGCAGCGGCAGCACATGCACGACGCGGAACTTACGAGGTCCGACAGGAGTTGGCACGGCCGGCTTGCGGGCCATCCTAGGTGCCGACTTCCTGCTGGCAGATGCTGGGCGCTTTGCAGGAGTCTTCCCCGGCTTTCGGCGCGCTTGCGCTGGGAGTGGCTTTCCACGGTTTGAGGATGGACCTGGAACGGCAATTCGCACCTTCGCTGCGGACGCTGGAACGGACATCGGCGCGGTTACGGGCGCAGTTGCAGGCGCAGGCATCCCTGAGGCTACACCGCCGGCGACAGGTACGAGACCCGCAGGGTCCATCTTTCGGACCTCCTCTCCCAGGGAAGAGAAGTATTCTGCAATGTCCTTCGCGTCCTTCGCTGCGTAATCTAGCTTCAGCTTCGGGTCCTGGTACTTCGACACGCCTACGGCCAGCACGTAGAGGTCCGGCTTGGGTAGCTCACCGGTGAAGTGAACCTCATGCGTGAGCCGCCGCGACTCAAAGCCCTGATCGTTGACCGCTGAGACCTGGATCTTATTGCGCGGTGCGGCAAGAACGAGGCGTATCTCCTGTTCATCACCCCGTAGCTTCGCTTTGGAGATGTCCACTCCCGCGCTGCCGAAGACCGGTACATCGTTCACGTAGACCAGGATGCGAGAAAGCGGGTGATTCGGATCACTCACATGGACCGTGAAGCGGACCTCACGGCGGTCCGTGCTCTTAGGTAGCTCGCCGTCTACGATGGCGATTTCCGGGATCTGGAAGGGACGGTTGTCTGTCCCCGGGATCGGCGTTTTCACGGCCATGCGCGCCAGCCGCCGGGCATGGGCCGTCTGGTAAATGGCAACCTGCTCCGCCTTGGCCAGAAAGAGTCCTTGGAGCACCAGGTCCGGCCTATTCAACTGAAGGTCAAACTGGTCGAAGGGGTAGACGGTCTCTCCCAGTCGGAACGCCACGCTCAGCAGAGCGCCTTTGGAAGCCATGTAGTAGCCCGTGGGCAGCGCCGCCACGTAGTCGACCGACTTCACATCTCTTCCCAGACCGACCATCACGAGACGCAGCGTTCCAGAGTAGGTGTCCCACAGACGAACGACAGCATCCTCTCCCGAGGTGGCGATGGTGCGTCCGTCCGGACTGAAGGCGTAACTGTTCATGCGTCCCGCGCTACCGGTGAGCAACCGCTCCTTGTTGGTAAGCAAATCTCGAAGCTTTAGGGACTCCTGGTCGCCCGCGCGGGAGAGGAGATGGCGGTCGCTTGGGGAGATCACGGGCAGGTAGTGATCCTTGGCGGTTCGGGCCGAGGCCACGCCGGTGCGCAGATCCCAGCGGGTGAGCTCGCCGCCATTGCTCTGGGTGATCAGGGAGTCACCGTTTCGGGAGAAGCAGGCGTCAGCGCCCATTGCGGGCTTTCCGTCCAGACCCCGGAGCGGACCCAGATCCTTTGGTAGGTCGCCGTTCAGATCGACCATCTGCTGGACCCCGTCAACCTGCACCGCCATCAAGCCGCTGCGAGGCGAGGCGGTGACGGCGGTTTCCGCGAATTCGCCTGCCTGCTCCCAGGTCTTGCGCCAGTCACCGCTGTTCACGTGGAACAGGCGGATGGCGTTGTCATCACGACCGCCAACGATGGCCACCCAGTCACCCTTGCCGCCGAAGACCACCTTCCGAGGCATCGCCTTGCATCGGTCAATGGTGCGGATGAGCGCGCCCGTGCCAACGTCCCAGAGTCTGACAACGCTTTCTCCAGTATTCACCGTGGCGAGGAACTCCCCGTCCGGACTCACTGCGATCTGCGCCAGGAACTCAGATGTGCCCGCCTCAAAGGTGCGGATGAGCTTGAGAGAGGTGGTGTCGCGGATCTGCACGGTACGAGGATTGCGACGGCAGGCAAACCAGGTGCCCTTCGGTCCTACCACCAGGGGAGCGTCTCCCTGGACCACCTGCGGGCTGCGCCTCATCCCGGTGTCCCACACCCGGATCAGGCCGGAGCTGGCCGCAATGAGCTGCCCCTCCGCACCAAAAGCGACAGTGTTGACGGACAATGCACCGCTCCCAAGGTTGTACAATGGGCGGCGGCGCACGGCGTCCCAGAGCGTGATCTTGTCTTTGTGGTCCTCCGAGGCGTCGGAACCAACGGCAACCACGCCGCCGTCCTGACTGTAGGCGATAGCGGAGACGGACCAGATGTCCCACTGGGTGTGGGCCGGACGGCTCTCCAGCAGGACGCCGCTCACATCCCAGAACTCCAGACTCCGACGGGGCCCGGCGCAGGCCAGTGTGCGTCCATCCGGGCTGAATGAGATGCCGAGGTTCTCTGAACCAGTGACCGGGTCGCGCCTACGGGCCAGCTCTCGCCGCGCCTTCCCGGCTTTCACGTCCCATACCGTGACGGAGTACCCACGAGTCACCACCGCAAGCGAGAGGCTGTCACGACTGAAGGCGACGCCTCCTGGGGTTTCCGGCATGGGAAGAAGCCGAGTCTTGCCCGTCTCCGCATCCCAAAGTGTCACTCCCGTGTAGACAGCCAGGGCAAGCGGGTTCTTGAGGTCGTCCGGTGGTCCGGGAATGACTCTTGCCGCCACATACCGACCATCCGGCGAGATGACCGCATCGTACCAGGGATCGGTACGGGCGGCGTTGCGCGGCAGGCGTGCGAGGCGATCAAGCGGCACAGAGGTCGCGTCGCCGGGGAGAAACCTCAGGCTGGGTGCCCGGAAGGCGTGGAGCAGTTTCCCGTCGCGTGCGTCCAGGACGCGGACGTACTGGTCAGGACTGGACGTGACGAGGAACTTGCCATCCGAGCTGAAGCTCGCACTCTGGATGCGGTCATTATGGGGCCGGAATGTTCGATCGGCGCGTCCTGTCTGCGGGTTCCAGAGGGTGACGGTTCTGTCATCGACGGTCGCTACGGCCTGTCCATCGGCTCGGAAGCCACCTGGTCCCAGCCGTCCCTTGAGGGAACGGAAGAGCTTGGCGGAAGCCACACTCCAGAGAAGCACGCTGCCTTCACCACCTCCGCTCGCGAGATACTGACCGTCAGCGCTGAACGAGAGTCCCGTGATCCGCTGCTGGTGACCCGTCTCCACCAGAAGCTCTGGTCGATTCGAGCGAACGGCTGCGGGCCGGACAGGCGCGGATGGGTCGGGCTTCAACTCGCCTTCCGCCCCCGGTTTGATCCCTCCGTTGTGAGCCTCGGCGGGAGGGACAGGCTCCGGCGGCTTGGGTGCGGGGTAAATGTAGTAAACGCCGCGCTCGATATGATAGGTGAGCCGGGGCACCTTCACTTGCTCAAGGATCAGCAGCAGAACCTGGTCCAAAGTCTCACCGCGCGCCCTAACGGAAACCAGGGTCTGCATTGCCAAGGGCGGGACCCGTTCAACTTTGTAAATCCGGTTCGGTTTCGGATTCCGGAAGAGGGTTTCCAGCGCGTTGAGCAATGGCTGTCGGCTAACGCTCACTGTAACCAACGGCGATCGCGGAGGCGCCTGGGCGGGGAGCGCTTCCTGTGCAAGGATTGTCCCTACCGGTAGCAAGCCAAGCATCACGGCTGCGGAAGCGATCCTTAGAACGTTCATGCTCACTCCCATTCTGGTCACCATTTGGACGAGCGCGTTGCGAAATGAACCGACACACGGCCCCGCACGGTGCCACCGTCTGGGCGGTTCGTTCCCTAAGGCCCTATCTCACGCTCTTCTTAGGACTCAACATTTCAAACTCAACGCGTGTTACTTCTGCCTGGATGAACGTGTCATCAGGACGGCGGGCAAGCGCGGCCAGATACTCCCGGATCGCCTCCATCGGAAGGTCGAAGCGCTCGTAGACGCGGGCGAGCAGGAGGCGGACCGCCGGGTCATCACGCTGTTCCGGCTTTACGCTCTCGGCAGCCTTCTCGGCGGCAGTCAGCGCGCTTCTCTCGACGACAGAAAGAACCCGAAAGGTTCGTTCTGCCACTAGTGAACCAAAAGGCCCCCGTGCGGTGACACTCCACGTGTACTGAGTGCTTGAGTTGCCCTGGAGCAGATCACGTGGCAGGCGAAACTCTCGAGCGGTCAGCGGTAGCTCTTCAGTCACCAGCACCTTTCGGTTCGCGGTTAGCATCACCTGCACGATGATGAGCCTCGGTGCCGCTTGCGCGCCCGGCTTATCAGGAAAGTCGCCCTCCCATCGAAGGACTACCTCCGAATCGCGCGCCGCTCCCGTCGGAGTGAGAGTGCGGGGACCCATGCTTCCCGGCGGGTTGCGCGCAATCAAGGCGCCTAACGCCGACCGAGTCTCGCCGGCAAAGCGAGCCAGGTTTTGCGGAAGCTGGGAATAGTTCCGCGGCAACGGCCCGGAACGCCGCTTCAACGTGGCTTGCTGCGCCAGGGCGACCGCCCCCCCGTCAAGCTGGAAACAGGCCCCCGTGGCGTAAACAACTACCCGGGCGGCGGCACCAGGGGCCACCGTGATTGTGTCGCCGGGCGCGAGTAGGTGTAGCGTGCTGATGCGCGTGGGAAGCTCTCGTCCGCGTGCAACGCGTACCTCACCACGAACTTCCGTGAACTGCCCCATGGCAGGCGTGCCGGAGGAGACTGGGCGAGGCACCGTGGCTACTGCCGCAATTGCAAGAGTTGCTAGGACCCTCAGCGTCAACCGGAACGAATAGGTCATGAGCCGCTACCTTGGGTCGCGCCGGCCAGCAGGGCCAGCATTGGATCCGTTGAATCTGAGCCGGAGGCCGACGAAGTGGGCTCCCGCTTCCAGAAGTAGACGGAGACGGGAGCTTCGCGGCCCTTGACCACAGCGGATGTTGGCCCGCTCAGATCTGGACGATCTCGGAGGCAATCGTACGTGTCGCTACTGATCATCAACTGGGAGTGAGCCCGTTTGTTCAACTCCTCCAGGCGGAACGCCACATTCACCGTGTCCCCGATCACGGTGAACGACGTGCGGTTGTCTGACCCGAGGTTGCCATAGGCCAGCGGCCCGCTGTGGACTCCGCACCCGATGCCCCATGACGGAAGCCCCAGTCCTCTCCGGCCCTGGTTGACCCGCTCCACCGCTTGGATGATCTCCATAGCAGTGTCTACGGCGGCCTGTGCGTGCCCAGGCAGCCCGGAGGGTGCGCCAAAAACCGCAATGAAGCCATCGCCATTGTATTGATAGACCAAGCCGCCGTTCTCTTCAACACATGGCACAATCGCGCTGAAGAGTTGATTCAGCTCCTCCATCATCGCCCCCGGTTCCATGGACGCCGCCAATCGGGTCGAGTCGCGGATATCCACCACGAAGACCGTAGCCATGGCTGTGTTTCGGTCCCACTGCCGAGACGGAGGCGACTGAAGGAGATACTCCGCGATTCCGGGCGAGAGATAGACCTTCAGCAAGGAGCGGATCCTGGAATAGTTGGCTTCCACCGCCCCAGCAACAATCGACACGCTGAAGGCGCCAAGTAGCGTGAGCAGCGGTGCCGCAGCCGGCAGCAAGAGGTGCAGGGAGTTGAAACTCGCTTGGGCCAGGCCATACCAGGTGAAGCCAATTGCCACCACCGAAAGCACGGCGGTTCGGCGGCGAAGTTTCGCGATGGCTATGCCAGCCCCGATCAGTCCCAGAAGTTGCGCCATCAGGACTTCCTGTGCTGGCGGAAGCCGGTGGAGAGCTGTCCCGTCCAAGAGAGTGCTGATTGCTTGGGCGTGAAAGTACACCCCTGGAAAACGGGTCCGGAACGGTCCTCGGTGCAGGTCGCCCGAAGCGTAGAAAGTTGGGCCGATGAGGACCACCGCGTCGCGAAGGTCGCGACGCTGCGACGCGGTGAGGCGGCCCAGAGCCAGGTCTTCCGCTGCAACCCGGGGAAAGGCACCGGTGAGATCAGTGCCAAGGTAGTTCAACCGGAACTGGGGTGAGGTCCGTTCGCCTACCGAACTGCCCACCAGGTTGAGGAGCGCACCATGGGAAGGGCTGCGCCCTAGTACAACCGCCGCGAGGCAGGCGGAGAAGCTGGGCGTATACGTATCCTCTGCCTGCAGGTAGAGCGGCATCGTGCGTACTACCTCGTCTAGCTGATCCGGAAGCTCCACCAGGCCCAGCTGAGGCGGGATGCCAGTCCCGAACCAGATCTGGTTCTGGACAAAGGAGCGATTGCCCTGAATGGTTCCAAACACCACCGGCCGATCCGGATCGCGCACCACTTCAAGGACGAGTTGACGGAGCGGCCAGAAGCCAACGGAGTTATCCGCTTTTTCCTTCAGCCGGGCTCGCTCCTCGCGGGTCAGCGCTCCAAGCTGCAGCACCTCATCCATGAACTGAATCCGGTACTCGTCCGAAGGAACATCCTGAACGATATCAAGCCCCACCACGCTGGCACCGTGCCTGCGCGCCTGGTGGATCATCTTGGCGAAGTTGCCGCCCCAGAGGGCGATTGGCACGGTGCGCCATGTGTCTAATGTGGACTGGCGGACCTCTGCGATCACGATCTTTGCGCGTGTGGTTCGATTGCCGCGCAGTGCCAGCCGGACGTCCTGGGTTTCCCGCTCCAGTCGCTCCACCGTCGGCGTTAGCACCAGCAAGCCAAGCAGCAACGCGGACATCAGTCCCAGCCAACGGCTCCATGTCCCGAGGGCTGGTCTCTTAAATGGCGTTCTCATCGAGCTTGACCGAGGGAGCTTGACCGAGGGAGCTTGACCGAAAGAGCTGCAAGAGCAGTCCAAGTTCCGGCAATGGCGGAGTCCGCCGCGCGGTGAGGCAGGCACTTGAATGGTTGGGGAAATGGCTACCCCTATCATCCCATTTACTTAGTAGGCGAGGAACTCCTGCTCACTGCTAAGGGCGATCTCCGTGAGAGCGGAGTTCACCCTTGGTGATTCACGGCGACCCCACAAAAGTGGAGTTCAACATCCGCAGCCGATTATGTTAAAGCAGATCGGTTGGTTACTGTGCCTGTGCGCTGTGGGCACTCGTCGCGTCGATCTTGAGGGATGCTGGATGGTTATCGTTGTAGGGCTGCTGGCGCTGCTGGTCATCTCGTCGATGATCATGAGCGGCTGGTACGCCGTGGTTACGGAGCGGTTCTTCGGCTACCGGCGACCCGCCGCTCCCAAGGATCAGCCGCCGGTCTCCATCCTGATCCCGGTTCGCGGCGTGGACGGGGACGCGCCGGGCACGTGGATCTCCTTCTGCCGGCAGGAGTATCCGGACTACGAGGTCCTCTTTGGCGTGATGGACGCGGACGACCCGGCCATCCCGCTGCTGGAGCAGGTGGTTGCGGACCACCCTGGTCGAGCGCGCCTCTTTCACACGCGGGAAAAGCTGGGCGTCAACTACCAGATCAGCAACCTGATCCACCTACGCCGTCAGGCCCGCCACGAAATGCTGATCATCGCGGACAGCGATATCCGCGTGGGACCGGATTACCTGGCCACCGTGACCGCGCCCCTCGCCGATCCAACCGTCGGCATGGTCACGTGCCCCTACATCGCGCGGCATCCCAAGTCGGTGGGCTCCGCCCTGGCGTCGCTCAACCGATGCGTCGACTTCATCCCCCAGATCCTAATTGCCCGCGATCTCTGGAAGGGCCTGACCTTCGCGCTGGGGCCGACCATGGCCACGCGGCAGAAGGTCCTCGATTCGTTCGGGGGCCTGGAGCAGGTGGTCAACCGCATCGGCAGCGACTTCCACCTGGGCCGAATGACCTCGGAATCGGGCTACCGCGTCGAGTTCAGCCGATACGTGCTGGAAAACGACGGCGGGACGGAAGGCATCGGCACCGTCTGGAAGCGTGAGCAGCGCTGGGCGCGCACCAACCGAATCAATAAGGGCGCGCTCTACTACACGATGATTTTCTCCGGCGGCCTCTTCTACGCTGTGCTGGCGCTGCCGTTTGCCGTGACCGTGGCTCCGTGGCTCCTCCCCATCGCGCTGGCAGGGATTGCCACACGGCTGCTTCAGGGCGCGTTGAGCGCGCTACGGATGGGTGCCCCGGGGCTCTTGCCGTGGCTCCTGCTGCTACCGGTGCGTGACGCCATGTCGCTAGCGATCTGGGCTGCCGGGGCGGTGGGAAACCGCATTTACTGGCGAGGACGGGTTCTGGCACTCCAGCCGGGTGGCATCCTCAAAGAAGCCCAGTAAGCCACAGCGATGAATTAGGACCAGTGGGCGGCAAGTTGTTCTCTCCGCCGCCCACCCGGTAACCTTGCCTCTAACGCTCGTCCTTGCCGGAGAGGGTATGGCCTGCTTCCTTCGCTTCCATCCCGGGGCATCCTTCCAGAATCCAGCAAAGCTCGGATCCCAAGAGCATCAATGCGCTGGAATAGTAGATCCACAGGATGATGCCGACTAATCCCGCCAGCGCCCCGTACGTGGCGCTCTGGTCTCCCTGACGCTGCGTGTAGAACGTGTACCCGATTTTGAACACCTCCCAAAGCGCGGCGGTGATGAATCCGGCCTGGAGCGCCGGCTTCCAGGTTGAGCGGCCGTTGGGGTAGACCTTGAAGATCACCGCGAACATCAAGCCGCTGATCAGCACAGGTAGAACGTATCCCAGGAGTTGGAGGAAGCCGTTGTCAGCCAGCCAGGTGAACCCAGGGAGCTTGCCCGCCATGGTGTTGACAGTGGTGATCCCAAGCGAGAGGACCAGCATGACTCCAACCACCAGCATCATCAACAACGCCACCAGCTTGTTCATGATGAAGTTGCGATTGGGACGATGCCACATCACATTGATGGCCGTCTCAAGGGTGGAGAAGCCGCCCGTTGCGGTCAGCGCGAGTCCCAACAAGCCCACGATCCCGGTTGTACCGCGAGACTCCACCGCGCCCTTAATCGTGCTGCCGATGAGTTGCTGACCGCTGGTGCCGGGTAAAAACTTACCAAGGAAGCCGATGACCTCCGTCTGCGCACGTCCGCTCCCCATGACAAACCCGAAGACGGAGACCGCCATCAGGACCAGGGGAATGAGCGACAGGACGAAGTAGAATGCCACCGCCGCCGCCATCAGTGTCCCGTTGTCCCGCCCGAACTCCTGGAACACGAACTTGGTGATGGGCCACGCGCCCTGCGGCACCTCGTTGCCGAGCGGCTTCAGGCCTTTCTCCTCAGCGCGGGCATCCTCTCGCAGTTCGGTGGGGGTGGTATCGGTGGCGCTCACGCCGCCCTTCCTTTGCCGTGTTCCGCGGCCGGTGCCTGACGGATTGGCGGCGCGGTCGTTCCGTGCGCTCGGCGGGGTGAGGGTGGCTGAGCCCGCCTGACCGGCAAGCCGACCGCTCTCCGAGGCCCCCTCCCCTTCCGTTGGGCTGCTTCTCCCAAACTTCCTTGCCACGAATAGCGCCAGGTAGCCGCGCACCACGTCCGCGATACGATAGCGCTCTCCCGTGGCTTCGGTTCCTGCGTCCTTACGCT
>JANPLG010000134.1:0-12340 GCA_031426395.1 Actinomycetes bacterium
TGGCCCGCGCGCACGCGCCGGCCCCCCGCGGGCAGGTGAAGGTCCGATGGAGAGCCGTGTAAGGGAGAACCTTACGCACGGTTCGGAGGGGGGCTGCGGGAAACGGGGAAGAAATGACCGCGCCCGCAGCCTACCCTACACTCACCCCGCAGGCGCTATTGACTCGCCTTCCGGCCCGTTGGTATAATCCCGCGTCGGAGGAGAGCCTGGTTCTCTCCTCCGTAATTATTTGCCTGCCGTGGCGGTTTGCCTGCTCATCCAGGCAGCGCCAGCCGCAAGATGCGGAAGCGCCCTAGCGTCAACTGGAGGCGTGGCTTGAACCGGGTGCCACTGGGCAGGCGCCAGCATTCATACGATAGCCGGAGCTTTGGAGACGGTGGCCTTGCCCGGCAAGGGCGGCTCTCAGCAATCCGTCCCATCTGTCCGTCCCATCTGTCCGTCCCGCTATCGGAACCGTCGAAGGAGCTCTCATGGCCAGCGAGAAGAGCGTTGCCAGCGTCAAGCCTACCAAGGCGGTGAAACCCACCGTCCAGCCGGGCGGCAACGGTCCCGTCCAGAAAGCGCAGAAGTACCTGGGCGAGGTGGCGACCGAGCTGCGAAAGACCACTTGGCCCACCAAGCCGGAGCTCCTGGCGCAGACGCAGGTCGTGCTGGGGGTCCTGGTGGCGGTGGCGGTTTTCATCGCCTGCTGGGACTCCATCCTCGGGCTCATCTTCAACCTCATCTTCCAACTCATGGGTGTGCGCCGCTAAGGCCGCCTCTTTCCCCCGGGAGCGCTCCCATGGCTAAAGCCTGGTACGCCGTCCATACCTATTCCGGCCACGAAATCAAGGTCAAGACCAACATCGAGCGCCGCGCGGAGTCCCTTCGGCTGAAGGACAAGATCGGGCGCATCCTGGTCCCCACGGAAGAAGAGACCCGCTCCCGCAACGGGAAGCGCACCACCATCAAGCGCAAGGTCTTCCCCGGCTACGTCCTGATCGAGATGGACTTGAACGACCAGACGTGGTACCTGGTCAAGAACACCATCGGCGTGACTGGTTTCGTCAGCTCCGGCGCCAAGCCGGTGCCGCTGCAGGACAAGGAAGTCCGGGAGCTGCTGGACCAGCTGGAATCCGGCAACGTTCACACCATCCCGCAGTGGCAGAAGAACGAAGTCATCCGCGTCGCCATTGGACCGTTCGCGGATTTCAACGGAACCATTGAAGAGGTGAACACGGAGAAGCAGAAGGTGAAGGTCCTCATCTCCATCTTCGGGCGCGATACCCCCGTGGAGCTGGACTTCAACCAGATCGAGCGCGTCTAACTAGCAACGAGTTAAGGATGTTCTGACAGGTTGAAAGGGGGAGTGGGGGAATGGGAGAATGGGAGACATCAAGGCCGGAGCCTCTCCCATTCACCCACTCCCCCATTCTCCCGTTCGGCCGGATGAGCGCACTCGGTCTTGACGAGTCACTAGTGCGCCTCGTGTGCTGCGCCTGCTTCTAGGTGGCGCTCTGTTTTAATCGGATCATTGCGGGCCGGCGAGGTAACCCCTAGCCGGCGTCGACCGCGGGAGAATTTCCCGTGGCCAGGAAGTTCCGGCCCAGGCCGGAGCAGGAGAGATCGATGGCTAAGAAGATCATGGGCATTGTCAAGCTGCAATGCCCCGCCGGCAAGGCGACGCCCGCACCCCCCGTGGGTCCGGCGCTGGGCCAGTACGGCATCAACATCATGCAGTTCGTGAAGTCCTACAACGAGCAGACCGCTGCTCAGGTGGGAACGGTGATCCCGGTTGAGATCACCATCTTCGAGGACCGCACCTTCACCTTCGTCACCAAGACCCCCCCGGCGTCCGAGCTCCTGAAGAAGGCGGCCGGACTCCCCAAGGGCGCTGCGGATCCGAAGAAGGCGAAGGTCGGGAAGATCACGGAAGTTCAGCTCCGCGAGATCGCGCAGATGAAGCTCCAGGATCTGAACGCGAACGACATCGACGCAGCGATGCGCATCATCGCGGGGACCGCCCGCAGCATGGGCATCGAAGTCAGCGGCTAACTCCCGCGCACAGCCGGATGCGTCCCCACGGATGCTTTTCCGGCAGACTCCACAGTGGCAGCCCTGGCAGCGATGTCCGGGCGCTATCGACCACAGGAAACAGACATGGCTACCCACGGAAAGCGCTACAACCAACACGCGCAAGGGCTGAACCCTGACGCCGTCTACGAACCGACAGAGGCCCTGGCCCTGGTCAAGAAGACCGCCAACGCAAAGTTCGTCGAGACCGTCGACGTGGCGATCCGCCTCGGCGTCGACCCGCGCCACGGCGACCAGATGGTCCGCGGCACCACCAACCTGCCCCACGGCACCGGCAAGGTGCGCCGGGTGGCCGTCTTCGCCAAGGGCGAGAAGGCGAACGAAGCCCTGGAAGCTGGCGCGGACGTGGTGGGCGCCGAGGACCTGATCGCCCAGATCACCGGCGGCTGGCGCGAGTTCGACCTGCTCCTCGCCACCCCGGACATGATGGGGAACGTCGGGCGCGTCCTCGGCCGGACCCTCGGCCCCCGGATGCCCAGCCCCCGCTCCGGAACGGTCACCAATGACATCGGTCGCGTGGTGAAGGACATCAAGAGCGCCTCCCGCGTGGAGTACCGCGTGGACAAGGCCGGCATCGTCCACATGGCCATCGGCAAGGTGAACTTCACCGATGAGCAGCTCCTCCAGAACCTCGGCGTCCTGCTGAACGCGCTGCTGAAGGCCCGCCCGGCGGCGGCCAAGGGTCGCTACATCCGCGGCGTCACCCTCAGCGCTACCATGGGTCCCGGCTTCACCGTGGACCTGGCGAAGGCGCAGTACATGGCGGAGCACGGCGGCTGATCAGACTCATCACGCTGGCAAATAGGCGTGACAAACGAAGAGGGGGTGGCCATTCATTTGGCCACCCCCTCTTCGCATAGGGTGTTCCGTCCGCGCCGTGTTACGGGACGCGCGTGAACTTGATAGTCCAGGAGATAGGGCCGAACTGGGTCGGGATGTCGCTCAGCTTCCCCTCCTGCTTGAAGGTGGAGCCGTCCTTCGGGTCGAGCCAGTAGGTGATGTCCGACTTCATCTTCAGGCCGTTGCCGTCCACAATGCCCTCGCCAAGCTGCTGGACCTTCCAGTAAGTGGTGTCCCCAACCTTTTCCGTGCCAAGGAAGGTGGTCTTCACCGTCAGCTTCTGCTCCTTGATGACAGCGTTCTCCAACTCGGTGCTCCAGGAGTCGCCGTTCTTGACCGCCTTCTCCGGGAAGATCACCTCGCTGATCGACATCATCACCTTCTGAACGTCCGGTGAGACGATGCCTTCCGCCTCCTGCGCGCGCTTGTAGTCGATCAGCTTGCCGTACTTGGTGCGCGTGGTGGTGGCAGGTGGTGGAGCCGGCTGCTCCATCTCCATGCCGCCCAGGGTGATCTTCGTGTTTTCGTCCTTGCTCTCAAGAATCACGTTACCGTTCGGGAGAACGTCCTTCACGGTCTCGGTGGAATCGCTGGTCACCAGCACTTCTTGGCCGGCCAGCGAAGCTTTTACCTCGACCTTCGCCTTGACCACTTCACCCTTCTTGAAGGTGCGGGCAAGCGTGATCGTGTCCTGCGCCAGGCCGGCGTGGGGAGCCAGCAACGCGCCGGCGACGAGGGTGAGTAGTGCGAAGCGGCCACACTGGGCCGAGAGCGTCCTGCGAGTCAAAACCATAGCTACCTCCGCGGGAATGAACGGGCCAAATGGCCCAGCGTTACGGGTAAACTTGCTTAAAGTGCCTCACGCCAGACCGATTTCGCGGAGCCGCTGCATGAGGTACTCGCCCGCCGTGATCGAGGGGTGGGTCGGCTGGCCCCCGGTACGTGCCACGCAGCCTGGGAGCGGGGTGAGGTCGACCTCCGACCGCGGGTGGACAAAGAACGGAATGGAGAAGCGGCGGCTGCGGCTGTTGTCCGGATTCGAGACTCGGTGCGTGGTGCTCCTCACCAGTCCGTTGGTCAGGTTCTGGAGCATGTCGCCGGCGTCCACGATGATCTGGCCGGAGAGGGCGTGGATCGGCCGCCACACGCCGTCACGCCCCAGAAGCTCCAGGCCACCGGCGGTCGCTTCGCACAGTAGCGTGATGAGGTTGATGTCCTCATGCGGCGCGGCGCGCATGGCGGCGGGCGGTGCGTCCTCAGGCACGGGCGGGTAATGGATCAGCCGCAGCACGCTGTTGCCATCCCGCGCCATATCCGCGACGAGGTTCCGCTCCTCTCCCAAAAAGAGCGACGTCGCTTCCAGCAGCCACAGCGAGCAGTCGTCGAGCTGCTGGTACAGCTCCGAGAGGGCCGTCTTGAACTCCGGCAGCTCCTCTGGCCAGACGTTCCGGGCGTAGGTGGCGGCGAGGGGGTGGTCGTCCAGTAGCGTCCGACCCACGTGCCAGAACTCTTTCAGGTCCGGAGCGGAATGGTCCTTGGCGTGCTCCTTGCCGAAGCTGGTGAAGCCGCGCTGCCCCTTCAGGCCGGGGACCTCGTACCGGAACTTCACCTCGTCCGGCTGGGTGAAGAAGGCTTCCAGCAGCTCATAGGTCCGGTGGATCAGCCGGGAATCGACGCCGTGGTGCGTGAGAGCGAAGAAGCCGGTATCCGTAAGGGCCTCCCCCAGCTCCCGCACGAACGCCTGCGCCCCGCTCCCGCCGCCGGTAAACTGAGTCAGGTCCAGCACCGGTATCGTCTGCTCGGCCATCTGTTTCTCCCGGAAAGGCCCGGCCCTCCGCCATGCGTCTCCGCATCTTCCCCGCCCTGGTGGCCCTCTTCGTCGGGCTGCCACTTCTGGACGTGGTGCTCCTGGTCTTCCTCGGAAAGTATCTCACCTTGTGGCCTACCGTGGCGCTGGTGATCGTCAGTGGATTCGTCGGCGCCGGCCTGGCGCGGGGTCAGGGCATCCAGGTCTGGAACCAGATCCGGCGCGACCTCTCCACCGGCCAGATGCCCTCCCAGGGAATCCTTGACGGTGTGATCATCCTCTTCGCCGGCGGCCTGCTGGCCGCTCCGGGATTCATCACGGACCTGATCGGACTGGCGCTGCTCCTGCCGCCCGTCCGCCGCCCCATCAAGGCGTTCTTCCGCCACCGACTGGAGCAGGCGATGGAGCGCGCCGTGACCCAGGGCACCGTGAGCTACCTACGCGGCGGCTGAGAGGGCAAGAAAACAGAGATGCACCGGCAACGAGCCATCAGAGCTGCATTGATCCGTCAACCGCTGAGCATTCCGGCATGAACAGTGCAGGTTGTTGGCTGTTCGGTCGGCAATATAGAGCGCATGAACGCTCGGCCAGCACTTACTATTCTTGCAATCGCTGCCGCCGCCTGTGGCTCCCAGGCCGGGGCCGATTTTTGCAGCGCGAAAGATGGAGCGCAATGGCTCCAGCAGTTTTTCAATCTACCGCTGGCCGGTTCTGTGGCTGCGCTACTCACCTACTGCACAGGTCTTGGCGTTGAGTTCTCCGCTGACAAGTGGAACAAGCTCCAGGAGAAAAGAGCTGCCGATAAGGCGTGGGCAGCCAAGTCCTATCTGGACAACGCCATCGCGGAGACGCTGGCGGACCTAGTTCAGGAATGGAAAGCTCCACTCCTGGATAGGAAGATGCGGGACCGGGTCATCCGACGGGTGAGGGAAGGCTGGCCGAGATTAGCCAAGAGCGTGCGTGATGATCTGACCCAGCTTTCCGCTGAAGAGGTGGGCGATACGTTGCGGAAGGGCCTTCGCAGCGTCGGCGAATCCGCAGACACCGACCTGGAACCTTGGACCTGGCTGGTGGGCTGGGCTTCCACTGACTACGAGGGGGTCGGCACGACCCTTGCCAGCACCCCAAGTCTAAGCCCTGAGGACCGGGAGAGCTTGGCAGCCCATCTCCAGGAACAGTTTGCTGATCGCCTTCGAATGGTGATCTGCCAGCCGAACCATCAGATCGCTTACCGGGAAGCCTTGATGGAGCTGTTCGGCTCCGGGTTTTCGCATCTGGCGGCACTCGTCCATGAGGGGTTCCGAGAGCAGACCATCGCGCACGATGAAGTGCGGCTGCGTGACGAGCGGGCAGCCGTCGACCTGGCACGTTTGCTCCAGCTTCAGAATCCTGCAGCGCTGTCTCTGCCGCAGTCGGAGAGCGGCTACGTCTACTCCGCCGAGAGCGTCGCCTTCCAGGGTCGCACTGCCGAGTTCGAGGTGCTCCGGCAATTCTGCCTGCCGGGCAAACAGTTTCAATGGTTCCGGCTGTCGGGTCCGGCCGGTGCCGGCAAGAGTCGTTTGGCTTTGCAGTGGTGCAAAGACGCTCGACGGTTGGGTGGGTGGCACGCTGGCTTTCTTGACTTGAAGTCCTATGACCGGGCCGCCTGGAACCGATGGACGCCGGAACGGGACACGCTCATTGTTCTGGATTACGCCCTCGATTACCCAGAGGCTTCCCGGCACCTCCTGGAGAGCCTCGCAAACAATCAGGCGCAGTTCGGGTTCCGTGTCCGGGTGCTGCTCCTGGCCCGGGAAGAGCGGGGCATTCGCTGGCAACTGGTGCTGCCACAAGAACGCAATCCCCAGAGAGAGTACCTATGGCGGCGACCTCTCCCGACACCTCAGGAGATGGCAGAGCGGAATCGGCTTGGCCGCTGGGACGCGAACGAGGACGAGGGCACCTCGCTGCCGATCCTGCCCTTGGGTGAGGCGGAGCAATGGGCCATTGCGGAGGACGTCTGGAAGAGCGACTTGGCTGCGGGTGTCAAGCAGCGCACTTCCGCTGAGCGCGATCGCTTCTTTCGCCAAGCACTGAATACGCTTCGGCTTCAGCGCCTGGAACTCTTTCCGCTCTACGTGCAGTTTGCTGCTCGACGCGCCGCCGATCCTGAAGCGGACACCAGCCGTCCTTACACCGTTGAAGACCTCACATACGAAGTGCTTCAGAGGGAGGCGGGTAACTGGACGAAGCACGGGGTGCCCCTGTGCTATGCCAACCTGGCGATTCTGAGCACGGTGCTGGGTGGCTGGAAGCGCATGGAAGCCACCTGGCCCTCCCCCGTAACGATGCCGTGCCTTCCCAAGTACCACGAGTTCCAATACCCCGTGAGCCATCAAGTCTTCGCCCTGTCTCGCGGGGTGGACATTGATCAGGGGCAAATCCCCCCACTCGAGCCGGATGTGCTGGGCGAGCTCTTCGTCCTCAAGCGCCTACTGGGCGACCTGCACATGGGTCAGGGTGCGGACGCGAGAGACCAGGCGGACGCCGTCCTCTCTTACTGCGCTGCTGCGCTTGGAGCAGGCAGTGAGAGCCGAAAGGTGCGAGCGACACGGTTCCTCATCCGCGCCATCAACTCTTTCCCCGAGCTTGCCACCCAGGCCCGGATGACGCGCTTTTTGGATGAGCCTTCAATACTTCTCTCACTCATCCTGGAGTTGGAGCAGCGCTCCGACGGCGGGGCAGCTCCTACCAAGGACCAGATTGAGCTAGGGTTCGCGCTCTACTACAGCGTGACAGACGAGGAGATTCGCCGACTCTGGCCGGGTGCGCTGCTCAACATAACCACTTCATGTGGCTCCCTTGAAGCTGTAACTGGGTTACGTCAAATCGCTACAACTTATCCAGACGATGTCGCAGCGCACGAACGCCTCAACAAGGCGCTGGCCAACACCCTCGTTCGAACCACCGGGGGCGCAGCCCACGCACTCCTAGACGAACTTCGCTCATTCGCCCGCGCCCATCCTAGCAGCGCCAGCCGCACATATCTGGCCGGTGGGTTGTCGAACGCCCTCGTGAACGCTGCCGGAGATGCGGCCGACACCCTCCTAAACGAGTTGCGCTCTCTCGCCACCATGTTTCCATACGCGAACCCCTTTGTCCATGGACTGGCCAAGGGACTGGTTAATGCTCACTGCCGCGCCGCCGGGGACGCGGCCGCAGCCCTCCTAGACGAGCTTCGCTCACTAGCCCGCAACCGTCATGAGGACGAACCCGTCCGCGAACTCCTGGCCACTGGGCTGTTCAACGCCTTGGTGGACGCCACCGGGGACGCGGCCCACGCTCTTCTCGACGAACTCCGCTTACTTGCACGGAGCAACCCCGACGATATCGCTATCCGCCGTCCGCTGGCCAGAGGGTTGGTCCGTGCCTTCAACCGCGCCACTGGGGACGCGGCCACTGCCCTCCTGGACGAGCTCCGCTCCCTCTCCAACTCCAACCCCGATGTATCCATCCGCCTTGAACTAGCCAGAGCGCTGCTCAATATGTTCGACAGGGCTAGCGGGGATACGGCCACTGCCCTCCTGGACGAACTCCGCTCCCTCTCCAGCGCCCAACCTGCTGCCGCTATCCGTCTGGAAGTGGCCAAGAGGTTGGCCAACGCCCTTGGCAGGGACTCTGGTGACGCAGCCAGTGTCCTTCTGGACGAGTTGCGCTCCCTGGCGATCGGCGACCCCGAGGATGCCGCGCTTCGCGAGATATTGGCCAAAGGGCTGTTGAACACGCTCGTCTGGGCCACTGGGGAAGCGACCACCCCCCTCCTGGACGAGCTCCGCTCCCTCGCCCAGGCGCATCCCCGGGACGCCGCCGTTAAGCACATCTTTGGCCTGGCACTTCTAGTTGCAGGCCATCGGGTGGAGGACCGAAGTGAAGCACTTGGATTACTCGTGCAGTTCGATTCGCTCGGTATCGATTTGGTTACGCCTCCGTTCCCCCAACTATCCCAGGCGCTCACAATGCTCCTTGAGAGATGGCACTTCACGCAAAGGGATGTCGATGACTGGCAGCAAGGGTGAACCAGGGTATCATTCCTCGGTACGTCGCGCAGAAAGCTGCTTTGCCGCCCACCTTGGTCAGTCAATCTCTTTGCTCCATGGCCCGAGAGCGGACGTGATTACTCTTTTGGAAGCGCAGACAGCCCGAGGCCGCACGGGGCGGCCAGCGTGGATCATTCCCCATCTCCGCGATCTCCGCGATCTCTGCTTCTCCGCAGTGAGCATTCAGCCATTCAACGCGTCAGCCGCGTCTCCCCATTCAGCAGCAACTCCACGGAAACGCTCCGGTGTCGGTGCGGCCGCTGGCCGGGAGGAGTTGCTGCGGCCATACACGACGCCACCGGTGCCGTGCGTGCGGCGGTCATCGTAGGTCGCAGATACACAAAGGGCGCGCCGGTCTTGTCGCACCGCATCAGCCGCTCCTGCTCCAGGTAGCGGCCGTCGTAGAGGGTCTGGAGGCCGACCGGATACGCGCGGTGGTCTTCCGCATACAGCTTCAACGCAACCCCAATCTGCGCCAGCCGCGCCTCGCAGGTGGCGACCCGCGCCTGGTCATGCATTGCGGGGATCATCGGCATGGTCGCCGCCGCCAGGATGGCGATGATGGCAATCACCACCAGCAGTTCGATCAAAGTGAACCCCCGCCGCCGCAATAGCTTCAGATTCATGGCCATCCTCCGATTCGCCACTCGCCACTACTCCGAGGTCCAGCTAGGCCGGAACAGATCCCCGATGAACCACCCCAGGATGCTCATCGTGAAGATGACGTTCCCGCCAAAGAAGAGCGTCTCCCAGAACGCTGCGCTGTCGTGCAGCAGCGCAAATCCGAAGACGAGGAACCCCGCCACGCCCATCAGCCCCAGCACCGCCTTCGACCCTCCCCGCTGCGCAATGACGTGCCCCAGATAGACCGCCACCGCCAGGGGGAAGGAGAGGAGGCTCAGCAGCAGCAATGCCACCCAGACGCGGACCTGGAACCGGCCCAACTTCAGGGTGGGGAAGATGATCTCGTGCTCCGGCTGGCCCAGCCACCCCGCCACCGCCAGGACAACCCCCGCCAGGAAGCCGTCGGCGGCCATGAAGATCAACTGCCCAAAGCTCCAGTTGGGGACGAACGGCCAGTTCAGAACTTCCTTGTTCGACGGCAGCGTGGGACTCCAGAACATCAGGAAGACCACCAGCGCGAAGCCAAGGCAGGAGACCCCAAGCTGGAAGCTCATACTCTTCTGCGGGTTGGCGCTGGCCATCCCGAGGTCGCCCCCCTGGAGCCGCTGCGTCACCCGGTTGAACTTCGCCATGATGAAGCCGTTGGCGGAAGTCATCTGCGCGGCCACCGTGTAGTGGCTGGCCGCCTCCTGCAGGTGACCCTGGCGTGCCAGGATGTCGCCCATCAGCTCGTGCGCGGGACCGACCCGGCCGACCTGCAGCACCTGCTCGCACAGCCGCTGCGCCTCGCGGATGTGGCCGCGCTGGTAGGAGTTGCGGGCCTCGTTCATCATCCGGCCCAGTTCCTGCCGCCGTCGATCCCGCTCCCGGCGCTCGCGCTCCAACTCCGCCTGCCGCTGCGGCGTCGCCTGCCCTGCCGATCCGGGCCGGCCCGAAGGTGAGCCCGGCGTAGCATAGGTATCGCCGAACCGCACGTTGCCGGGCGGGGGCTGATACCCGCTGCGTCCACCGGGGTAGCCAGGACCCGACGCAGAACCCGGTGGCCGGTAGCTCCCAGGCGACGAACCCGGAGGCGGGTAGCCGCCCGGCGGCGCGGAGGAGGCGCCGCCCGCACGGCGCGCCTTGTCCCGCTGGTTCAGGTCGTAGGCGGCCCGGCGGGAGGGATCGTTGAGGACCTCGTACGCTTCGTTGACGCGCAGGAAGATCTCATGCGCGGCGGGGTTGCTCCGGTTGACGTCCGGGTGGTACTTCTTCGCCAGCTCGCGGAACCGCTTCTTCACCTGTTGAGCGGTGGCATCCGAAGTGAGGCCAAGGATCTCGTAATGGGTCTTGCCGTCACTCACCCGGAACGCCTCCCGGCGCGGTGGCACCGCCTGGAGGTGCGCCAGGGATGGTGGGGCCGGTTGGGAAGCCGTCGCCACCGCCGCCCATCCCGCTGTACATTCCCCCCCAGAAGCCCACCACCTTGACTCCAATCCAGATCGCCATGACCAGCAGCAGCAGCACGCTCATGAACACCAATAGCTGGATTGTCGCGTGCTTCGCTTCATCCTCGTAGAAGTCCGCAGCCTTGTCCAGGCTGGCGTCCAGGTTACCGCTCGTCTCCCCCGTGCCAACCATCCCCAGGAACATCGGCGGGAAGAAGCGGCTGGCGGCAAGCGCCTGGGAAACCGTGTTGCCATGCTCCAGCGCGGGCCGCATCCGGGTTGAGGCCCGTTCCAGCAGCGCGTTGCCGCTCGCTTCACCGGCCAGGGAGAGCGCATGCGCAATCGGGACGCCGCTGCCGTACAGCGCCGCCAGCGTCCGCGCGAACCGCGCCACCGCCATCTTCCGCACCAGCGGTCCGATCACGGGGAACGAGAGCTTCACCTGGTCGTAGGCGTCCCTTCCGGCCTGAGTGGTGAGCAGCACCCGCATCGCGAAGAAGAAAGGGACGCCGACCAGCAGCACCATCCCCACGATGCTCCAGATCTCCATGAAGTACGCCCACGGCCCCGCGAAGACGAGGGTGGGGATGGGCGGGATAAAGAGCACGGCCGCCAGCAGGATCTTGGGGTAGAGCGTCCGGCGCTTGATCTCCTGACGCAGTTCGTGCTCCCGCTCCAGGTACTCCGCCAGCCGCTGGAAGATCTCCACCAGCAGGCCGCCCTGCTCGCCAGCTTCCACCATCCGCACCTGCATCTTGTCGAAGAGCCAGGGGAAGCGCTCCATCACTACGGAGAACCGGCCCCCCACCAGCAGGTGCTGGCCCAGCTCCTGGACCACTCGCCGGAGCGCGGCGTTGGGCGTCTGCGTCGGGCCGGAGAGGATCTCCATCGCCTGATAGATCCCCATGCCGCTGTGGAGCATGCTGTGGAGCTGGCGGTAGAAGAGGGAAAGATCCTTCAGGCTCACCGGATTGAAGAGCTTCTTGCCCAGCCCCTTCTCCGTGCGCGCGCCGGGGACCGCCGTCGGCTCCTCGCGCTGCTGGCGACCACCGCTCGGCTTCAGGTCCGTGACCCACAGCCCCTGCTCGCGCAACAGACGCGCCGCCGTGCTGCTGGTGTCCGCCTCCAGGACGCCGCTGTTGAAGTTCCCGCCCTGGTCCCGCGCCGTGTAGGTGAACGTCGGCATGGAGAAGCTCCCCGTCAATTGCTCAGGCTAGTGTTCGGGTCTGTGAACAATTCGCGCTTTTCAATTTGCACATTTCAATTTGCAATTCGATCTCTCCGCCCCCAAGCCCCGGAGGGGCGAAAGCATGTAGCCAGGGGCGCAAGCCCCTGGTGTCCGCATCAAGCACCGTCAAAGCCCTCTCAAGAAACTCCGGCCGTCGGGGAAAGGGAGAAGCCCAGCGCACTGGCCTCCCGCCGCAGGCGGCGGAGCCGTTGCTCCTGGCAGCGCTCCTCATCCCGCGCGAAGAGCGTCTCGTCGTACGCCTCTC
>JANPLG010000135.1:0-4452 GCA_031426395.1 Actinomycetes bacterium
CACGCAGCCGGGGGAGCATCCGCATCCGTCTGAACTGCCGTATCAGGGAATCACACCCCTCCTACTGGGTCACCAAGCAGAGCGGCATCCTGCGGCTGCGCATCGCCAACATCATTGGGGATGCCGTCATCCTGCAGGAAGCCCGCGCCGATGCCTTCCGCCTCATCGAGCAGGACCCGGACCTCTCTCGCCCGGAGCACCAGGGCCTCAGCGCCGACCTCCGCAAGCGCTATGCGGACCTCTTGCTTGCGGCTGTGGGCTGAGCAGGTACGGCAACGGGTGCGTCAAGTGTGGGCTGGCACGTCCCAGAGCATTCCGTGCGGCCCGGCGTTCACCACGGGCCTGCCGTCGATCCGTGCGACCTGACCGGCGCTCCCGTGGATGTGACCGCAGACCGTCAGCGTGGCGTTCACGCGGACCAGCGCGTCCCGAACGGTGCGGCTGCCGAGATGCTGCCCTCTGGAGGAGAGGTCTACGGCACCGAACGGAGGTGAGTGGCTTACGAGCACCGCTCCCTTGGGGCATCCAGTCAGGAGCTTCTCGGCTTCATCCTCGGAGAAGTCGTAGCTCCAGGACCCGAACGGCGTGACTGGCACCCCGCCGCCGAGACCCCAGAAGCTCACGCCTAAGACCGAAGCGCCACTGCCGTGCAGGACGGTTGCCTGCGACCAGTGACGGCAGGCGTGGACCAGCTCATCCGTCGACTCATTGTTGCCGGCAACCAGGATGGCGGGCTTACCCGATGCCGCCAGGAAGTCGATGCACGGCTGGACATCCCGCCGCAGATTGCCGAAGTCCCCGGCGCCAACCAGCACATCCGCGTTCCTTGCCAGGGTGACCAGCCTGCGCGTAGCGCCAAGGTCTGCGTGAAGGTCGCTAAAGAGGAGCAACTTGACGGTGGCCATGTTTGGAGTGGTCAAAGATTGAGCGGCTAATCGCGGACCTGGCCGTCTCCGAAAACGATCCACTTCCAGGTGGTGAGGGAGCGCAGCCCCAGCGGCCCGCGGCGATGCAGCTTCTGGGTGCTGATGCCAAGCTCCGCGCCCAGGCCAAACTCGTAGGCGTCCGTGAAGCGGGTGGAGGCGTTCACGTAGACGGCGGCGGCGTCCACGCGCTCGCAGAAGCGGCGGGAGGTGGCGTAATCCGAGGAGACGATCGCCTCGCTGTGGTGGGTGCCGTACTTGCGGATGTGCGCCACCGCCTCGTCCAGGCCGTCGACCACCTTCACGGCGAGGATCGGTGCCAGATAGGCGGTGGCCCAATCCTCGTCAGTGGCGGCCTTGATGCTGGTGAGGATCGAACGGGTCGTCTCGCAGCCGCGCAGCTCCACGCCGGCGGCCTGCATGCGGAACCCGATCAGCGGCAGGAACTCCCGGGCGATGGCCTGATCCACCAGCAGCGTCTCCATGGAGTTGGGGACGCCGGGGCGCTGCATCTTGGCGTTGAAGGCGATGTCGGCGGCCATCGAGAGGCGCGCGGTCCGCTCCACGAAGACGTGGCAATTCCCGACGCCGGTCTCAATGATCGGGACCGTGGCGGTGCGGCTGACGCGGCGGATCAACTCCGGGCTGCCCCGTGGAATGAGAACGTCCACGTACTCCGTTAGGTGGGAGAAGTGCTCGCCGACCTCCGGGTCGTCCGTCTCCACCAGATGGACCGCAGCCTTCGGGACGCCGTACCGGTCCATGCCGCGATGCACCCAATCGAGGATCACCTTGTTGGAGCGCGGCGCGACGAGGTCCGCCACCAGCATCACGGCATTGCCGGCCTTGAGGCAAAGGCTGATGGAGTCAATGGTAATGTTCGGGCGACTCTCGTACATCATGCCGACGACGCCCATGGGAACGCGCACTTCCTGGACCACCAGCCCGTTGGGGCGCCGGGAGCCGCGCAGCACCTCTCCCACGGGGTCCGGCAGCGCTGCCACGGCACGCACCCCCTCCGCGATCATGCCGAGCCGCGAGTGGGTGAGCGTGAAGCGATCAATCTCCGCTTCCGGGAGGCGGCGGCGCTCCGCGGCCTCCACGTCACGGAGGTTCGCGTCCAGGATGACATCCGACTCGTTGAGGAGCGCGTCCGCGAGGTCGATGAGGAGATCGTTCTTCACGCCGGTGGGCAGCGCCGCGACGGTGGGCGCAACCAGACGCGCCTCACGGCAGGCTTGCTCGATCTCCTGAACAGGGGTCAGGGCGTCTGACGCGTTTGACGCGTTTGACGCATCAGGCGCTGCGTGGGGCGCGGGAGGAACCGTCATTCATAGCGTCCAGGCCGGACTCCGAAGGCTTCCAATAACTCCCAGCCATTCGGCCCCGGGGCAATCTCTCCGTAGACTATATCATCCGGCCGCAGCAGGGACGCCGCAGCCGCAGGAACCCTTACCGGATCCGCGAGGCCCTCGCCCATCGCCTTCTGGCTGGAAGCCTCCAGGGCGAGGCTGCCGAAGCCCCCTGCGCCCTCCGAATCGCTGCGCCGCACCGTGAAGTAGTCGAGCTGTGCCGAGTTGTAGTCGATCTTGTCCAGATCCACCACGCGGTCCGCTCCGCTACCCATGAAGCCGACGGGAGCCTCCTCCTCTTCATCGTCCTCCTGACCGACGGGAACCACCGGCGTCAGGTCTCCGGCGTGCGCGTGCTCCCGCAAGATGCGTAGGGCTTCCATGACGCGGGGGAGGTCGTCCCGGAGGCGTTCCTCGGCGGCGGCGAAGGCGGCGGTCCCCGTCTCCCCGCGCTCCACCAGCCACCGCGCGAAACCGGCGCAGGTGTCCAGCAGAGCCGTGGCAACCGCCGGCTCCGGCTGCTCCTGGGAGGGGTAGTAGTCGAGCAGGAACTGGAAGAGGTCGTGGGAGGTGACGGCGGCCGAGTTGGACATCTCGGAGCGGTCGATCAGGTACTCCCGCAGGGCGGAGAGCGCCAGGGCCGCAAGCTGGCCCGCCTCCCCGCGCTGGCGGCGGCGCTGGAGCAGGCCGTATTCATCAATGGCAGAAGTCAATTTCATGGGAGTTGGGAGTTGGGAGTTGGGGGATGAGGGTTAGGGGTCGGGGGAACTCACGGGCCGGGAACAGGAAACCGGGAACAGGGAACCGGAAACCCCCGTTCATGGCCAGAGATAGTGGCCGCTCAGGAGGCCGATCGCGAGGAGCAGGAGCGCGATCGCGCCGGTGGCCGGGGGCGGCAGCGGGATCAGGGTGGCGCGCTGGATGGAGTTCTGCTGGGCGGTGACCCGCTCCGCGAGGGCTGCGAGGGCCATCTCATGGGTGGTGCTCCGCTCCGCGAGGGCGCGGGACTGGCCCTCCTCCAGGGCGACGAGTTGCGATTTCAGCGACGCCAACTCCCCGCCGAGGCGGTCCGAATGGTTGTGGGCCGCGCTGGTGGTGAGGCGCAGCTCCTCAAAGGCCTGGTCCGTGCGGCCGGAGTGCTGTTCCAGGTTCAGCCGCAGCGTGTCCTGACCTTCGACCAGCATCTCCAGCTCGGTGCGGCAGGCCTGGAGGTCGGCGTCCACCGCCTGAAGGCGCTCCTCCGCAGCGTCCACAGCTTCCTGCCACGGGAAGCGCACCTCCTCCGCAGGACCGAGGGAGTTCTGCTGCATGATGCCCCGGGCGCGCATGACCTGATCCGTAGCGACCAGCAGATGGCGCTGCTGGATCTTCTTGCGGTCGTCCGGGCCTTCTTCCGCCGCCGCCATCTGGGCCGCCTTCAGAACAGCGTTGCGAATATCGCCGCCGGGAATCTCGAACCGGTCCGCGAGGGCGTGGAAATCGACATCGTCCGCGAGGGGCGTCTTCTGCGGATGGACCTGGACCTTCCAGATCGCCTCCCGCTCCGGGGCGTTGGGAATGCGGAAGAGGATGTGGGTGCGGATGCGGCGCTCGAAGGCGGGGTCGAAATTGGACGCGAGGTTGGTCGCGAAGATGACGACACCCTCGTGCTCCTCCACTTCCTTGAGCAGGATGTTGACGGTCTGGTTGACCTCCCGCTCATAGCCGGCCTGGACGTTGCCGAAGCGGCGTGAGGCGATGGAGTCCGCCTCGTCGAAGAAGAGGACCGCTTCCTGGGTGTGCGCCTCCCGGAAGACGGAGCGGATGTTCTTGCCGGTTTCGCCGACCCACATGCTCTCCAGCTCGGAGTACTTGATCCGCATGAGCTTGCGGCCGAGCGTGAAGGCGATGGCCTCCGCACAGATCGTCTTCCCGGTGCCGGGAGGGCCGGCGAAGTTGAAGACGAGGCCGGTGCCGGTGGGGTGGCGCTCCCCGAGGCCCCACTGGGTGAAGATCAGGCGGTGCTTCTCGATCTGGGTGAGCGCTTCGTAAAGCTGCTGCCGCGTCTCGTCCGGGAGAATGACATCCGCAAAGCTCCGCTGCGGAACGATGATGTCCACGAGGCCGGTCGGCTTCTTCTCCAGTCCCAGCAGTTCACGCCACATGTCTTCTCCCGGAACGGCCCCGCCGTCCCTGAA
>JANPLG010000136.1:0-4882 GCA_031426395.1 Actinomycetes bacterium
CTAGTGCGCGTGGTTCGCAGGAGACCGCAGGGGGGTCCATCCACCTGGCTGGACGTGGCGCGTCCCCCTTGGGAGCACGGTAGACCCACGGCCACAAGGGCCTAGGCTACCCCAGGTGACATTGTCACGAAAGCCTGCCCAGTAATTGAATCCCACCCTCTCCTCGCCCTTCCGACATCGCTTTGCAGCCCGTGAGTCACACTGAGCCCCGGTGCGCGTCGGATCTGTTTTCCCGCGCACGGCTAGGATCCAGCTAGCCCCGAGGGCTCCAATGTGGACAGCGGCGGTTCAACCCGCAAAGATACGGTTATGAATCCGCACCCGCAACTTCGTTCTCCGCGCCCGCAGCCTCCGCGCCCTCAGGCATTCCTTGCCGCCGGGCTAGTCGCTGCAATTGCCCTGCTGGCGGGATGGAACGGCGGCGTCCGAGCACAAGGGTTGCCCGATCCCGCCAGGCCACCGATGCCAGCCCCCGATCCCGACGCGAAGCCGACGGAACGAATAGAGCGCGTCCTCTGGGGTGAGATCACGGACGTTGAGAAGCCAAGCAAGGATCGGTCGCGCAAGGATCGGTCGCGCAAGGAGAGTTCCGACAAAGAGGGTGCGGACAAAGAGGGTTCGATCACCGCGCGTGCGGAGCCGCGCTTCGAGATCCGTCCTTGGGACGTCCATAAACCTCGGCGACTGACCGTAGATGTGGCCAGCGACGCGCGCTTCTATCGCCAGTCCCGCGGAAAGGTGGCCGACCTGAAGGTGGGCGACCTGGTGCTGGTAGTCCCCGATGACCGCGTGCGCGCCGACCGGAGTGCGGACGACGCGGATCCGAAGCCCGCGGCCCCGGCGAAGAAGCCTGCTGACCCCCATCCGGGCGGTGAGGAGCGCACCTCCCCGGTGGGCAATGAGGAGAAGAAGACCGTCAAGCGCTATACCGTGGCGCTGGGAGTGCTTCGGCTCTGGGATCGGGAACCGGGCGAGAAGCCAGACGCAGAGCCCATGAAGCAGAGCTGGCGGGACATCCAGGCAGCGCGGACACTGCTCGCGGCGTCAGTGGTCCACTTCGCGGAGAAGGATCAGAAGCTTCGGGAACTCCGGGAGCCGCTCCATGGGCACGGGGTGGTGGTGGGTGAGATCGCCGCGCTGGACCCGCTCACCATCAAGGGGCCGGACAAAAGCCGCCGCTTTGTTCTGCCCAAGCGGCCCGTCATCCTGAGGAACGACCGGATCGATCCCAAGGAGCTGGAATCCGGTCAGACCGTGGTGCTCCGCAGCGAAGCGGGTCCTCAGCCGGGACGGAAGCTCGAGGCCCAACTGGTGGCGATCTGCCAGCGCCCGCAACTCAACTCGTCCCAGACTCGCCGCCTCTGGATGCGGGAGCAGGGCGTCAAATCGCGGTAAAACCGCCTGGTGCGCTTGTTGCGTGGTAGGGTCTCACCGATAATGTGGGTAAGCTCGGGAACGGAGCCGACCGCCCAGGGGTCTAGCATTTGACCCTGAGCGGCGTTGCACTTCCCGCCAATCAGACAGAGAATTCCTTTCGGTTTCCGGCCCCCTGGCCGCATCAGGACGCAGGTCCCAGCCAGACTTACCGGACTCCGGCCTACGATAGAAGGGTCTTGCCTTGATGAAAGCCACAGCCATCCGCTGTCACTGTGGCCAGCGCATCGTC
Organism: Actinomycetes bacterium; assembly: GCA_031426395.1. Classification (GTDB taxonomy): domain Bacteria; phylum Armatimonadota; class SYMT01; order SYMT01; family SYMT01; genus JANPLG01. Next base: position 1,667 of record JANPLG010000136.1, read on the forward strand.
ACCAAGGATGTGCTCCAGCGCAGTTGGTATGTGCGGGTTTTTGGCCCGAGCTTCATGTATCTGAAATACCGCTGCTCCCGCTGCAAACGCATGGGGGAGAAGTTCGTGGAGCAGGACAAGTGGGATGACACCATCCTGCGGGACATCCCCTCCGAGATGAGCCTGGACGAGAAGAAGCGCTTTGACCGCATGGGGCGTATCTGCGTGGACGAGGAGATCGACTTCCACTTCGCGCTGGACGATCCCACCACGTTGGACCACGCGAAGGGCGATGTGAAGACCGCCGAAGAGGATTAGCCGGACGCCTGGAGCGTACCGACCGTGCCGCAAACCGACACAGGTAGGCAGGTAGAGGATATCCAGGCGCGCTCCAAGGGCTCACCTCTTCACGGAGATTACGCCATCAGCGAATGCGGGGCGGCCTGCGATTGGCCGCACCGCAAACGGCCTGCATTGCGGATTCTGTCTGGCAAGGCAGATGCCGTCTTGATCACGGTCACGTAGCGATCCGTCGCCGCCCCGCCCCCGTTTCGGTTGCCCTTCAGCCAGACGGTTCCTTCACCGGGGACGGTGCGGCCAAGGGACTGTCGGGCAAGGCGGACGCCGTCTTGGTTACGGTCACGTAGGGCGGGCGTGTGGCCAGGGACGGCCGCACCGTGTCTGTTGCCGTTCTCCCTCGCACACTCCGCCCCTCGGTGGGTAGGGAAGCGAGTAAGATTTGGATTACGAGTAGGATTAGGAAGGGGAGCGGTCGGAGCCGCCCAATTTCGAACCGAAGGGCCAGGGATCACTCCCTGGCCCTTCGCCGTGCGGATCGGGTGCAGCCTGGAGACGCGCGCGCGCGGGCCGACTACTACCTACTTCACGGCAAAAGTCATCAGCGCGGCGTTCACGGCCTTGTCGTGCTTCGTCCCGTCCGTCGCCAGGGCGGATGCGGTGACGACAAACATCACGCCTTTCCCTGGGATGAGGTACGCGTGCTGCCGAAGGTCCTTGGTCTGCTGCCGGGTCTGGATGGTCAGGCGAACCGCGGAGACGCCCTGTGCGGTCTTAAACGGAACGCGACCGAGCTTCTTATAGCCCTCCAGGGTCTGGAGCTGTTTCTCGCTGGCGTCAGCATAGGCCGCCGCCGAAGCGCGAGTTGGCTCATCGACCACGCTGATGTTGGGCGCGAAACCGTTGCCCGGCGTGCCGACGGCAACCTTGAACTTGAGACCCGGTACCGTACGGACCTGCCAACCAGCGGGCACGGTCATGCTGAACGGCTTCTCGGACAGCTTGGTCTGCGCGAGTGCGGCCCCTGTAAAGGTTGCCGAAGCAACGAGAGCGAAAAGGGCGGTCCGGGCGAAGGGGCGTGGGCGGAGTGAGGCGAGCATTAGTGTCTCCAACTACGGCAGGTTCCTTGAGTATTCACTGATCGTCGGCCGCACCTCCTCTGTCTCGTTGGGTTCTGAGGGCGCAGAATGGACGGAAGCGTGTCTCTTTGCACCCATCAGCGAATGCCACCGCCATGTCTTCCTCGATCACCTTTCTGGGCACTTCCGCAGTGCTTCCCGCTGCGGGCCGGGACAGCTCCCACTACCTGCTGAACGGTTCCTCCACGGCACCGGTCTTGATCGACTGCGGTTGGTCGTGTGCTCAGCAGCTACTTGCAGTGAGGTGCCACCCGGCGGATGTCCGCGCCCTCTTCCTCACGCATTGCCACCAAGATCATTACCTCGGGCTGGTCGGCCTCCTGCTCTACCGCGCCATCGCCGCGCGGCGGCCCCACGAGTTTCAGCGTGCGGTAGCACCATTGGAGATCATCGGGCCGCCGGATGACATGCCGAGGGTGGTGGAACTGGCGCGCCAATACCTCCAGGCCGACCGCTTCCCGGAGGCCTGGCCGGAGGTGAAGCTCACGCCGCTCGAGCCGGGTGAGACGTGGAAGGGTCACGGCTTTCGTGTAGAAACAATCCGCGCTCTCCACCCGGTCACCGGTAGCTGCAGCCGATGGACGGACCTGAGCACGGGGACCGTCATCGCATTCAGCGGCGACACCGCCCCGCACCCACAACTTGCCGACCTCGCCCGAAGTGCCCAGCTCCTGGTCCACGAGGCAACCTGCTCCCCGGACGTAAGCGATCCTTCCGCAAGAGGGCACTCCCGCGCAATGGACGCCGCCCGCATCGCGTTGGAGGCGGGGGTGCAGGAGTTGCGCCTGGTCCACATCAGCGGCCGACACGAGGCAACATCTCTCTCGGCCGCTCGTTCCGTGTTCGGAAACACGCACCTTGCGGTCGAAGGGGAGACGCTTGTCCTGGGTGGCCAGCCCTCCGTGCCCCGCCCTCCGTGACTCGCCAGAAGTAGGGATTCTCTACCCTGGAGGGGAATGGGCACTCACCATTTCACTCGAGGGCTCGATGTCTCATACCCCAACCCCCGCGCCGGACGTGCCCCCGATCCCCACTCCCGACATCGTCACCGAGGCCGTAGGAGACGAAACCGACCCGAAGTTGAAGCCAGGAGTAGTGCCGGGATCGGCGCTGCTGAACACCGGCTGGCTGGGCACGGCCATGGCCCTGAACGTGATGGACCTGCCGCTCCAGTTCGTGCTCAAGGATCAGCTCGGATACAGCGCGGCGCAGGTCGCTTCCTTTGCCTTCCTCGGAAAGACCGCCAGCTACGTCAAGCCGGTGATGGGGGTGCTCTCAGACGCGGTGCCGCTGTGCGGGACGCGCCGGTACCACTACCTGCAGCTCAGTCTCATCGCGGGTGCTGTCTGCTTCATCATGTTCGGCCTCGCCCCCACCCACTGGCCGCGGCTGATGTTGCCAATCTACATCCTGCTCTACTTCTGCATGAACCTCGCAAGCACCGTTCTCGGTGGGCTGATGGTCGACCTGGGCAAGCGGTTCGCGGCTACGGGTCGGCTCAGCTCGGACCGGCAAGGGATCACCAAAGGGAGCGAAATGGTCTCTGGCTTTCTGGGAGGCTTTTTAGCCAAAGCGGACTTCATCGTCACGGGAATCATCTGTGCGAGTCTGCATCTGGCGCTGGTTCCCGTGATGAAGCGCTATCTAAAGGAAGAGCCGGTGCTGCGACGCCGCGAGTCTCCGTGGATGGAAGTCAAGGCGCAGGGGCGAGCGCTGATCCGCTCCAGGACGCTCCTGGCGGCTGCGGGTCTGATCATCCTGGTGGTTGCCGCGCCAGGGTTTAAGACTCCCTTGCTGTACT
>JANPLG010000137.1:0-3746 GCA_031426395.1 Actinomycetes bacterium
GTGCTGATGTTCGGCGGCGGGGTCAAGAAGGGCCACCTCCACGGCAAGACAGCGGACGAGCGACCGTGCCGCACCCTCGAGAAGCCGGTCGTCATCGAGGACCTGCACGCAACCCTCTACCACGCTCTCGGCATCTCCCCCAAGCACAGCTACGAGGTGGAGAAGCGCCCGTTCTACGTCACGCGGGATGGTCTCGGCAAGCCGGTGCTGGAAGTCCTTCAACGCGGCACATGAGCGGTCCTCCTCCGACTCCCCCGGAGACACCCTTGACCCCTCGACCCTGGGAGATCTTCGCCCGCCATTACATCCGCGACATCGTCTACGCCGCCAACGACGGGGTGGTGACCACCTTCGCAGTGGTGGCGGGCGTCCAGGGTGCCCGGCTCGCGCCCCTCGTGGTGCTCACGCTCGGCTTCGCCAATCTGGCGGCCGACGGACTCTCCATGGCCGTGGGGAACTACCTGGGCATCAAGTCCGAGCGGGCCGTGGAGCAGGGCGAGGCATTTCAGGAATGGGAGGAAAGCGTCCACGCTCTCCGGCATGCAGGCGTCACCTGGACCGCCTTCGTCATCGGAGGGCTCATGCCGCTGTTGCCCTACATGCTCGGAACCCCGCAGAGCGTCGCAAATCTCACCTCCATCGGCCTCTCAGGAGCCGCACTCTTTGGCGTTGGCGCGGCCCGGACCCGCGTGACGGGACGCAGGTGGTGGCACGGCGGGTTGGAGATGCTGACTGTTGGAGCACTGGCGGGCGGCGCGGCCTACCTGGCGGGCTGGGGCGTGGAACGTCTCCTCACCGGCGGACACGGCGCGGGTGGGCGGTGATGGCATGGACGGCCCGCTGCGAACGACGACATCGTGAGATGATTGTATGCGCGGTCATGGCGGACCCCCGTTCGCTCGCCTGAGTCTCGCCCATCGTCATTAGGGCACGCCTCGGACACACTGGCACGAACACCTCCCACGAGGCTACTGACGGTTGCGCTCCTCAGCCTGAGACCACTCTTTCAACAGTAGAGGTCGCAGAGAGTGCAGAGAAGCCATCCGATCACTGGCCGGCGCTTGTCGGCACGAGTCCCCTGCACCTGTGTCCGCACCAAGCGGTCCTGCATGGTAGCATCGACCTGCTGCTTCCCAATTCCTTCGCACCCACGCTTCCCCATCATGCGCATCGCCTACTTCGACTGCATCGGCGGCATCAGCGGCGACATGGCCCTGGGTGCCGTGCTGGACGCCGGAGCCACCCCCGCGTTCCTTGAGAAACTCGTCGCGGGCCTGCGCACCATGGCGCTGCCCTCCTGGGAACTCCAGACCGGACGCACCCAGAAGCACGGCATCGACGCGGCGACCGTGGAGGTCATCGTCCGGGGCCAGGCCGCAGGGGCGGCATGGACCACCCGCGTGCCACCTGCCGACGCACCACTAACCGGTGGTCACACCCATTCCCATGAGCACTCGCACGCCTCGGCGCACACGCACAGCCACGAACACACGCACGAGAGCCATGCGCACAGCCACGCCTCTTCTCACACGCATACGCACGAGGCCTCTGAGGAGCATGGGACCTCCACCTTCGCCCAGGTTGAGGCGGTCATCCGGGGAAGCGGTCTGCCGGATGCAGTGAAGGAGCAATCCGTCGCCGTCTACGCCGCGCTGGCGCGTGCCGAAGCTGCTGTCCACGGAGCCACGCTAGAGACTGTACACTTCCACGAGGTCGGTGCCGTGGACAGCATCGTCGATGTGGTCGGGACCGTTTTCGGGCTCCACCTGCTCGGGGTTCAACGCATGGTCTGCTCCCCGCTCCCCAACGGTCACGGCTTCGTTCGCTGCGCCCACGGCCTCATGCCGGTGCCGCCTCCGGCCACAGCGGAACTCCTCAAGGGATGCCCCATCCGGCCCGTCGATGTCCAAGGCGAGCTGGTGACCCCCACCGGTGCGGCGTTGGCAAGAACCCTCGCCGCCGAGTGGGGCACGCTTCCCGCTGTCAGCGTGGAGTCAGTCGGCTACGGCGCGGGAAGCAAGGACTTTCCCTTCCCCAACCTGATGCGCCTCTTCATCGGAGAGCTGACGGACCTCCCCACCGAAGCACGCCAGGTCCTGCTCATCGAGGCGAACATCGACGACCAATCGCCTCAGCTCTTCGGCAGCGCGATGGAGGCCCTTTTCGCGGCCGGGGCTCTCGATGTCTGGCTCACGCCAATCCTCATGAAGAAGGGACGCCCCGCCCACACCATGAGCGTCCTCTGCGCCCCGGAGGCGCGGGAACGACTGGAGCGCGTAATCTTCAGCGAAACCACCACCCTCGGCGTCCGCAGCACCCGGTGGGATCGAAGCTGCCTCCAGCGGGAGTGGATTGAGGTTGATACGCCGTGGGGCAACGTCCGTGTGAAGGTCGGGCGGCACGAAGGATCGGTGCGCACCGCCACCCCGGAGTACGAGGACTGCCGCCGCGTGGCACGAGAAGGATCCGCGCCGGTAAAACAGGTACAGGCCGCTGCCGCCGCCGCCGCCTGGCAGCACCTCCGTGAAGGGGAAGCCGGCAGTTAGCCGGTGGTTTCCGACACCGCAAGAGTCCGGACAAGACTTCCCTCACAACGTCTAAGATTATGGTCGTAGCCCCGGGGAGGGCGAGGCTCCCGCCGAGCCGCAACCGAAGGTGCCAGTGTCCGGCACCCACTACCATGGAAAGAGTTCGCCAAGATCCACGGTTAGTGCGCGGTAGACCAACGCCCTACGGTCCACGCACCGCCCCCAATTGTCATTCGATAGAAGCCCAATTCTCCGATGCAAACCCATTACCTTAGAACCAGCCTTGTCCTCGCCATCCTCGCGGGTGCCACCCTTACGGGCGCTTCCAGCCAGCGCCCTGCCGCCGCCCAGGACGCGGTCAAGCCGGATGACGCAGCCCTGGCGCGCAGCCTGATGGATGCCATCGGCAAGCGCGAAGCGGCTGCGAAGGGGGGACGCGTTACCCTCGCCATCACTGAGCGCCGCGCCAACTACCGCCCCGACGAGGGACTGGAGGCGCTGCGGAAACGGCTGGTGGACGACAAGGAGCTTCGGCCGCTGATCGCAGAAGGCTCGTTCACCTTCGCAGGCGAGGGCTGGGTCAAGGAACTGACGGTTCCCGCATCGCGCGCGGGCGCGCCGCCATCCAAGACCCGCACCGGTGAGCTGAATGGTGCCTTCCGCATGCTGGTCGAGGCGACGCTTGAAGGTTCGCTCCGACGCGCGGGCCGCCTGCTTCCCGCCACCCTCACCTCCCCCGCCGATGCCCTCCTCGGCCGCCGCGTGGCTCGCACCGTCGCCGATCTTCAATGGGCGACCGCCAAGACGGACGGTGAAACGGTGCGGCTGGTCGGCTTCCGCTCCGGTGAGCGGCACGCGATTTCGGTGCGCCACGATCCCGCGAAGCCGGAGATGACCCGCATCCACCGCTGGGAGTTGACCCGTAGCCTCACCTCACCCACGGGCGAGCGGATGGAGCAGACCTATGCCTGCGAGGTCACGTCGGAGGATCAGCCCGGGAACGTCACCCGCCTGGAAGAGTGGGTCCTGAACCCGCCGCCCACCGACAACGTTGCCTACCGCGTGACCGACATCAAGCCACGCGAGGGCGATCCCGTCCGCATTGAGGACCTGGCGATCCGCTTCCCGCGCGGCACCATGATCACCGACCTCCGCACCGGCGATCCCGTGGAGTACGAGCTGACCGAGGACGGCGCCACGGAAGCGGACCTCGCCAAG
>JANPLG010000138.1:0-5059 GCA_031426395.1 Actinomycetes bacterium
GGGGGGGGGGGGGGGGGGGGGGGGGGGGGGGGGGGGGGGGGGGGGGGGGGGGGGGGGGGGGGGGCGAGGCGGCCATGGAGCGCCCGCCCTACGCTCCATGGCCGAGACGGAGGCCGCTTTGCCGTCCGGAGTACGAGTCACCTTTAGAACACTACAACCGGGACCGGCAGCCATCCACAGGCTGCCGGTCCTTCTGATTCTGTGGGATGGGACTCCCGCGACCGCCGAGTCATACGTGCGTTGTTGAGGCAGTCGGACAGCCACTGCTTTAAAGGTACCACTCCCGAATCGCAGCCGTAAGGGAGCGGCTCGACGCGCTCCCTTACGGTCGCGGTTCGGCATTTGGCGTGACGGCGGGAGTTCTGCGTTCGAAATCGCCGGCATGCCCGACTTGCGCTTGTCGGCTTTGGCGTGCCGCTACTTGAAAGAGAAGCGCAACCCCAGCGCCTGCCCAGGGTCACACCCCAGAGTCCGGGATGCACTCGGGCGAGCCCAGGGGACATGGGATGATCGATATCGGCGGGCCGGGCGCGCGGCTGTGCGATGGAGTGCGCCGCCGGGAGTTCCTGAAGATCGGATCGGCGGGGGCGCTGGGCCTCTCGCTGCCGCAGGTGCTCGCCGCTGAGGCCGCGCTGCCAGCGGAGCGCCGCCGGGAGATGTCGTGCATCCTCCTCTGGCTGCAGGGCGGCCCCTCCCAGCACGAGACCTGGGATCCCAAGCCGGACGCCCCGGAGGAGATCCGCGGACCCTTCGGCGCAGTGGAGACCAATGTCAAGGGTCTGCGCATCAGCGAGGTCTTTCCCCGCCTCGCGCGGCGGGCGCACCACTACGCGGTGCTCCGCTCCGTCCATCACCCGCAACCGGCCCACATCACCGGGCACCAATGGATGCTGTGCGGCACCGGCAACCCGTCGGTGGCGTATCCCAGCATGGGAGCCGTGATTGCCCATCTTAAGGGGCGGAAGTCGCTGCTCCCGCCGTGGATGCTGCTCCCCAACATCGCCTACGAGACCAACGCGACGCCGGAGAAGCTGTGCCAGACCGCCGGCTACCTCGGCAGCGAGTGGGATGCGGTCATCCCGCAGGGCGACCTCGTGCGCGGCGACCTGACCCTTCGGGAACTCGACCCACCCGCAGGCCTCGGGGGCGAGCGGCTGGCGCGTCGCCGCCGTCTGCTGGCGGGTGTCCCTGCTGCAGGACTGTTGGAGGTGGAGCCGACCCGCTCCGCCCACGCCGCCTACGAGCGTGCCTTCAGCCTGATGGACGGCAGCGGCGTGCGCGCGGCCCTCGACCTTCGGAAGGAAGCCGACGGCCTGCGGGACAAGTACGGGCGGAACCACGTCGGCCAGGGCGCGTTGCTGGCCCGTCGCCTGGTGGAGAGCGGAACCCGCTTTGTGACCGTGAACTGGCCCAACCGCTTGGCGTGGGATGTCCACAGTGATCTGGAGGGCCAGATGCGGACCCACCTCGCGCCGACCCTCGACCGCGCCCTCTCCGCGCTGCTGGACGACCTGCATGATCGTGGCCTGCTGGAGAGCACGTTGGTGGTGGCGATGGGGGAGATGGGCCGCACGCCCAAGCTGGGGAATCCCGACCCTCGCTACGCCGATGGGCGCGACCACTGGAGCGCCGTGGTGCCGGTGCTGATGGCCGGCGGCGGCGTGCGTGGCGGCCAGGCCATCGGCGCAAGCGATGCGCAGGGCGCGTACCCCACGGAGCGGCCCGTGGCTTCCCACGACTTGGTGGCGTCCGTCTATCACGCCTTCGGAATCCATCCCGACGAGACGGTGACGGCGGTGGGCGGCCAGCCCAAGAAGGTGCTGGACCAGGGCGAACCGATCCGGGAGTTGTTCCTTGGACGGTAGCAGACACCGCCACTTCGATGCTTGCTACTTGACGGAGTAGATGAGCGGCCATTAAGCCTGTGTTAACATATAAACTTGGGCAAGCAATGAATAGCCTGCTAGATTAGTGGTGGGTAGGCCAGCGTCTTCTGCGCGAGAGAGGTAGCTGCGGCGTAGGGGCTACGGCCGGCCACCCACAAAGCAGCATCATGAGCCTGAAGAAATGGGTTCGAGACAACTTCAGCGATCTGGAACTTCTCACGCTGATCACGGACGAATACGTTCCTGGCACCATCATTGACCGTGATGACGACGAGGTCCACAGCCACTCCGAGGAGATGCTGGCCGACATCGGCCTGGATCTCGACTTCACCACGGTGCGGCGGCCCGCCCTCCTGGCCTCGCGCAGCTTCGACGAGAAGGTCAACCGCGGGGTCAAGATCGGCATCCTCAATCTCGGCACGTTCACGCTCTCGGACAATCGGCAGGTGGTTGCAAGCATCAGCGCGCAGAACGTGGTACAGAACCGCTTCGCCAACCTGACCCGCGTGAACCATCAGACCGCGTACCGAATTCTGCGGCAGCGCGACCGTGACCGGTTCAGATTGGTGGACGAGAAGCTGGTGATCATCGAGACGTTCGCGGCCACCAAGCTGACCGTCTCGTTCTCAGCTAACGGTCAAACGGTGGTCGGCGTGGAGGCGGAGGCGCTGCTCAAACCGATCGACAGCGTCAGGGTCGAGTTTGCAAGCGACCTCAAGGACACGCTGGTCATCGAGGGCGACGGAAGTCTGCCCTTCGGGTTCCGGGCCTTCAAGATCTAGCTCGGGATGGGTAGGATGTGCTGCTCCGGCAGCCCCGCACGGGGTTGCCGGAGATCACGGTAGCAAGGACGGTTCGCGGGAATGGGAGCAGGGACCCGGTGGATTGCGGCTGGGTCGCGGCGATTGTTCGTCGCGGCATTCATGGCCTGGGCGGCGACCGTGGCCGCTTCCTCGAAGGGAGCCGATGCGCTGCCCACCCATCCGGCTAGCCTGGACTGGGTCCGCATCCAGGGGGGCACCTTCCCGATGGGAGCAACCGACCTCGACCCGGACTGCGCCCCGGTGCATCCGGTCAAGGTGGGCTCCTTCGAGATGAGCCGGACGGAAGTGACCCGCGAGCAGTACGCGCGCTTTATGAAGGCCACCTCCCGACCCAAGCCACCCCATTGGGACCACGAACTGTTCGCGCGGGCGGGTGCGCCGGTGATCGGCGTGACGTGGCACGACGCGGAGGCCTTCTGCCGTTGGGCGGGAGGTCGTCTGCCTACGGAAGCGGAGTGGGAATTCGCGGCGCGCGGTCCGGAGGGTCGCGCCTACCCCTGGGGCGCGGAGCTTCCTCAAGCCAGCCGCGCCATCTTCCACCTCGATATTGGCTTCGGCGGCACGATGCCCGCTGGGACGAAGCCGGCCGGAGCCACGCGCGAAGGCCTTCACGACCTCGCCGGCAACGCCTACGAGTGGTGCGCCGACTGGTACGACGCGGACTACTACCGCCTGAGTCCTACCGATGCACCCAAGGGTCCAGCCACCGGAACGATGCGCGTCATCCGCGGAGGTGCATGGATCAGCTTCCCGGACGCCCTCCGGAGCGCCTCCCGCGAGAAATACCCGCCGGGGAAGAGCAGCACCCTGATCGGGTTCCGCCCCGTGCGATAGGCGGAGGCATTGCCTGCGCATCGGTCAGTGGGGTGGTCGTCCAATGCGTGGATGTCCGCATCACGTGAGTTGACCTAGCCGTCGGTGGTCCGCACCACGGTGCAGATCGAGCGTGGCTGGATCCAGCTGTATCCGGCAGTTGCGTAGCAGAAGATCCTGGAGGCCCCGGAATCGAAGGCCAATCCGTTGCCTCACACCGGGACATGACGCGACTCAGCCAGCCGCAGGGGAGCATGGGCCGCGATGGAGTCAAACCGGCTGTCCAGGTCTGTGAAGACTTCCCATAACGCCCGGCCAGAGCGTTCCGCTGCCTGGGCCACCACGCGGCGTTCCAGGTCGTCCTCGCGCTTCCCCTTCCACAGCTTGTCCGCCAGCGCCACCAGCAGTTCTTCCAGGGAGCAGTCCATAGTCGCCCACTGGGCATGGCTCACGCAAATCCGGGCTACTTCTGGCGGCACGCCGTGCGCAAGGAGCAGTCGACGACCCTGCTCCTCATGCTGGTGTCCAGACGCGGAGAGTTCGTCTGGTACGGCCACCTTACCCGCGTCATGCAGCACGGCGCCTGCAAGCACCACCTTCGTGTCCAGCGAGACACCCCACGGATGCAGGGCAGTGCTCAACTCCTCCGCCACACCCAGCACCATCCGCGCGTGATGCATCAGCCGTGGCGGTGCATTGAGGCTCAGCAGGAGTGAGAAGCTGTCGTGGGTGGGCATCGGCACCTTCATTTGGGGTTCTCGGTCTTGAGATCTCACGATCGCCATTCACTCCCAGCCTTCATCCCGCCCCGGCAGAGATACCGTAGGAACGGACTGTATACTAAGGCATCTTCGCCCCGCCTCGGAGTGGGGCTTCCGCTCACTGCCGGCTGCCCAGCGCCCAGATTCATGCAAGACCCGCGCTTCCACTTCACCCCCATCGACCGTGCCACGCTGCGCCAGGAGTGGATTCGCCACCGGAACCGGAAACCAGGGTCCGGCACTCCGGTGCGCGCGGGCGTCGCCGGAGCGTATCTGCCGCATCGCCGGCTCGACGTGCCGCATCTTCCGATGGCTCAGCTCTCCCATAGTGTGGCCCACTGCGCTGCAATGGTGCTGGCGTATCATGGCGCGCCTGCGGACCCGGAATGGTTGGCGGGCCTGCTGCGGAGTGACGTCTCGGGCGAGACACCGGGTCGCCGCCTCCGTTGGCTGCGCGCCTGGGGCGTGCGGCTGGAGACCCCCTCGCAGTTGCAGTTCTTCCGGGACGGCACCGAGGAGCTGAACGACCGCCTCGCCACCGAGCGTTGCCGACTCGGTTTTGCCTGGGAAGAGCGCTGGCTGCGCTACGTCCGCGCCGCGCTGGAAGCCGGAACCCCTCCCATTCTCTTCGTGGATTTCGGCCGGCTGTACCACGGTTGGCGCGGGTTGTCGCAGCCGCACGCGGTGGTGCTCTCCGGCGGCGACGGTCGCCGCGCTTGGATTCACGATCCCGCTCGGCAGCAGGCTCCGGTCCGTATCGGCCTCTCCACTCTGA
>JANPLG010000139.1:0-2951 GCA_031426395.1 Actinomycetes bacterium
GGCTGCGACCGCATGTGGCGCTGGTAGACGTTCGGATGCCTGGCATCGGCGGCATCGGGGCGGCGCGCCAGATCGCCTCGCGGTGCCCGGACGTGGGCGTCATCCTCCTCACCATGCATGATGAGGACGAGTACATCTTCGCGGGAATCTCCGCCGGTGCCCGCGGCTACCTGCTGAAAGACTGCAGCCACCAAGAACTGGTCGGCACGTTGCGGGAAGTAGCCGGCGGCGGCGCCTACCTGCCCTCGCCTCCCCTCCGGCGGCTCTTCGCTGAGTTCCAGAACCTGCGCCGGCACTCTGGGCAACCGTCCTTGGGTGCGCCAACTCCTGCTGGCTCACTGGCGGAATGGTCCGTGGTGGAGCGAGGTGACCCACCGGGATTGGAGAGCACCGCAGCAAGCGGCGAGACGCGCTGGTGCGGGGGCCTACGAAGTTGATTGTGCGGGGCCGACGAGTGTGGCAGGGCCGGTACCGCGCCGCCCCGATGTGATGTTCGTGGAAACGGTGGGACCTACTCGGATTGCAACAAACCACCTGCCGCCCAGTTGGAAGCTCCGCTGGCCGTCCGTGTTCCGCCGCCACTGACAGAAGCGAAGATCCCGCTCGCCACGTTGAGTGTGCCACCGGACACCGAGGAACTGGGGGCCGACGCCACATTCTGGTAGCCGCCACTGACGGATGAGTGGCCTCCGCTCGCCAAGTTGAACACCCCACCGGACACCGATGCGAACGGCGCGTTAGCGGTGTTCTGTTGGCCCCCGCCCACGGAAGCATAATCGCCAGAAGCCCGGTTCGCGGATCCGCCGGACACCGTGGCGCCGGGGGCAGACGCCCAGTTCACGAATCCGCCACTGACGGATGCGTGGTCTCTGCTGGCCACGTTGCTCGCGCCTCCGGACACGGACGCGAAAGGCCCACTGATGGTGTTATCTTCACCGGCCACAAGTCCGCCGTACGACGAGTAGTTGTGGAACGATCCTACCACGAGGTTATGAGAGCCGGTCCGGACCTGACTTTCATCACGGAGCTCGTTGTAGCCGACCACCAGGTTGCCCAGGCCATTCGGGGCGGCGTTGGTGCTGCCAGACCCGCTCCGGACATGCACATTCACAGCCGTGAAGATGAAGTCCGTGCCAATACGAGACACCGGGGCGAGCAGCGCCTTCAAGGAGGTGACATCCGACTGCTGTTGCGTGATCACCGCCGCTTGCGCGCTGGTGAGGGTCTCGAGCGATCTCACTGATCTCTCCAAGAGCCGGACGCGTTGGGCAAGGGACGCCGGGGCAGCGATTACTACGCCGGAGTTGCCTAGGAACTGAAGGGCCAGCACCGCCACCAGCGCGACCTTCATTAGCCGCAGTTGCGTCCGGAGGGACCGCAAGGTTGGAAACCCGTGTTCGTCTGACATCTCATTCTCCTAGCCCCTTGTGGCGGAATGTCCATGGCGGAATGTCCATAGCGGAATGTCCATGATCCGGACGGAAGTTTGCTCTCGCAGCCAACCGCCTAGCTGATTGCGGGTTCCATGCGAAGGAATAACAAACCTTTGGGAAGGCGAAACTGGATGGCCGCCCGCCTGTGCGAATCGCTCGAGCCGCTTGGTCCTCATCCCGCATTGGGAGTGAGAGCCTGGGTGGCGACAGCTTCAGCCTGCAGCGGCTGATGGGCCACACCACCGTTTCGATGACGGAGCGGTATGTCAGCTTCACCAGTTGCGGTGGGAGTTGGCGAAACCGGGGTGGACCGCACCCCCGACGTTTGGTTCAGGCGAGAGGTACGAAGAGGTGCGTCAGGGGTCACCGGGGCGCGTCCGGCGACAGCCGTTGGATCCAGACATTCCGGAACCGCACCGGGTTGTGGTGCCCTTGCAGAATGACCGGCCGGGCCTCCGGCCCTTCCTTCTCCCCTGCCCCCGTCTTGCCGGTGATGGCGTAGTCGTCGTGGATCAACTCGCCGTTCTGATACACGGTCACCCGTGCGTTCTCCGTCCTCCGCTCACCGTCGAAGCGAGCCGCCCGGAACGCGATGTCGAACGTCTGCCACTCCCCGGCCTTCTTGCATACAAGCCGGTCGGGCTTCTTCTGGCGGTAGATGCTGCCGCAGTCGATGGCCCGGTAGTCCTTCTCCGCCACGCCGTAGGAGTTGAGAATCTGGAGCTCATACCGGTGCTGCAAGTACACTCCGGAGTTGCCGTCCTTCTCGTGGTCGGTCACGTCCGGCACGGTGTTGACGTTGAACTCCACGTGCATCCGCAGGTCCTGATAGCTCTCCTGGGTGACCAGGCTGTCCCAGGCAAGCGGCGCGGTCAGCACTCCCTGTCCGAAGACCCAGCGGGAGGGTCCCCGCCCCTCGGGGATTAGGGTGCTGCCCTCCGGGCCGACCAGCGTCACGGCGTCGCTTGGCCGTACCGGCTTGCCCGGGTCGATGATCCCGCGGGTCGTTCCGGCAGCAGGCGCAGGAGCCGGGTCCGCAGCCGTCCCCGCGGCTGGCGGGGACGGGGCGAGGGCCGACAGCAGGCAGAGCGCCGCGAGGATCGCTTTCGGTAGGTGCATGGTGAGGTCTCCCGGGCGCTGGGCCGGCTACCGCTGATCGAGGTAGCTCCCGGCCAGCAACTCTCCCAGTCGCACGATGCCTCCGGTCGTGATCACCAACTTCTCCGGCTGGGGCGGCAGATCGAAGGCTCGGACATGGATAAAGTTCGGGTCGGCGGCGGCAAGCGCGGCAAGGTTGGCCGTGACGTCGAGGGCACGCAGGCCCGGCTCGTCGGGAGGGGTCTGCTGGCTGACATACCACCGAAGCGAGGGAAGCGCCAGGTCTGCCCGGCTCCGGGTCACCGTGGAATGCAGCCACTTGCCGGCTTCCCGGCGATAGGGACCGAACGCCATGTCGTTTTCCCCGGCGTGGTAGAAGATCCCGGCTAGCTCCACCGCATGCCCCTTCGCTTCAAGCTC
>JANPLG010000140.1:0-8127 GCA_031426395.1 Actinomycetes bacterium
GGCAGACGCAGCGGGACGAAAGGCCATCTGGGAGGCCCACAAGCAGTACACCCTTGAGTTCTATGAATTCCTGACGACCGACCCCGCGCTACCCCAGGACGTGCGCAGCAAGTACGCCAGACTCGGGTTGTGCAAGGACGAGTTTGCGGACACCCAGCACTTCCCGCCGGCGCTGTACGTGCGAGAATCCCGGCGCATGAAGGGACTCTACGTCATCAGCCAGAAGGACATCCTCGATAGCCCGAAGAAGGACGATCCGATTGCGGTCTCTTCGTTCCCCATCGACTCACACGACTGCCAGCGGATCGCGCTCAAGGGCGGCGGCGTGGTGAATGAGGGCACGATCTTCCCCGTGCGCCGGCAGAATCCGAAACAGGGCTATCCATACCACGTCCCGTACCGCTCCGTTCTCCCAAAGCCCGAGCAGTGTACGAACCTGCTCGTGCCCGTCGCTTTGTCCTCCACGCATGTGGGTATGTCGTCGCTTCGCATCGAGGGGGCGTGGATGGTCATCGGGCAGGGTGCTGGGGTTGCGGCTGCGGTTGCGGCCCAGGATAACGTGGCCGTGCAAGCCGTACCGTTTGAGAAGCTGCGCAAGCGGTTGCAGGGGCAAGGGCAAGTGCTGGAACTTCCAGCCCCCTAGCTTCGCGACGAAGGAGATTGTCGAGCCGGGGTTTGCCATGGACTTCAACACTTACCGGGACGACCTCCTGTCCATGGCCGCTTTCGGCCGAGGCGGGCCAAGACGATGAGAAGCTGGGAGCAGTTCATGAACCTGAAGCGCACTTTCGGACCCATCCTCGTGCTCGCGCTCGCTCTGTTACAGACGGCGTCGTTTGGTCAGGACGCTGAAAGGAACCGCGCGCGGGGGAGCTATCCGCCGCAGATGGAGGGGTGCCGCGTCGCAACCTACAAGACAGCGGGCGACACCAAGCTCAACCTCTACATCTTCAGCCCGGCGGCCCCCAAGAAGGCACCGGCGATTGTGTTCTTCTTCGGTGGCGGGTGGACCGGCGGCACGCCCCAGCAATTTGAGATGCAATGTCGCGAGCTTGCCCGGCGGGGCATGGTCGCGATCACGGCCGACTACCGCGTCAAGAGCCGTCACGGCGTGATGCCGACCCACTGCCTCGCGGACGCCCGGTCGGCGCTGCGCTGGGTGAGGGCGAATGCGACGGCGCTCGGCGTCGACCCGCAGCGCATCGCGGCCGCCGGCGGCTCCGCCGGGGGTCACCTGGCGGCCAGCACGGCCTTCATCGACCAGTTCGACGATCCCCAGGACGACCGCAAGGTGAGCGCCGTACCGAACGCACTCGTCCTGTTCAACCCGGCGCTCGTGCTAGCTCCGATCGAGGGACTCGCTAAGGACGCACTCGGCTTCCGCGACCTCGAAGCGCGCATGGGAACCAAGCCGGAGAACCTCTCGCCCGCGCATCATGTCACCCGGAACGGGCCGCCCACGCTCATCTTCCACGGCCGCGCCGACCGGACGGTCCCCTACGCTACGGCCGAAGCCTTCACCGCCAAAATGAAGGCGCTGGGCAACCTCTGCGAGTTGAAGGGCTACGACGGCCAGAACCACGGCTTCTTCAACGGCGGCCGGTTCCAGCAGGAGACGCTGGCGGAGGCGGACAAGTTCCTCGTCACCCTCGGCTGGCTGAAGGCCCGCTGAGGCTCCGAGAACCGGCGCCACGCCCCGCTTTGTCGCCCTGCTACGTGGCGTGAACGGCGACGAGAACCACCGGGTGTCGAAGCGTGACTTCCAGACGCTCCTGGAGGGCCTGGATTACGCCGGGGTCAGCACGCTCCTCAACTGCGGGAACGCCGTTGCCATGGTCGAACAGATCGCGGAATTGCTCCAGGCTCACGGTGGACAGGCGATCCGCTTCGGCAACGAGGAGCAGTTGCACCGGGTCTCCGAGAGCTTTTCGCCGAGCGAGTTACTACTCGACCCCGGCGCATCGAGGCGCAGGAGGAGGTTCGCCTTCCGCCCACGAAACGGCGTCGTGTGATGCCGCCCTCGCCGGCGTCGCACTATCCAAAATGCTCTTTCCTCTCCGTGCCGACAAAACTCTTCGCCGTGGTCTGCCGGGCCTGGTACTCGTGGGCATTGTCTTGGCCCTGTCCACGGCGGCAGCCGCGCCGGTGGAGGAGCAGGACGTCCCAGCGCTACAGGTGGAGGCGAGGACGGTTTTCAAGGAGCGCGTCACGCCCTTCTTCAAGACTTACTGCACGGGTTGCCACGGCATTCGCAGAATGGATGGCGGCATCAACTTTGCCCCGGCGCTGCAGGCTCCCAACTCTCCCTCCTCGGTCCTGAAATGGAAGCAGGCGGTGGCCAATGTGAAGGCGCGCTCCATGCCGCCGGATTACGCGGGCAAACAGCCGACCGATGCGGAGCGGCAGATGTTCGTGGACTGGGTGGGGACGAGCAAATTCCTCAGCCCGAAGGACCCGGGCGCGTTTGTGATCCGTCGGCTGACCAAGGTGGAGTATGGCAACACGCTGCGAGATCTCTTCGGAGTGGACCCGGCGGTGACGGCGGAGTTGCCGGATGAGGTCTCCGGCGCGGGTTATCTGAACACGCTGTCGCCACTGCAAGCGGAGAAGTATCTCGCCATCGCCAATGAGGTGTTGAATCGCGTGCTGGCGCCGAGGAATGCGCCACCAACGAAGGTGCAAAGGCGGCTCTTCGGCGAGACGCCGGCACCGGGCTCGGATCTCCGCGCGGCGGCGAAGCGTGTCGCACGTGGGCTGACTCGCCGCGCGTATCGCCGGCCGGCGTCGGATGCGGAGTTGGAGGTGCTGCTCGGGGTCTACGACCTGGCGACGAGGAACAAGCTCTCGTACCCGGCCGCCCTGCGCCTGATGCTGAAGGCGGTGCTGGTCTCGCCGCAGTTCCTCTTCATCACGCCGGTCGTGGACGCGCGCACGGAGCCGCAGCCGGGGCAGACGATCGCGCCGCTAGACGACTACCAACTCGCCTCGCGTCTCTCCTATTTCCTCTGGGCCACGATGCCGGATGCGGAGCTGTCCGCGCTGGCCGATGCGGGGAAACTGCACGAGCCCGCGGTGCTGCGGGCGCAGGTGAAGCGCCTGCTCGCCGATGCACGTTCGCGGGCGCTTTTCGATGGCTTTGGCGCGCAGTGGCTGGGACTCGGGGACCTCGGCACCAAGACCTTCGATACGGCAAAGTTTCCCCAGATGACCGCCCTAATGCGCGAGGCAATGGTTGACGAAGCACGGCTGTTCTTCGACAGCATCGTCCGCGAAAACCGCAGCATCATCGACTTCGTGGACAGCGATTACACGTTCCTCAATGGCACCCTCGCCGCGCTCTATGGAATGGAGAAAACGGTCACCGGACCCGAGATGCGCAAGGTGAAGCTGCAGGACGCGAATCGGGGCGGGATTCTGGCGATGCCCGGAGTCCTGGCGACGACCTCGTTTCCCAACCGCACCAGCGCCGTCAAGCGCGGCGCATGGGTGCTCGAGCAAGTGCTCGGCGAGCACGTGCCGCCAGCGCCGCCGAATATTCCCGCGCTGGAGAAGCAGGACCAGAAGACGGTGGAAAACCTCACCCTGCGTCAGCGTACTGAACTCCATCGGACGAACGCCGCGTGTGCGAGCTGTCACAAGACGCTCGATCCGATCGGCTTCGGTCTGGAGAACTTCGATGCCATCGGCCGCTGGCGGGAGAAGGACGATACGGGTGGAACGATCGACGCCGCGGGCGAGCTGCCAGGCGCAAAGCGCTTCTCGTCCCCCCGGGAGTTGAAAGCCATCATCGCCGCCCGGAAAGACGAGCTGGCACGGAACCTCACGCGGAAGCTCCTGGCCTATGCCCTGTGCCGCCAGCTTGAAGGCTACGACGAGATCGTGGTCGATCAAATGATGGGGGCCATCGCGAAGGATGATTACCGGATGCAGACGCTAATCTCCGAGATCGTCACCAGTTATCCGTTCGTTAATCGCCGCATCCATCCACTGGAGGCATCGCCCAATGGTCAATAAGTCCCGCATCGATCGTCGCGCCTGTTTGACCGGGCTCGGCGTCACCCTCGCGCTGCCGCTCTTGGAAACCATGGGCTGGGCCGACTCAGGCAAGGGCAAGACGGTCAAACCACCGGTGCGCCTGGGCTTCATGTATATGCCGCACGGCGTCATCATGGATCAGTTCTGGCCGGCGACCGCAGAGAGCTTTCTGTCATCGCCGCCCCCTGCTTTGGAGTCGCTGCGCCCCGTGCTGGACCAGTGCCTGCTAATGAAGGGCATCTCGGGCGTGCCGATCTCGCCATTCAACGGCGCGCCGCACGCGCTGGAACTCTCCACCTGGCTCACGGCGCAACTGCCGGATGCGGACAAGCGAGATCAGGTCAACATCTCGATTTCCGCCGACCAGATAGCGGCCAACTACGTGGGCGGTTTCACTTCCCTGCCCTCGCTGGAGTTGGCCACGATGCCGCAGACGCACAAGGAGAACTAGGAAGGGCTGAACGAAGCCTACTACTCGCACTGCAGCTTCCGTTCGCCGACGCAGCCCGTCCCCGCTGAGACCAATCCTCGCAGCGTGCTCAATCGGCTCTTTGGAAAGACCGGCCAACCGGGACAACAGGCGAAAGTGGACCCGCTCGATCGCCAGCTGCTCGACCTGGTGCTCGGTGGCGCCAAGGACCTGCGTCGGAAACTCCCGAAAGACGACCAGCACAAACTGGATGAATACCTCGACAGCGTGCGTTCCGTGGAGCGTCGCATCGCCGCCATAGAGTATCGCCAGAAAGAGGCGGCGCTGGAGAAGGCTGGAGTTGCTTCCAGCAAACGCCACCCCTCCGACTCCCCGCCCATCGAGATCAAGATTCCCGAGGGCGACAAGCGCAGTGAATACATGCAGGTGATGTGCGACCTCACCGTGCTCGCCTTTCAGACCGATATCACTCGCGTCAGCACCTACATCGGCTCCACCCCGAACGGCGTTTCCTATCCCGAGCTTGGGTTCAAGGACCAGCATCACTCGCAGACCCATCACAACAACGAACCCAATCAGGTTGGAAAAGTTGCGGCGATCACCGCCTTCAACGTCGCCCAGTTCGCCTACATGGTGAAGAAGATGGCCACCCTCCGCGAGGGCAGCGGCACGCTGCTGGACAACTGCATCATGATGTGGGGCTCCGGCCTCGAAGACGGCAACAAGCACTCCCGCGAGAGTCTCCCGTTTATCATCGCCGGCAAAGGCGGGGGCACGATCAACACGGGGCGCTTCCTGTCCGACACGAAAGGGAATCAAGGCGACCTGCTCACCACGATCCTAGCCTGCGCGGGCATCCCGCTTGATCGGCCCATCGGCATTGCGACCAAGCAGATCAAGGAGATGACCCACACTCTTTAGCCACGATGGGCCGGTCGATCCCGCGATCAGGGCAAGCTCGCGAAGGAGCTTCAGTAGGCCGTCTTCTCCAAGAGGGCGTCCGCAATCTGCGAGTCAGAGCGCCTGACGCGCCGCTCGTCGCGACTGGCTTCCGTTACCGGAGCGCTGCTCCAGCCAGGTTTGAGCCAGGCGCGTTGCTGGGTGAGCCACTGCCGCAGGGTCTCGACCGTTTGCTTGGGTAGGGGAATGGTCCGGCGTTTGTCCCCTTTGCCGTGCCGAACAGTCAGCGCTCCTGCCTGGAGATCGAGGGCGGTAACCAACAACGGCATCAGGTCTGCGTAGCGAGTTGCCGCTGTTGCCGCCGTCAACAGGAGGACACCCACCCTACACCCCAGGGTGGGTCCCCCGAAGATTCGGCCGACTCCCCCGTTGCATTGTCTCGTGAGCACTTCCTAGCGACAAATGTATCGGGTAGGCGACGGCCTACTGGAATTGACGCCCATTTTGCCGCGGATAGGGTGCGGCATGAGTGTGCCCGTCCGTCGAGTGTCCTCTCCCTTGCCCCAGTTGGCGGCGCGCTTCGGTGCGTCGTTGCCAGCGGCGATGACCTGGGCGACGGGCGGGAGCTGCGGAGTGGGCGCGGGTGGCTGGTCGCAGGTGTGGGGGTTGCTGCCGGGGTCCCGGTATGACTGGGAGCAGGTCCACGACGCCCGCCGCTACAAGAACGTGAAGCCCCAGTTCACCGTCTTCCAGCGCGAACTCGCGGCGTTCTGGAAGCGACACTGGGAATACTACCGGAGGTTCCTGGCCTACCGCGAGGTGCCAGGCGAGGGTGAAGTTACTCCAGCCAACAATTAACGAAGGAATTCGACGCCTCGGTGGTGAACGCATCTAACCAGCGCTCAGGGGCACGCATGTCTGCCCCCTACGCTACCATCCGGCAAAGGAGCCAATCGCATGCACCGTCGCCCACCAAGCGGATTTACCCTGATCGAGCTTCTCGTCGTCATCGCCATCATCGCCATTCTGGCGGCCATTCTGTTCCCTGTCTTCGCCCAGGCCCGCGAGGCCGCCCGTAAGATCCAGTGCGGGTCCAATACGCGCCAGATGGGCACCGGAATGATGATGTACACCCAGGACTATGACGAGGTGCTCCCCCGCACCTGGACTGCCAACTTCGGCCCCACAAACAACCCGCGGGACTGGTCTCTGGACATCGAGCCGTACGTAAAGAACCTTGGCATCTACCGCTGTCCGTCGTCGAGCCTGGTGATCCCGCCGGCCGCCGCGGGTGTGATCCCCAACAAGCACTACGGCTACAACACTTACCTGGCAGTGGGCACCGGCACGTCACTCGCCGCCATCGGTCGGGTGTCGACCCAAATCCTCATCGCGGACATCTACCGCAACGTGGACCGAAGCACGCTGATCGGCTGCGGGCTGGGAGCGGACCAGCGGTTCCAGGCCGAGCCGCGCCACCAAGGTGGCTTCAACGCCACCTTTGCGGACGGGCACGCCAAGTGGATGCGCGACGACCGTTACACCCGCGCGACTCCGCCGGGCACGCCGCCCACCACCACTATTGCCTGCACCGCCAACGCCGCCCCGGTGCTGGGTAGCTACTGGAACCCCACAAACACTTCCCCGCCCTAACCGCGGTGGGACCTACCCTCCAAGTGCCAGACGCCGCCAACCGCTGATACGGTTGGCGGTTGCTGCTTCGGAACTCCCTGTCGCGCGGGGAGAGGATTGCGTGGATTGCGTGAATTCAGGCGCAGTTTAAGGTCCGCCCCGATTGGACACTCGCCAGGCGTGCGTAGTCATGCGCCTTCCAGCACTCCGCGGTAGCTTTCCTGAAGCTTGCAGCCGGCGGCGTCCGAACTGGCTGAACGCGCGGGTGTGGGGAGTGACGGTGCTGATGATCCGGGGGAGGGACTGGTGGTGTGGTGATATTTCGGGAGCTGGTTGCCGGGCTGTTGGAAGTGCCCCAGCCTGTGCTGCCTGACCGTGTGGGGATGCACGGTTCAAGAGATGGCTTGTGTTCCGGCGGGGCGAGACAGACCCGTCCCTCGGCACGGAAGCGAGTGAACTCTTCGGAGATACTCCCCTGGCCGAGTAGACGTTCAAGGTGGAAGAGTTCAGAGCCAACGATCTCACGCAGAGGCCTAAAGCCGCAAAGAGATAGCAAGCCGAGCAAGTCAACCTCACGGGTCGGCAATCGATCCGCACTGCCTTCGGTGAGGAGAAAGATCCGGTGCTCAATGCGCTGGGTGTGGCGGAATTGCACGGTGCGACGCGGTTCTTCTCCGTTTGCGCGTAATCCGCTCTCCCCTGCAATGCCGCCGTGAACGTCCCGAGTTCCCGGGGGCGGGTAACCCCCAGGCAGAGTGATTTCTCCGGAAACCAGATCCGCTGCCCCCGTAGTCAGCTGTGCAGGCCCGAGACGAAAGAAGGGCCGCGCTTTCACAAGGTGCCGGCTCGCAGCGGAGAGAACACTCTGGGTAGGACGAACGCCTGGCTTCTGGAACGGAGAGGTTTACTCGTGACTCGGTGCCTCGCTCGGCTCCTGACTGGCTTCGCGGTGCTTGCGGCCTTGTCGGCTTGTGCTCCAAGGCCGGGTACCGCACCGCCTCCACCGAAACTGGGAGCGGCCTTCACCGATGTGACCTCAGCTGCCGGGATCTCGTTCAACCATGAAACCGGCGCGTTCGGCGGCAAGTATTACCCGGAACGTATGGGGGCGGGCGGTGGCTTCATCGATG
>JANPLG010000141.1:0-5732 GCA_031426395.1 Actinomycetes bacterium
GCCAATAACGCGCGAAATCATGCGCGCCCCGGCGGCAGCGGCTCCCGCCGCCTGTTCGACCCCGGCGCAGTGCGCAAACAGAGCCGGGAACTGCTCCATCGGACCGCACACCGATCTATTTGAGGACAGGCTCCTAGCCACCGGACGCCGACCTCCCGCGACGGGAGTGCCCTCTGCTCAGCCTTCCACGCTCCCGCCGCTCCGCTCTGGTCGCTAGCGGCTGGCGGCGGGCGAGCGTTCCAAGACGACTTCCCGCGCTGCAGATGTTGACCCCGTGCTGGGACCGGTTCACGGTCGGCGTGCGGTGTCGTCGAGCATCCCCCTGCAAGGGGGATTACAGAGGTCCGCTTGGGCGGACTCCGGTTTGGGCTATCTCGATTCTAGAGAGGACCCGCAAGTCGGTTCGTGCCAAGGCTCCCTCGCGCCAACATAGACCTCCGTGGTGATGGCCCAGACCGTGTATCTACCAGTCCGCAACGCTGCCGTCTTCGTGGAAGAGGTGGGGGCTGTGCCAGTCGTGGCCCTGCAGGCCGGCGATCACGTCGTCGTCCAGCTCGATGCCGAGGCCGGGCGCGGTGGGAAGGGGAATGTAGCCGTCCACAAGCTGGAACGGCTGCTTGAGGTAGCCCTCCCCCAGCGAGACCTGCTCCTGCACCAGGAAATTCGGGATGCAGGCGTCCACCTGAAGGCACGCGGCGAGGGAGATTGGGCCGAGGGGGTTGTGCGGCGCTACTCCCGCGTAGTAGACCTCCGCCATCGCCGCGATCTTCTTCGTCTCCAGGATGCCACCCGCGTGGCAGAGGTCAGGCTGGACCACCACTGCGGCTTGCTTCTCCAGCACCTCCCGAAAGCCCCACTTCGTGAAGAGTCGCTCCCCCGTCGCGATGGGGATGGAGGTCGACCGCGCCACCGTCACCATTGCATCGACATTCTCCGGGAGGCAAGGCTCCTCAATGAACATCGGGTGGTACGGCTCCAGCGCCCTGGCCAACCGGATGGCGAGTGCGGGACTGATCTGCCCGTGGAAGTCGATGGCCACGTCCACCTGGTTGCCCACCGCCGCACGTATCGCTGCGAACCGCTCGGCCACGAATTCGACGAACGCGGGGGACTCGATCATCCGCGCCGGCATCGGGCCGACCCCGGTCTTGAGGGCGGTATAGCCCGCCGCAACGCACTCACGGGCGTGGGTTGCCGCTTCCTCGGGGGAGACGCCGCGGACGTGGGCATACATGCGTATCCGGTCTCGACACGCACCGCCGAGAAGCTGGTAGACCGGGACGCCGAGGCTCTTGCCCAGGATGTCCCACATCGCTTGCTCAATACCGCTTAGCGCCGAAGTGAGCACGGGGCCGCCGCGATAAAAGGCGTGCCGATAGATCGCCTGCCAGTGGTGCTCAATGCGGCGCGGGTCCTGCCCAATGAGGTACTCCTCAAGCTCCGCGACCGCCTGTTGAACGGTCAGGGCACGACCTTCGACCACCGGCTCCCCGTAGCCGATGATCCCCACGTCGGTGTGCATCTTCAGGAAGAGCCAGCGGGGGTGAACGAGGAGGGTCTCGAGGCGGGTGATTTTCATGTTGGGAGTTGGGGGTTGGGGGTTAGAAGGGCTTGATCCTACTGTTCACCCTGACGCGCGTGTTCACATTCGTGAACCTCAGGCGTTGCGGGCGGAATTGACGGAGCATTCACCGCACGAGTTGCATCGGTGCTGGCGGCTCACATCACTCGGAAGGCACCGGGGCCAGGTCTGGAGTGAGGTCAGGCGGCGGGGAGGCGCGGATCGTCGCTTCTCAGCCGCCGCAGAAGCGCCGCTGGGTCGACCGGCTTGGTGAGGTGGAGGTCGAAGCCCGCCTTTAGCGCGCTCAGCTTATCCTCGTCCCGGCCATTCCCGGTGAGCGCGATCAACACCACCGAGTCCGCTGCCGCGCCACCCCGAAGTTGCGCGGCAACCTGATAGCCATCCATGTCCGGCAGTCCAATATCCGAGAGCACCACGTCAGGCCGGAAGCTGTCGGCGGCGGCAACTCCCGCGGCACCGGTGAAGGCCACCTCCACGGCGTGCCCGCTGATTTCGAGCAGATCACGCAGCGTCTCGGCCGCGTCCACGTTGTCCTCAATCACCAGCACCCGCCGGGACCGGGCCGTCAGTGCCTGCGGCACCGGCGTTTGCGCTGGTGCCGCAGGCTGTTCGCAGAGGGGCAGAAGCACCGTAAACCGCGAACCTCGTCCGAGGCCATCACTGGATGCCTCGACCTCGCCGCCATGCAGTTCCACCAGACGCTTCACCAGCGCCAGTCCAAGACCCAGGCCTCCTTCCGGAGAAGCCCCGGCCTGCACAAAGGGCTGGAAGAGCTTTGGGAGCAGCTCTGGGGAGATCCCTACGCCGGAGTCGCACAGCTCGATGCGGGCGCGGCGCTCCTTCTCCTCATCCACGGAGAGGCGCAATACGATTTGCGACTGCTCCGCGCTGAACTTCATCGCGTTGCCGAGTAGATTCGCGAGCACCTGGGTCAGGCGCACGCCGTCGCCCAGGACGTAGACCGGCACCTCCGGCACCTCCAGGCTGAGATGGATCTGGCGAGCGGCGGCCTCTCCCGACCGCTCTGCCGCTTCCTGACGGAGCAGCGCGTTGATGTCCGTAGGTGCGGTGCGAAGCTCGATCTTGCCATGCTCCACGCGCGCCAGGTCGAGCAGGTCGTCCACCAGGCGAGTGAGGTGGGCAATCTGGCGCTCAATGGTGTCCATGGCCCGGGCGGCAGCGGGCGCGTCCGGGGCGGCCGAGCGCATGACGTGCAGCCCAGTACGCGCCGCGCCTAGCGGATTCCGCAGTTCATGCGCCAGGACTGCCAGGAATATGTCCTTCTGACGGCTCGCCTCTTGAAGCTCCGCATACAGGTCGCCGAGCTCTTGAGTGCGATCCGCGATGCGCGCCTCCAGGTCGTTGCTGATGCCGCGCGCCTTCGCCTCGCTCTGCTGGCGCTGCTCCAGTTCCTTACGGAGCGCCACGAAGGCGGCGACCTTCGCCTGGAGGATCTCCGGAACCACCGGCTTGAAGATGTAGTCCACCGCGCCCATCGCATAGCCGCGGGCGACGTGCTCCTCCGATTTGTTGATCGCCGTGACGAACACAATCGGGGTGTTGACCGACTTATCCCGCTGGCGGATCAGGCGGGCGGTTTCGAAGCCGTCAAGTTCCGGCATCTGCACGTCGAGGAGGATGACCGCGAACTCCTGCTTGAGCAGGCATCGCAGCGCCTCGGCACCAGAAGAAGCGCAGACGAGGTTCTGGTCTAGGTGCTCGAGGATCGCCTGCAGCGCCACCAGGTTCTCAGGGTGGTCGTCAACCAGCAGTATGTTGACCTTGGGGGTCGTGGGCATGGATGAGAGTCCGCAGCGAAGACGAAACAAGCGGGTTCACAACCCGGCATGACATGCCAAGCGATGTGGATTTACTAGAGGGTGAGAACGAGGCCGAGTAGCAACACAACATAGGAGTGCGGTCAACGCACGGAGGGTGCGACGCACCGGGCAGTTCAATGGTTTACCCCACTCGCTCTTGACTCAAGCCATGCTTCCTTGCCAATTTGGCGAAGGCGGCAGTGCCTGCCGCTCCGATTCCCCCGTTCGCCGGCGCCGAGGCTTGGCCACCGCTTCCAGCAGTTCCAGCGCAAGTTCGCGGTCGCTCTCGTCCAAAGCGGCGTAGAGCCGCTGAACCCGCTCGTCCGCAGGGGGCGCGGCATCTGCGCCGGACGAGGCGTTTCGCCGGCGCTCCCCTTCGTTTGACGCTTCCTCAAGCAGTTCAATCACGCTCAGGGAGAAATAGCGGGCAAGCAGCTCCATCTCTGCCAGGGTCGGGCTCGTCTTGCCAGACTCGATGGCGCTGATGTAGCTGGCGCTCCGGTCGATCCGGATTTGATCCACCAATTCCTGCTGCGTCAAGCGCGCCCATGTCCGTCGCCGCTTCAAGGTCGGGCCAAGGTTGATCGCCACTTCGTTTGCCTTCTCACGCTGTTACACAAGGAGCCATCATCACAGAACTCGGCGACAGCCCACTCAGGGTAGTTCTAACGTCATCTGAGGCGCAGGTTCCACGCTCCCAGGGCGCGACTGCCGAAGGTAGGTCGAGACTCCGGTCCGTCGGCGACGGAGGGGGCGTCCACTTCGCGGGAGGGGGTACTGCGTGGCGGGTGCGGCAGCACGCTGCGGCGAGCGTGCCCTACACTGGTACTTGAGGTCTACGACGTGACGTAGATAGAACCTCAGATGAAGGGAAGCGGAACTCATAGCGAGAAGCGGAACTCAAAGCAGAGGCATCGCGAGGCCGGGATCGCCTTTCGATCCGCCCACCGCCGCCGCTCCGCACCGCCCATTCCCTGGACACCGCCATGAACCTCGAACTTGAAAAGCACGCCCACCTTTCGCGGCGGCAACTCTTTGGCCGTGGGGCAACGGGCATCGGGGTGGCGGCCCTGGCGGCACTGCTCCAGGAAGAGGGCCTCGCGGCAGCCGCGCCCTCGTCATCCGGCACGATGCCGCCGCTCAAGGGTCTGCCGCACCATTTCGGTTCCGCCAAGCGGGTCATCGTGCTCTGGCAGGGGGGCGCACCTTCGCACGTCGACCTCTTCGACCACAAGCCCGGACTGCTCGAGAAGCGCGCGCAGGACGTGCCGCTCTCGGTCCGCTCCAAGGCGCGCCTCTCCACCATGACGGCCGGCCTGAAGTCGTACCCGGTCCTCCCGCCGATCCGTCCGTTCAAGCAGTACGGCAAGTCGGGGATGTGGCTCTCGGAGCTACTGCCCCACACCGGCTCCATTGCGGACGACATCTGCCTCATCAACTCGATGCACACCGAAGCGGTGAATCACGCGCCCGGGGTCACCTTCATGATGACCGGCAGCGAGATCCCCGGCCGTCCCAGCATGGGTGCCTGGCTCACCTACGGCCTCGGGAGCATGACCAGCAACCTCCCTGCCTTCTGCGTCATGACCTCCACCGATGTGGGCCGCACCTGCGGCCAGCTCTTCTTTGACTACTACTGGGGCAGCGGCTTCCTGCCGTCGAAGTACCAGGGCGTCCGCTTTCGTGGGGATGGCGACCCGGTGCTCTATCTCACCAACCCGGACGGCACCTCCCGCGAGATGCGCCGCGGCCTCCTGGACGACATCGCGGAGCTGAACCGGCGCAAGCTGGCGGACTACGGCGACCCAGAGATCGACACACGCATCACGCAGTACGAGCTGGCGTATCGGATGCAGGCAAGCGTGCCGGAACTGCTGGACACGCACACGGAGCCGAAGCACGTTCTGGAGATGTACGGAAAGGACGTGGAGCGGCCCGGCTCCTTCGCGCGGCACTGCCTGCTGGCCCGGCGGCTGGCGGAACGCGGGGTCCGTTTCATCCAGCTCATGCACTCCGGCTGGGACCAGCATGGCAACCTCCCCACACAGCTCGCGCTGCAATGCCAGGATACGGATCAGCCCGCCGCCGCGCTGGTGAAGGATCTCAAGATGCGCGGCATGCTGGAAGACACCATCGTCATCTGGGCGTCGGAGTTCGGCCGCACCCCCTTCGTCCAGGGCGATGTGACCAAGACCACCTATGGCCGAGACCACCTCGGCTCGTGCTACAGCATGTGGGTGGCCGGGGGCGGCTTCAAGGGCGGCACGGTCTACGGTAAGTCGGACGACTACTGCTACAACGTCGCCGAGAACGGCGTCCACGTCCACGAC
>JANPLG010000142.1:0-2796 GCA_031426395.1 Actinomycetes bacterium
GGTGATCGAGGATGCGGCGCATGCGCTGGGCTCCTTCTATCCGGGCGGCAGGAAGGTCGGCAGTTGCCAGCACTCCCTGATGACTGTCTTCTCGTTCCATCCGGTCAAGGCGATTGCCGCCGGAGAGGGCGGAATGATCACGACCAACGACACTGCCATCTACCGGCACCTGCTTCGTTTGCGCAGCCACGGCATCAACAAGCTCGACGACGCGCTGGAACTGTCCTCCCAGGCCCTGACGGACGGAGTTCCCAACCCTTGGTACTACGAAGTGCAGGAGCTGGGTTTCCACTTTCGCATCACCGACATCCAGTGCGCGCTGGGACTGTCACAACTGCAGAAGCTGGAAAAGTTCATCGGTCGGCGCCATGAACTTGCCGCGCGTTACGACAAGGCGTTTGCATCGATGCGCAACGTGCGTGCCGCTCAGTCGGACCCGCACGTCCGCAGCGCGCGCCACCTGTACGTGACGTCGATCGACTTCGATGCCATCGGGCGTAGCCGCGCAGAATTGATGCTGGCGCTGCGCGAGCGGGGCATAGGCACGCAGGTCCACTACATCCCGGTTCCGGCGCACCCTTTCTACCGGCGGCTCGGCTTCCGGCCGGAGGACTACCCCAGGGCAATGGAGTTCTATCGGACCTGCCTGAGCATTCCGATCTACTACGCCCTGTCGGACGAACAGCAGCAGCAAGTGATTGACGCTTTTCGGGAGTTGGTGGGATGACCGGGCATCCCCACGAACCTGGGGAGGCGATCGCTTGAAACTGGCGCTGGGAACAGTCCAGTTCGGGCTGGACTACGGAGTGGCCAATGCTGCGGGAATGGTGCCGCAGGGGGAAGTGTCGGCCATCCTGGCGCTGGCCCGAAGCCAGGGCATCGACACCCTGGACACCGCTGCGGCGTACGGGGTGAGTGAATCCGTCCTGGGAAACGCCAACGTCGACGGCTGGCGGATCGTCTCGAAGTTGCCGCCCGAGATCGAAGCCGGCGTGAGCGCGTCCGACTGGGCGCTGCGCGCGGTCCACAGTTCCCTGGCAAGGCTTCGGCAGGAAAGCCTCGACGCCATCCTGCTGCACCGCCCCGCCCAATTGCTTGGCGCCGGAGGCGACCAGGTCTACGAAACGCTACGGCGGCTCAAGGCCGACGGCGTGATCGCCAAGGTCGGCATCTCGGTCTACGGGCCAGAGGAACTGGACTCCCTATTCAGGCACTTCGATTTCGACCTCGTCCAGGCTCCACTGAGCATCCTTGACCGGCGCCTCATCACGTCGGGCTGGATGGCACGGTTGGCGGACAGGGGGGTCGAGGTGCACACCCGGTCCGCCTTCCTCCAGGGGTTGCTGCTGATGCCGGAGGAAGACCGTCCTGCAAAGTTCGACCGTTGGAAAAGCTTGTGGCGGGCGTGGCACGGCTGGCTTGATGAGCGGGGGATATCCGCTACCGAGGCATGCGTGCGCTATGCAACCTCGCGCGCCGAGGTCGCAAAAGTGGTCGTCGGCGTCCAGTCCCGCGGTCAACTCGCGCAGATTCTGGCCGCAGCCTTTCAGGTGCCGCTGGAAGCGCCTGCCGGCATCGACACCGACTCCGAAGATTTGCTGAACCCGGCGCGCTGGCCGCTGCTCGGCGCCTGAGCTGAGCAGGCTGAATCCCATGACTGTGGACGCACTTCCAGCAAAGCCCGCGCCGCTTGCCAGCGAGGATCAGGCCGACCTGTTGCTCATGGTGCGGGGCATCGCCGCGTTGAGTGTCGTTTTCTGGCATGCCGGTGGTTACCTGGAACCTTACCCGGCGTGGATGAACATTCCAGGCCGGACCGCCGTCTGGATCTTCTTCGGCATTTCAGGCTATGTCATAGCCCACGGCTTTGTTCATGGACGCTATGGATTTGATGCACAGGACCTGAAGGATTTCTACATCAACCGGTTCCTGCGCATCTACCCGATCTTCCTGACGCTGACGCTCGTGGGCTGGGCGACGGAGATGGTGCGGACGGGTTCCAGCCCGTTCTCGCTGGAGCAACTGCCCGCCCAACTGCTGGCGATGCAGTTCAACCAGGACTATGTGCTGAACGGCGTGTTCTGGACACTCGGCATCGAGCTGCACTTCTACCTCCTGGCGCCGCTCCTGGTCATCCCTTTGCTCTCCGAAAGGCGGATCTCCTACTTCTGGGTCCCTGTTCTCTTCTACTTCACTTGTATTGCCTGGAGCGTCTACGCTGCCAGGAAATTGGGCTGGTCGTTCGATGGGCGTAACCTCGTGGCCTGCCTCCCGCATTTCCTTGCGGGCATGATCGCGTGCAGGATGACCGCGCAAGCACAACCCAGCAGATCCCGGTTCCTCTGGGCTTTGGCGATCGCAGTGGCGCTGGTGGTGGCGACGAACTTCCTCTACCACCGTCACCCCCATCGCTTCTGGTCTTGGATCGGCATCGTCCTGGTCGACGGAGCAATCGTGGCACTGATCGTCGCGCACGCTGCCCAGGCTGTGAGGAAGGGACGCACGGTCACGGTGCTGACTACGCTAGGCCTCCTGTCCTATGGCCTTTACGCTTGGCATGGTTATTGGATGAAGGTGATTCCCCAACTGACAGAGCAGGCGCTGGTGTTGACCGGGCTCTCTCTGCTTTGTGCCTATCTGACGTATCTTTGCGTGGAGCGCCCGTCATTGCGGATGAAGAGGGTTCATGTGGCCCGCCACGGGGTGCGCGTAAGCAGGACCGTAGGAGTATCAACTTGACCATTCAGATTGTTGCCGAGCTTGCCCAGGGATTCGAAGGACGCCCTGAGCAGGCCA
>JANPLG010000143.1:0-5984 GCA_031426395.1 Actinomycetes bacterium
GCCGGCGCGCGCCTCGTTCATCGCCAGGCTGCTCAGCGCGGCCCAACCCAGCGCGTTCATCCCTTTCGAGAGGAACTGGCGCCGCGTCTCCATCTTCACCCACTCTTTAACAATCGGATTCATGGTGGCTCTCCGGGAGCATTGACACAGGCGGCCACAGAGTTTCCAGAGGGACACAGTAGGGGAGGTGCGCTGCGGTAAACAAACGCACGACACCCATCATTTCCCTCTGTCTGTGTCCATCCGTCCCATCTGTGTCCCTCTGTGTCAAAAGTCCGAATCGGGCTACTTGCTCAGCACTTCGTCCAGGTTCATCAACTGGTTGGCGAGCATCGTCCAGGCCGCTAGCCGCTGTGGTTCCAGGGTTGCGTCAGGCTTGCTATCGCCCATCGTGATGAGCGCCTTCGCATCCTTCTCGTTGCCCTGATAGTGCCCCATCAGGTCCATCAGGCTGCGCTTCACCACGGCCAGTTCTTCCGGCCGGAATGAGCGCGCTAGGAGGAGGCGGGCCATGTAATCGATCCGTGCCTCGTCCGTCGCGCCACCCTCCTTGAGCGTGCGCGTTGCCAGGTGGCGGGCCGCTTCTACGAACTGAACGTCGTTCAGGGTGACGAGCGCCTGGAGCGGCGTGTTCGTCCGCTCACGGCGCACGGCGCATGTCTCGCGGTTCGGCGCGTTGAAGATGTCGAGGGATGCCGGCGGGGCGCTCCGCTTCCAGAAAGTGTACATGCTCCGCCGGTAGAGGTTCTCACCGGTGTCGCGCTTGTAGTCCCGGGTGTTGCTCCCGATCATGGCGACCGCTTCCCAGACCCCGTCCGGCTGGTATGGCTTGACGCTTGGCCCGCCGAGCTTCTTGACCAGAAGTCCGCTCGCAGCCAGCGCGCTGTCCCGGACCATCTCGGCGTCCATCCGGAAGCGCGGGCCGCGCGACATGAGCCTATTGGAGGCGTCCTTCACGCGTTTCTCGGGGGTGACGGTTGCAGCCTGCCGGTAGGTGGCGCTGGTGACCATCAGCTTGAAGAACTTCTTAATGTCCCAGCCGCCTTCGCGGAACTCCATCGCCATCCAGTCCAGCAATTCCGGGTGACTCGGCTGCTCGCCGGCAATGCCGAAGTCGCCCGCCGTGCGGACCAGCCCCTGTCCGAAGACCTCCTGCCAGAACCGGTTCACCGTCACGCGGGTGGTGAGCGGTTGATCCGGCTGTAGCAGCCAGCGCGCCAGGCCGAGCCGGTTCTTCGGCTGGTCGGTCGGGAAGGTGGGGAGGAAGGCCGGCGTCTCCGCCTTCACCGGGTCTCGGCGCTTGTCGTAATCCCCTCGGAAGAGGATGAACGCCATCGCGTCCCCCGCCTTCTCGTTGGAGACGTGCGCAATGGTCCCGCGGAAGCGGATCGCTCGCTCCTCGCCTTCCAGGGCGGCTACCTTCGTGGTCAGGATGCGGTACTGTTCGTCCTGACCCGGCAGCCACCAGTTGAACAGCTCGTCCTTCTCCGGCGTGGAGAGGGCGCTACCGCGACCGACCAGCCACACCGCCCGAGTGCCGCGCGCGAGGAGCGTGGCATCAGCGTCGGAGAGGCTGCGATTGTAGAGGCGCAGGTCCTGAAGCGCCACGCCATTCACCGGCGACGACGTATGCCGCTGAGTCAGCTTGAGCGGCACCGTGGTGCGGACCGTTCCCTTCAGCGTGTCATTCGCCGTATCCGTCGGCTGCGCGGCGCCGTCGATGAAGATCTTGACGCCGCCAGGGTTGCCCGCGCCGTTGTAGCTGATCGTGACATGCTGCCACTGGCGCGCCTTGAGCTGCGTGCGAGAGATCACCTTCAAGGCGCTCTCGGGCCACTTGTTGATGATGTGCGTCCCGACTTTCCCGCCCTCCAGCCAGAGGTCCCAGCCGCGGAAATCGTTTCCGTCGTCCAACCGGGCCACGGCGGCACCGCTGGTGTTGACGTTCGGGATCCAGAGCCAGGCGGAGACGGTGAACGGCTGGTT
The DNA here is from genome assembly GCA_031426395.1 of Actinomycetes bacterium. Classification (GTDB taxonomy): domain Bacteria; phylum Armatimonadota; class SYMT01; order SYMT01; family SYMT01; genus JANPLG01. The sequence goes on from JANPLG010000143.1 coordinate 1,987, forward strand.
CGTATCCCAATCCCCTGCCCCGGGAACCTCCAGCGTGCTGTTGTTCTGCCGGGTGTAGGCCTTCGCCCCGACGTACCCGTTGGTCCAGCCAGCATCGGCGGTCAGCGTGGCCTTGATCGGCTCGCCGTTCAGCGTTCCGGAGATCTCGCGGCCCTGGCCTTCGGAGAGGGGCAGGTGGAGGCTGAGGTCCTTAGATGGTACTTTGGCGGAGACCGCTGCTGCATCGGGGCTCTTCACCCACGTCTCGAACTCCGCGCGGGCCGTCTGTTTACGGGCATCAGCCTGAGTGCGCACCGTCTTCAGTTCCGCCTGCACCTGAGTGAAGCGCTCGCGATCCTCGGACATCGGCACCGGGATGATGGGCGGCGTGTCCTTGATGTTGCCATCCATCGCGCCCTGCGTGGAGTTGTTGAAGAAGGCCGCCAGGGAATAGAACTCCTTCTGCGAGACCGGGTCGAACTTGTGGTCGTGGCAGACGGCGCAACCGGTCGTGGTTCCAAGCCAGACCTGGCTGGCGGTCTCCGTCCGGTCGCGGGTGTAGAGCACCAGGTACTCTTCCTGGATCACCCCACCCTCGTTGGTGGTGATGTTTTGCCGGTTGAAGCCGGAAGCCACGAGCTGGTCGAGGGTCGGGTTGGGCAGGAGGTCACCGGCGAGCTGCTCGACCGTGAACTGGTCGAACGGCATGTTCTTGTTGAACGCCTGGATCACCCAGTCCCGATAGGCCCACACCTCCCGGAAGTTGTCGAAGTGGATGCCGTGGGTGTCCGCGTACCGCGCCGCATCCAGCCAGTAGCGGCCCCGGTGCTCACCCCACTGCGGGGACGCCATGAGCTTGTCGACAAACTTCTCGTAGGCGTTGGGCGACTTGTCGTTGACGAATGCCTCGACGTCGGCCGGCTCCGGCGGGAGACCGAGCAGGTCGAAGCTGAGGCGACGTGCGAGCGTGCGGCGATCCGCTTCCGCAGCCGGCTTGATGCCCGCAGCTTCCAGGCGTGCCAGCACGAAGCGGTCGATCGGATTCTTCGCCCAGGCACCGTTCTTCACCACCGGCAGCGAGGGCCGGCGCGGAGGAATGTAGGCCCAGTGCTCTTCGTACTCGGCACCCTGCGCCACCCACCGCTTGAGGACATCGATCTGCACCTTGGTGAGCGTCTTGTGGGAGGCCTTCGGCGGCATCAGCGGACCGTTCCCGAGGATGCGCTTGATGAACTCACTCGCGCCTGGGTTACCCTTCACGATGGCGGCGCGGCCGCTCGTCACCTGCATCGCATCCGCCGCACGGTCGAGGCGGAGGTTCGCCTTGCGAGCAGCTGAGTCCGGGCCGTGACACGCGAAGCAGTTCTCGGCCAGGATCGGACGCACGTCCCGGTTGTACTGGAGCTTCCCCAGAGCCGGGGCCGCTTCCAGCGACGCCTGGCTCCAGAGTGCGGCCACCAGGGGAGCCGCCATCACGGCGCTCCACGCCAGAGCCTGGCGTCGGGCCGGCTTGCGGTTTTTACGGCCCGACGGCTTGCCATTTAAGTGGCTCGGTTGAGTGGGTTTCGGCTGCCTCATCGAAGGTCCTTGCTCGTCAGGGTTGTAACAACCGCCGGCTTGACGGTCATTTGATAATTACTACGTATTTCAGGAGACAGGTGCTGCCGCGCCGACGGATGCTGCCGGCCGTTGACGCGTGGGCCGAGCGCTCCCACTGCGGGTGCCGCCGTTCCGTAGTGCGGGCGGGCGCTCCGTGCCCTCAGCCACCGCGCGCGTCCAGTAGCGGCATCCAGCGTCGATGTGCAGGGCCATGGCGCGGACAGCGTCGGCAGGGCTGCCAGCCTGAAGCGTGGTCACGATGGCGAGATGCTCCCGCGCCTCCTCCGCCACACGACCCAGACAATTGCCCGCTTCGGCATGCTCCCAGGAGACGTCCCGGAAGGCGCGGAAGAGGAACTTGAGCCGGGTCAACTCCGCGCCCAGGAAGGCGTTGCCGCATGTGGCCGCAATCAGGTCGTGCAGCCGGTTGTCGGTGGCGCGGGCGCGCTCCACGAAGCAGGGATCACGAGGATCGGCGGAGGTCAGCGACTCCAGTTCACGGGCCAAGTTGCCCAGTTCGGCAAGGGAGACGTTGCCGCACGCGCTGCGGACTGCGTCGCATTCCAGTACGCGCCGGACGTGGCAGATCTCCTCAATGTCCCGGCTCGTCACATGGCGCACTGCCGCGCCTCGGTTGGGCAGGAGGTCCACCACGCCGATACCCGCCAGCGCGATGAGAGCCTCCCGGATCGGCGTGTGGCTGACGCCGAAGCGCTCCGCCAATTCCCGCGTTACCAGGTGCTGGCCGGCGTAGAGCCGCCCGAGGAACACGTCGCGCAACAGCGAATCGACAATTGCGAGGCGGCGCTGACCGTGATCCCAGGTTTCAGCAGTGGAAGCGGGCATAGTTGAACGTTTGATCCGAATGGGTCATCGCCCTGCGCGATCGGCACGCCACTACGATACCGGTCCCACTTCAGTAGCGCCACCCATTCTGTAGAATCACTGCATCATTCTACAGAATGGTCGCGGATGTGGCTTGGCTGTAATCGGGAGATTGCGTGTCTCACTGTCGCTCCGTGGGTCTCTCCATCCCTCAATCTCTCCATCGATCACTGACCCATCTGGTTCATCCGCGAATTGGGGGCAGGGTGGCCGAACTCGACCGGCGAACCGCGAACGCAGGAACATGGGAGTGATCGAATCGTGAGCCACGGGCGCGCCGGGCAGAGACGAGGCTATGAACTGTCGACGGTGGATGATCCCGCTACTCATCGCGGGCGGAGTGACCGCAGCGGTTGGCCAGCCCTCCCGGAGCATCCAGGCGGCTCCGCCTTCGCGTCGAATGGAGCGGCTGGGGCGAGGGGTGGTTGCGGTGCGTCGCGAGGACGGCTCCGTCCTGGTCTGCTGGCGGCTGCTGGCCACCGACCCGGCAGGCGTCCGCTTTAGCCTCTACCGCTCCACAACCGGCCAGCCGCCCCGTAAGCTGAATCCGACGTCACTCACGGGCGGAACCTGCTGGGAGGACCGTGAGGCGCCCGGAGAGCAGGCCTGGAGCTATCAGGTGCGAACCGTGGAAGGCGGGAAGGAAGGGGCGGTGAGCGCCCCCTTTGTCCTGGCGGCCGGTGTGGCCAAGCCCTATCTCTCCGTGCCGCTCCGCACGCCGGAGGGCTACACGCCCAACGACGCGGCTGCCGCCGACCTCGACGGGGACGGTGAGTACGAGATCATCGTCAAGCAGGAGCGGCGCGGCTTCGACAATTCCCAGGCCGGCGTTTGCCCCGGAAGCACCAAGCTGGAGGCGTATCGCCTGGATGGTAGCTTCCTCTGGCGGATCGACCTCGGCAAAAACATCCGGGAAGGCGCGCACTACACGCCCTTCATCGCCTATGACTTTGATGGGGACGGGCGAGCGGAGGTGGCAGTCCGCACCGCTGAGGGGACGGTCGACGGAACCGGTGCCGCCATCGGGGATACGGATGGGGATGGGCGGACGGACTACGTCAATCCGCAAACCGGCTACATCCTGAAGGGACCGGAGTTCCTCTCCATCTTTGATGGCCGCACCGGCAAAGAAGTGAGCCGCGGCCCTTACATTCCCCGGGACCGGGTGGAAGACTGGGGCGACCGCTACGGCAACCGTGTCGACCGCTTCCTGATGGGAGTCGGTCACTTCGACGGCCGGCGGCCCTCACTACTCCTATGCCGTGGCTACTACGCCCGCACGGCGCTGCAGGCGTGGAACTGGCGGGACGGCAAGCTCACCCGCGCCTGGGCGTTCGATACGCGCGGGAAGCCGGAACTGCGCGAGTACGAGGGACAGGGCAATCATAATCTGAGCATTGGAGACGTGGATGGCGATGGCAAGGACGAGGTGATCTACGGAGCGATGGCGCTGGACCATGACGGCTCGCCGCTCTACTCCACCCGTCTCGGCCACGGGGACGCCCTCCACCTCTCCGATCTCGACCCGGACCGTC
>JANPLG010000144.1:0-6082 GCA_031426395.1 Actinomycetes bacterium
CACTGCCCGAAAGATTGACCGTAGCACCCTCTATGCCTTCGGATCGTTCTCCATCACGGAACAACACGTCAATGCCCAGACTGAAGCGCTCTCCGCATCCAAAACGACCGCAGGTGGCGAAAAGACAATCCCAAAGCTCGGTTGACTCGCCGCGCGCGGCGGCACGAGCTTCTCCTCGGGGCACCAGCACATTTGCCTCGGAAGGGTCGAACCCGAGATCCTCCGTGCCCATCTTCGGCAGGGCCAGCGCAAACAACACAGACCCGTCTCGCGCCGCGCCGAACCGACCAGAGAGTTGGGTAACGCCCCTCGGACCGGAACGGCCGGTGGGGTCGCTCACAGTGAACTTTCCGTTGGCCGCTGCAACGATTACAAACTCTCGGAGCGTTTCTCCGGTGTCTGGATCGGTGAGTGATCCGGCATAGGTGCCCGAGAGGTCGCGATTCTGCGCCTTCGAGACCGGGACATCCTTCGAGACCATCGCGCCGCCCTTCTTCTCGCCGCGCGGCCCGGCCCTCTCGCCTCCCACTTCGAAGTTGGTGACGGTCTTGCCGTTCTTCTTCTCTTTGCCGCGGCCCCCGCCCACCGAGGCATCGAAGCCGATGTCCTCGATCTCGAAGAAGTCGAGCTCAAGCACCTTACCTGTGGCGGTGCCTCGCACGCGGTAGCCGGAGATCCGACCGTTGCCCGTCTCGGCAGGGTCGTAGACCGTCCCGCGCACTGCACGACCCGTGATGGCGAGCAGGGCCTTCCAGCCGTCGAAGATACCGCCACTGAGGTTGCCTTGCTGGAACTCCACCGAGAGTTCCGCCGCCTCAAGGGGTTCCGGATCAGCGATGCGAGTCAAGCCGAGCACTGCGCCGGAGCGCAGCACGAAACGAAGGACGTCCCGCCGGCCTACTTGAGGGTTGCCTGGGTTTTGATCTGACACTGGGTTTACCTGACGCCTCCGCTGAGCGTGATGGCGACCACGCGTTGGTTCGGATCGTTGGAATAGAGGATCAACCGACCGGCAACGGACGAGACGCTCGGTGGCACCCTGCTTCCGACACGGAAGCGGACATCGAAACGATGGAGCTGTAACGGGTCGATGAAAGTCGGGTTCAGATCGTCCCGACCGCGACCCACGTGAAATCCAGCACGAACGCCTGGATCCTGATTGCGCGGGGCCAAGGGGGTGGGGAGGCACTTCCAGAGCCTGAGGCTGGTGCCTGTGTTATCGTCCGGACTGAGGTTGCCAACTCTCGCCACCAGGAGTGATTCGCCGCCCAGCGAAGTCGACGGAAACAACAGGCTCGGCGTATCCACCAGCATCCGCCCGTCCATCGTGATGCTGCTGAAGTCCGGAGGGGTGAAGAAGGCCAATTGCGTTGACCAATCAGAGACGCCGTTGGCGTGGTAGCTACGCACCCTGATCTGGTGATAGCGATTCGGCGCGAGCGAGGTGAGCAGCGCGCTGGTGACGTTGCCGCCCGGGATGCGCGGCAGCAAAGTGACTTGAAGGGCGCCGTTCAGCTGCTCGGACTTCTCAATCTCGACGCCATCCTCGCCGAAAGCCGGGTTGTTCCAGACCAGGGGAAAGGAGACTTCCGAGATCAAAGTGTGATCGCCGATGTCGAGCCCGGTCGGCGGACCCATGGTGAAACTCCACCGGACCCCAGAGTAGATCGGCTTTCCGGGCTGGAACATTCGCACCCGGTAGTAGTACCGCGTCCCCACTGCGGCCACGGACGGCTGTCCGTCCTGCTGCGGAATCGTGTCGCGGTACTTCACGGTCTTTCCGCTGCCGCTGGAGGCAGGCAGGGACGCGACCTTCACGAACCGCGTGGAGTCCCCCACGGAGCGCTCGACTTCAAACCGGGTTTCTTTGCGGCTAGGATCCCGGAAGCGGAGTTCAATGACCCTGCTGGAGATGGCCATCACCTACAGCGGGAAGTTCCCGCCGGCGAGGCCCGAGTTCACCGTGATCGACACTTCATCCGTTCGCTCCACGCCGTAGGTGTCGGTCACGAACAGTCGGATGTTGTGCTGTCCTTGGTTGAGGGAAACCGTAGGCTTGCGCCCCAGGCCTATCTGGCCGGCATCGGATTTCCACCGCCAGGCAATCAGATCTCCGTCTGGATCCGAGGATCCAGAGCCATCCAGAACTACTTTGGCCGCCGTCTCATCCGTGGTGATGGTCTGATCGGGACCCGCGTTCGGTACCGGCGCGGCATTCGGCTCGGCCTGGACGGTGATCTGGACGCTGTCCTCATCAAACAGCCCGCCGGGATCGGTGACGTTCAGCGTCAGCAGATGGGTCCCGGCACCGAGGGTGGCCTGAATTGCAGGGGTGGCACCGAGGACGTTGCCGTTGATGTCTCGCCACTGATAGGTGAGCGAGTCGTTGTCCGGGTCCGTGGAGCCGTTACCGTTGACGTTCACCTGGACGGTGTTGGTGACCGGCGTACCGTCATGGGGAATGGCCAGCACCTGGTCCGCACCGGCCGCCGCATCCGGCGCGCGGTTGGCGACGCCCGGGGCATAGGTGACGGCGAAGACATCGTCCGTATCATTGGTATCGTTTGGCACCAGGTTGGTGGCGGTGGAAATGAAGACGACGGCTGTGCCGTCTCCGCTGATGGCCGGGCCATAGACGCTGGAGTGCCCGTTGGGCTGCTGCCCCTGGTTGTTGCGGCTCAGGCGTTCGGTGGTATTCGCGGATCGATCCCGAATGAAGACGTCGAACTGTCCTGTGTCGCCGGGAACCAGATTGTTCGAGTGAGAGCCGAATACAACGAAACGGCCGTCGCCGGATATACCGCCGGTGTAGTTGAAGTTGAAGCTGAAGCCGAATCCCTGCGCGCCCGTCGAACTCACGCTGACCAGCTGAGTGGTTCCGGTCTGACGGTCGCGCACGAACATGTCCGTTACGCCATTAAGATCACCGGCGACCACATTGCCCGCGATGGAGAAGAACGTCACATAGCGGCCATCGTCGGAGACACCGACGAAGTCGCTTCCGTCGTTCGCGGCGAGGCCGCCCGGAGTGACGCTGATCATCTCGGTGGTGCCGAGTTGCCGATCGTGAAGGAAGGCGTCATGCCAGCCGTTGACGTCGTTAGTGTCCGCGAGATTCGAGCCGTAGTCCGTGAAACCGACGTAGCGACCGTCGCGGGAGATACCGCAGCCGTGAGGGTACCCACCGCCCGTGGCGTTTGACTGCTCTCCAGCCGTGCTGAGGTTGACGCGCTCAGTCACTTGCGTCTGCCGGTCTCGGACGAAGACATCAGTCATGTCGTTGGTGTCGCCGTCAACCAGGTTAAAGGAACTGGAGATGAAGGCAACGTAGCGGCCGTCGTAGCTCAGGGACGGCTTGTTGGAATCGTAGATGCCCTGGTCACCGGCCGTGTTGCGGTCGACCAACTCCACCGTCTGAGCGGTGCGATCGTGAACAAAGACATGCGAGCGGCCGGCGGCATTCGGCGTGAACTCACCGTTGCTTACCCAGGCGATGACATTGCCGTCTCCGCTGATCGCGGGCTCGGCGCTGAAAGCAATCACTTCTTGGCCCAGAACATCCACACTGATGCGGCTGGTGGCTCCCGTGGTCCGATCGTGCAGGAAGATGTCGCTCTGGCCGTTGGTATCGCCCGGCACCAGATTGTCCATGGTGCTGTCGAACACCACCCAGCGGCCATTGTCGGAGACGCCCACGCGGGTGCAGACGCCGTTCAGTCCTTGCGAGCCGTCGCTGGCCACACTGACGCGGCTGATGTTCACGAAGGCGGCCTGAGCTGCGTTCATGACAGCGAGCCCACCGAGGGCGAGCACCAGTGCCCACAGTCCGCGGGCCATCCGCGCGCCGCCCGCGCTTTGAAACTGACGCTTCTTCCACTCACGCATGGACCCTACCTCCGTCCCGCAATCAACATCACCTATAAGTTCCCTGACCATTGTGCATCACCTTCTGATGCCAGGAAAGTTAAGGCTTGCCAAGGTCCAGATTGCAAAACATCGGAGTCAAGGGATCGATTGGGTCGGTCGGAGCTTCCTTCTCCGGCAAGGAAACGACGAAAAAACGTCACTCCCCACGCAGGGAGTGACGAAACGGGCGTTCCAAAGCAGGCAGCTTGGGGCGTGCGATCCAGGCCGCTGGCTCAATTGACGGCGGTAGGAATTCTACCACTGTCGGTTTGTAGGCGAAAGCTTCACCCAGTCGCGGCAGGCACCGCCGAGGCCGACGCTGATCGGCGGGCGGTTCGCTCTTTCCACCAGATCTCGGTGATGTTGGCGATGGGTCCGACGAAGAAGAGCGCGTAGTAGGCGGCGTGGACGTTCTGGTCCAGTCGGAGGGCGCACTCTGCGGCGGCGACCAGGAACGCCACCAGGCACTGCCCCCGGAAGCTGGTCACGGTGGTCTTGGGGTCCGTGATCATGAAGAAAGTGAAGAGCATGTACATCGGGCCGGTGATCGGCGCGACTTCGGCCAGGAAAGGGTGACCGTTGATCATGCTGCGCACCCATGCGAAGAGCACGAACGAGCCCACATAGATCACCGACATATGCAGCCGTTTCACCCGTGAGACGATGAAGCATCCCACTATCGCCACCACCGCGAAGGGGAGCAGCTTGTTGTCGAACTCGGCTCCCAGGGTCGCCATCTGTCCATGAGCCAGGACCAGCATCGCCGATATCGCGAAATTGGTCGGGTTCCAGAGATGCCGCCCCTTCCATCGCAGGACGTACTTGGAAGCAATGGCGATGGCTGCGGTGAGGACGAAAGGCCAGATCGCCTCCGTGCGCACCAGGATCCCAGCGCTGATCCCCGAGACGTAGGCGCTGGCGAGGTGCGGCACACGACCGGTCAGGTACCATCCCAGCGCCGCTTCCACCAGGATAGCCGTGGCAATGGCCGCCCCGGTGTGGAGCGGGCTTTTCAGCGCTCCGTAGACGAAGTGGGCGACCAGCAGGATGAGGGTGATGAAGAGCGGCGCGAGGTAGCGCTGATCAAACTTCAGCCCGGTTCGTGGACCGGCCTTGCCGTCGACGTTGGCGGCAGGCGCGTCCGCGACGGCTGATGTGTTCCCGCTGGCTTTAAGGGTGAGAGGTTCGGTGCTCATCCCGGTCTACTTTCTACGCCGGTTCTTTGACTGCGTGCGGCTTGCCGATCTCAGGAGCGGTGAGGGTCTGCTCCTGCCCCGAGGGCCAGCGGATGACAACCTTGTCCACCTGCTTGGCGGTGCCCAGGCCGAAGTGCAGCTTCCGGCTGTTCTGAGAGCTGAAACCGACGCCGCCGGAAATCTGCTGCAACTGAACTTTCCCGTCCCAGTGGAGCCGCACCTCCGCCCCGATGGCGCTCCGGTTGCTGCGCGTCCCTTCCAGGGAGAAGCTGACCCAGTTGCGAGCGGGGTCCACGGAGTTGCGGTAGAAGAGGAGCGGTCCCTTCTGGTGCGCCGCCACGATGTCCAGCGCGCCCCGGTTCTGGAAGTCGGCCAGGGCGACGGCGCGCCCGTCGAAGGTGTCGGTCACGCCTACATCCGCAGCAACATCCGCGAAGCCATCGCCCTGCTTGTTGAGGCAGAGGCGCTTTCGCTGGTTGCCGGAATGGCTGCGGTTGCCGATAGGAGGCCAGTTCTTCGCGTCCTCAATGATCCCGCCGCTGCCGAGGGCGACTTTGCTGAAATCGTACCAGTAGCTCTCCTCGCCGGCGGAGATGTAGCCATTGGCGCAGTAGAGGTCCTGCCAGCCGTCGTTGTTGAAGTCGCCCCACTGCGCGCCGAAGCTCCAGCCGCCGTCTTCCACGTTGAGTGATCCCGCCTCGTTGAGGAAGCGAAGGCTGCTGCCTTCCGTGCCGACCACCGGCATCCAGAGGTTGTTCCCCTGCATCAGGAGGCCTGGCTCCGTGATGTTGCTGATGTAGATGCCGAAGCGCCCCTCGTTGCGGACATCGGCGAAGGAGACGTTCATCCCGCTCTTCGGTCGCTCCGCAATGCCGACCGAGCGACCGATCTCGCGGAAGCGCTTCCCATCTTCGTTGGCCCAGACTTCGGTGACGCCGTAGTCGTTGGCCAGAATGATGTCCGGGTAGCCGGTGCCGCGC
>JANPLG010000145.1:0-2684 GCA_031426395.1 Actinomycetes bacterium
GGGCGGAGAGCGGCTCGTCGTGCCATTTCGCGAGCAGCGGTCCGAGCGGTGCCTGCCCAGCGATGGCGGCATCGATCTGGCCGTACTCCTCGCCGAGCCGGTCGAGGACGGAGAGCGCGGCCTCAATGCGCGGCGCCTCTCCGGGCCAGAGGACGGAGAGTTCCTGACGAAACCGCTCCGGGTTGGCGGAAGCCACGTAGGAGTGCTCCGGCAGCCGAACGGCGTAAGCGGGGTCGAGCGCCTGGATGGGGCGGACGGGGCACCGATCGGCGATGCCGAGGTGGCCCAGCAGCCGCCGCAACTGCCCCTTGGGGCCGATGCCCGTCACCACCGGCGGGGCAAGGCTTGCGGTGGGGCTGAACTGCTCCCCCGCGATGAGCGCGGCCCCGCCGGGCGATGGCGCCTGCTCGAAGACGCGGACGGACGCGCCGTCCCGCGCTGCCAGCGCCGCCGCCGCCAGTCCCGCCACTCCCGCCCCGACAATCGCGATGTCCACGCTCTCGGCCATATCTGTCCTTCAATCCGATCACCGGCTGCAACCCTGGCCAATACTATCCCGCCGACGCAGCACCGCGCGCTGCCGACGGGGAACCTGGCTGCCAGTGGGAAGCTGGAGCACCCGCCTCACTCTCCCACGCATCATGTTCCGCCAAACCCTTGCAGGTGCGCGGGTGATTGTGTTTTCCGCGCTCGGTCAGTCAATTTCGGATTTCGGATTGAGATACGGGCTGGCTGAAGTCAGGATATTCCACAGTTTCGCTGTCACCACATCCAGATATGACCGGTCGCACGCCACGGCCCATAGCCAGCAGCCTCAGCGCTGCGTTCGATCATGGTAGCCGACGTGTGAGCCCACCTCACCCTCGCACTCGGCACGCAATCCGCCTCCGAGTGACCGGTCGCAGGCCGCTCCCTAACGGTCGCGGTTCGGGAATTGCAAATTGACAATTGCAAACTGACAATTGCAAATTCTTACTTCGGCGGTAGGGCAACTACTTCTGGGCGGGCCGTGAGACCCTCCATTCGTTCCGGCAGCCGCAGTACTTGGTCCCCTGATCGATTGGTGAAGTAGAGCGCGGAGGGAGACGGCTCGCGGGCGTTCCCATCGGCCCAGAGCGCGTAGAAGTCCGGGTGGGCATTCACGGGCCGGCGGGCGTAGGTGTGGTTGCGGGCGCTGCCCCGCGTGAGCTGCTTTTCCCGCTGCCAACTGCGGCCCTGGTCTCGGCTCGCCCAGAGCACCATCTCGCCCCCGGTGCCGAACGGCTGCGGCCCCGGCTCCGTTGGCGCGATCACTCTCCACCTCTCTGGAGTTGCCGGCTTGCCATCGTTGGGCGTGGTGCCCGGCTCGATCGCCAGGGAGCCGTGGTCGTAGTTGTGATCCGAGATGGTGAAGGCGCGGTAATCCCACCCGGAGCCGGTCCAGCGGGCGGTCCACCATTCATACGGGCCGCTGGCTGGCCCCGGCGCGAAGCCCTTGCTGGTGAGGTAGAGGATGACCGGCTTGCCCGCCGCGTCGAAGTTGACGTCCTTCAGATAGACCAGCCGCTTCTCGGAGGCGTAGTCTCGAACCAACGCCCCGTTCGCGGGCGTCGTCAGCGGAAGGGCGACTGCCTCGCCGCGGACATTGGTCCATGTCTTGCCGCCGTCCGCAGTTTCCACGTAGTAGATGTTGGTCCGCGCGTTCAGCCCCAGCGGCGCAGGATGGTAGTCGAAGGCGGTCGCCACGCGCTTGCCATGCCGCCACGAGACCTGGTAGTCGCCCTGTCCGATGTTCGCCAACAGCTCTGGCTTCGACCATTCGCGTCCGTCCGGGCTGGTCATCCAGTGGAGGCCGCGGACGCCCGTGGTGCCGGCGGTGCCGCTGCCGTAGCGCGTATGTAAGAAGAGGAAGCCCTGTTCCGGCACCCACCACGGCTGCGTGTAGGAGAAGTTGGTTTTCTGAACCAACTCGAAGCCGTCGATTGAATAAGGCTTGAGGCTGCGGTGGATGTAGGAAGGGCGCGCGGTCCCGTGGGAGCTGGAGAATACCCAAAGGTAGCCCTGGTCGTCGATCTGCAGCGTTGGATTATCGTGGGCGTCATCCGTCTGCTTGTCGAGGAGGATCGTCGGGCGGGGGACCGTGCCGGTGGCGTGGTCGAAATAGGAGACAAGGTGCAGCAGGTTGCGCTTCTCGCGTGACGTGCCGCCGTAGACGAAGAACGTCTTCCTGACCTTCGGCGCGTAGATGGCGATGGGGACGTGCTGCTGCGGATAGGTCGCCATGCCACCGCTGTACTTGAAGCGGTACTCGTCCTTGGTTGCCTGGTTGGAGTACCAGATCCCGCGATAGCCGTCCTCCTTGGGCAGCGGTTCCGGCGCCTGCGCAGCCATCACCGCCGCGCTCAGCGGCAGCGCGAGGGCAACAACAGGGGCAAAAGCTCCGAAGCGGAGGGCGCGCTGGTCGGTCTTCATCGGCAGACTCCCGTGGCGGCGGGGCGGACGGCAGCACGCAGTCCTTACCCGCGATGGGGTTGACCGCCCGGCGCGACGATCCCTCTCCGTGGATGACCGTCAGAGCGAGGGGGCGAGGGGGCGAGGGGGCGAGGGGGCGAGGGAGAGATTGAGGGATGGAGAGACAGAGGGATGGAGAGACAGAGGGATGGAGAGACAGAGGGATGGAGAGACAGAGGGATGGAGAGACAGAG
>JANPLG010000146.1:0-20252 GCA_031426395.1 Actinomycetes bacterium
GACCAAGTTCGGACAGGAGGTTGTCCTCGCGGCTCTGAAGCTGCGGGAACTCGTCCTCATCCCGGAGCTGGCTGGCCTCCAGCCTGCTTGAGCCGAATCCTGCGCGCTTTGCGCGCAAATGAAGTGAGTAGAGACTACTCAGCCGCGCGTCGAAATGCGGATCGGCTGAAAGCCGGAGGTTGTTCCGTCTCTCCATCACTCTATCTCTCAATCTCTCCATCCCGGCCTGTCCGGTTGAAGGCAGGGGCGGACCTAAGGGAGCCGGTTGTCCGCAAGGACTCCGGCTCCCTTATGCCGAAGTCGCGTAGCGTCTTGCTCGCAACAGCTCAGGCTTCAAAGGAGAACTTACATGGAACGACTGCTGGTGGGTTACGACGGATCGCCCGCCTCCCGAAATGCATTGGCTCAAGCCTGCAAGCTGGCGAAGGCCCTCAACGGTGCCATCACCCTCATCACCGCCGCCGCCGACCGGCTGGTGCGCGAGGATGGACGGGTAACCCTGGCACTGGACGAAGGGCACGGAGTGGAGATCGCTGAGCAGGGTGCCGCCGCTGCCCGCGAGTGCGGGATTGCGGAAGTCAACGTGATCACCTCCCTCGAGTCACCGGACGACGCTATCGTCAGCACGGCGAAGCAGGGCGATTACACGCTGGTGGTGGTGGGGCATCGTAGCCACACGGCGCTGGAAGAGTTCTTCCTCGGCAGCACGGCGAAGCACGTCGTCGACCGCCTGGAATGTTCCGTCCTCGTGGTGCGTGGATAACGGTTGGTCGAGCTCGGGCTTATTCGTCGCAGCGTCCGAATCAAGGTGCCCTTGAGTCAATGTCCTCGTTCCGCCGTCCATTAGCCCCGGAGGGGCGAAAGCATGTAGCCAGGGGCGCGAGCCCCCTGGTGCCAGTAGCAAGGTACCCAAAGCCCCGGAGGGGCGAAAGTGCCCACGCAGATAGGTACCAACCGGAATTCGCAGGCCGACCTTGACCGAGCGCCTCAAAGAATGGGCGAAGTAGTGGTGTCGAGGATCGTGGGGTTTGCTGGCGGCAACGCCCGGCATCGGCTGAACCCGATGCCTATTCACGCGAACCCCGCTCTGCGGGCTGGGGGCGGGTGTGCTGCCCGCCTGGATGGTACAGACCTAACTTGACCCACCACAACCGCGAGAGGCAATCCCTCAGGTGATGACCAGGCTGATCCGGCACGCGCGCCTCTACCGGGTGTTCTGGGAGAACTGCTTCGCTCGGGAGGCAGAGTTCCGCGCGAACTTCTGGGCCAACGTGGTGACGAACACCGGCTGGCTCTTCTTCTTCGTGGCGTTCGTGAAGGTGATCTTCCTCAACACCCGGCGCGTGGGAGAGTGGTCGGAGGCGGAGACGCTGGTGCTCACGGGCACCTTCGGGGTGATTCAGGGCCTGTTCAACATCGTGGCATACCAGAATCTCAGCCGCTTTCCCGAGATGGTGCGGCTGGGAACGCTGGACTTCGTCATCACCAAGCCGGTGAACAGCCTCTTCCTGGTCGCCACGCGGTACGTGAAGCTGGACTCCATCGGCAACGTGGCCGGGGCCTGCCTCATCATCGCACACGGGCTGCAGTTGGCGGATTACCGGCCTGGGCTGCCGGAGATCGCGGCGTATCTCGCGCTCGGGGCGTACTTCAGCATCTACACCCTCCTGATGACGCTCGCCTTCTGGTTCATCCGCGTGGAGAACCTGGCGGTGCTGGCGGACGTGATCTTCGGCACCGCCCGCTACCCCATCGATATCTTCCGGCCCTGGAACTGGCTCTGGAGCCTCTTCGTTTATGTCCTCCCGTTGGCGTTCGTCTCATCGTTCCCGGCGCTGGCGCTCTTCGGCAAACTGCCCGCGGGGTGGATGGCGCTCGGCCCGTTCCTGGCAGCCCTTCTGTTTCTCGCCTGCACTGCGTTCTGGCGGCTGGGGATCCGGTCGTACTCCAGCGCCAGCAGCTGAAGCCGTTCAACAAAATCCACAACCTTTGACACGCCGTCATTTCGCGAGCGACGCCGTCCCTTCATGCACCGCCGCACCCCTCCTGCACCCCTGTAGGGCACGCTCGCCGCAGCGTTCCGCCGCACTTGCCAACCGTCACGTTCTTTGCAAAGCAGAGACCGCCTTCGTCGCCGACGGACCGGAACGGCGTCCGGCCCCTACCCAAGCACCCGACGGGCCGCTTCGCCCAGGGGCTGACGAGGTGAGGAAACGGGCTCCCCGCATACCATTCGAAGCACATCCACATCACTGGCCTGCCTACCTACTTTTGGCAGCCGCATGGTTCGATCGCTCGGTACTCCGTCAAGGGTGGCGGAGCCGGTATAATGGGGGAAAGCGATTCACCTGACAAGGAGCCAGCAGATGGCACAGCGATGGGACCGACGACGCATTATCGGAGTGGCGGGCAGCATGGCGATCACCGGCGCTGCGTCCAGCGCGGTTGCAGCCCAAGAACAGGAGAAGCCTGCACAGCCCGTGGCTCAACCCGCGCAGCCCGCAGCGCAGCCCCGTCCCAAGAAGGAGCCGATCAAGCCGGAGCTGGTCCGTGAGTGGGTGCTGGTGGCTCACAAGGACCTGGAGCGGGTGAAGGAACTCTACTCCCAGGAGCCGGCGCTGCTGAACGCGTCTTGGGACTGGGGCGGCGGCGACTGGGAGAGCGCGCTGGGCGCAGCGGCGCACACCGGACAGCGGGAGATCGCGCTCTTTCTTCTGGAGAAGGGCGCGCGCTTCGATCTCTTTGCCGCGACGATGCTGGGTCACCTGGACGTGGTGAAGACCATCCTCTCGCATTCGCCGGCGCTGCTGAACGCGCGGGGACCGCATGGCATCCCGCTGGTGGTTCACGCCCGGATGGGCAAGGAAGCAGCGAAGCCGGTATTCGAGTATCTAGAGGGTCTGATCAAGGCCCAGCCGGCTGACGCCAAGCCGAAATGAGGCCGTCAGGCCGCGCGCAGCTCCTGCGCAGCGAGAAGCTGGAACGAGCAAAGGTAACCCGGAGCTTCCGCTGGCGCACCGCCCGAGAGCAGGATCGAGTGCGCCGCACCGCTCGCCATGACCAGGCGGGCGGGCTTTCCCAGGCTATTCAACAGCCGATTGGCGAAGTTCCCCTGACCGAAGGCGAGACGCAAGTAGCCCACCACCTCCACGCGGTCTGGGACCCTGGAGTTGCCTCCCGGCGTGGTGACCTCCGCGACATGGAAAAGAACGCGAATCCCAGGCGACCCCTGGCCGACCTCCAGCGTGGCGTCGTGATCATGGACCTCGACGTCCGCGCCTTCCTCTTGATCCACTCTCTCTGCCTTGTCCCTCTGCTCCATCCACGCACTCCCAAATCCGGTGCCCCGGTGGGGACCGTAGGAGTATTGCGCCCGGTGCTTGCCGGTAAACGCCTGGCCCTCCGCCGAGTAGCGGAGATCACGGCTCCTTCACGGGGAGGGATGCGAAGAATGGGATGATTTCCGGCGCCGTTGGCGACTGCCAGAAGTAGGTAGGAAGGGCGGCTTGAGTAGGGGCCGGACGCCGTTCCGGTCCGTCGGCTACGAGGCGGCATCGGCTTTGCGGTGGGAGGCATCAATCGGCGGCAACGACGGCACGCTGCGGCGAGCGTGCCCTACACAGATGCTGGACGGGTGCGGGTGCGTAATCCGGGCCTCGCCAAGGATGGGCATTCGGCCGAAGGATTGCTTCCTTTTGCTCCCGATTGAGCGACAGATCACGCCTGGCGGAGGGTCTGGCGCAGCTCGCTGAGGTTGCCGGCGTTGTTGAGCGCGTCCTCGGTGGAGATCAGCTTGGCGTTGACCAGCCGCTCCAGGGCCTGGTTCATCGTGTTCATCCCGAAGTGACGCCCGTCGCGGATGGCGTTGTAAAGCTCCGCGGTGTTCCCTTCCTCCATGTGCTTGCGGACCGTGGGGGTGTTGATCATCACCTCCACCGCCGGCACCCGGCCGGCGCCCTGCTGCCGGCGGAGCAGCCGCTGGCTGATCACTCCGGTGAGCACGTTGGCGAACTGCGCGCGCACCTGAACCCGCTCATGCGGTTGGAAGGCGTTGACGATGCGGTCCACGGTCGCTGCGGCGGAGGTGGTGTGGATGGAGGAGAGCACCACGTGGCCCATCTCGGCGGCACCCATGGCGATCGCCATCGTTTCCGCGTCCCGCATCTCGCCCAGGAGGATGACATCGGGCGACTGCCGCAGCACGCTCCGTAGGCCGCTGGCGAAGGTGCGGGTGTCCCGCCCCACCTCGCGCTGGTAGATCACGCAGTGCTTGTCCTCGAAGAGGTACTCAATCGGGTCCTCAATGGTGATGACGTTGCCGTGCCGCGTGGAGTTGATGTGCTCGATCAACGCGGAGATGGTGGTCGACTTCCCGCTTCCCGTCGGCCCAGTCACCAGGATCAGCCCCTGGCGCGCGTCGGCGATCTCCCGCAGCACGGGAGGGAGGTTCAGCTCCTCCACGGAGAAGGGGCGGAGCGGGATGATGCGCAGCGCCGCCGCCGCGGAGCCCTGCTGGAGGAAGAGGTTGGCGCGCACCCGCACCATGTTCGGAATCGTGAAGACGATGTCGATCTCGTCCTGCTCCGCCAGCCGGCGCATCTGCTCCTCGGCGAAGTCCGGAATCTCGATCCCCTCGCGAGTGGCGGGGTGGAAGTTGAGCAGGTAGTCCCGGCTGGCGCTGTAGAGGATCGACTGGATCAGCTCGTCCATCGCAGCCGGATCGAGCACCGGCAGCTTGGTGACCACCACCGTGCCGTCGATGCGGAGCGCGGGAGGCGCGCCCGCCTTCAGGAGCAGGTCCGAGGAACGATGGCGAATCGCGAGTTCTAGAAGCTCGTGAATGTTGAGCATGCCCGATCCCAAAGCAACAGTAACGGATGAGTAGCGACTAAAGGCTTCCGAGTTCCGGCGACCCTGAGCATCCCGGCATCACAGCGGCCGAAAGAGGGGTCCGGTTCCAGGCGTCCGTATTTATAGCACGGGCGGTTCAGGTGCCTGATGTGACGCTCCGCACCACGGTTTACCCCCGGGGCGGAGGCAACCTCTCCGGTGCACGCCCCTTTTCCTGACCGCCATCCCGCCCTTCTTGTTCCCTTAACCTTCATTCAGGGGCGTGCCTAACCGCCTCACGTCGCCCGCCTCTCATCCGTTGAATTGGACTACGCCCATGCTTGTGCGAGACTTTGTCTTCCAAACCCTCCCCACGCCTAGCTGCCACGCATCGACCCTGGCGGAGACCACGCTAGCCGGGACGCTACCGGGGACGACCCAACGCGGTATGGTCGCCTCCTGGTTCGGCGGCGCGGAGGAGGGTGCCCGGGACGTGGGGATCTGGCTGGCGCACCGGATGAACGAGGGAGCCGGCTGGACGAAACCAGAGCGGGTCGCCTACTCCGGTGAGGTTCCCTGCTGGAACCCGGTGCTCCACCAGCTCAAGGCAGGGCCGCTGCTCCTTTTCTACCGCATGGGACCCAGCCCGCAGACCTGGACCGCCTACCTGCGCCGCTCCATGGACGGCGGGAAGAGCTGGAGCGCCCCGGAGATGCTGCCCGCCGGGGTCCAGGGACCGGTGAAGAACAAGCCGCATGAGCTGCCGAACGGCACCCTCCTCTGCCCCAGCAGCACGGAGAGCCACGACTGCTGGGGTGGATGGGTGGATATCTCGCCGGATGGCGGCCGGAGCTGGACCAAGCACGGCCCCATTCAGGTGCCCGGCCGCTTCGACCTGATCCAGCCGACCCTTGTCCAGGATGGCAGCACGGTGGTCGCGCTGGCACGGACGCGGGGCCTCAAGCACGTGGCGCGCGCCGTCTCACGGGACCAGGGCCGCACCTGGGGGCACGCGTCGCTGGTCGACCTTCCCCACCCCGGCAGCGGCATTGACGCGGTGCGGCTGGCGGATGGCCGGGTGGTGCTGGTCTACAACCACACCGCCTCCGGGAGGTCGCCGTTGAACCTGGCGGTCAGCGGGGACCTGGGGCAGACTTGGACGCCCGGCCCGGTGCTGGAGAGCGAGCCCGGAGAGTACTCCTACCCCGCCATCATCCAGGCCGCTGACGGCTCGATCCACATCACCTACACGTGGAAGCGGCAGAAGGTCCGGTACGTCCGCCTGTTGCCCGGGGACCTGCCGCAGCCGGTGTAAGGCAGATCACCTACCATCGAAGATTCTTTAAGTCCGTCGGCCAGGTCATGATGCATGGAGCGGAGTCTGTCCGAGAACAGAACACTCGTGCAGAGAGTGATAGGCGTGGATAGAATCCACGCGCATGCATCGGAGGTCGTTGAGATGAGTATTTCGTCAGTGTCCCTGGGTGAGCTGCTTCCCGCGATTCACAACCTTCCACGGAGTGATAAGTACGGCTTGCTGCAAGAGCTGATCGCTGATCTGGCCCAGGAAGAGGGGCTTGCGGCTGGCGAGTATACTCTGTGGTCACCGTATGAGGCGCACGAAGCCGCAGGAACATTGATGCGGCTGCTTGAGCAAGAGAAGGCGGAGGCGGCGTGAGCGAATCCCAGCGCTATCCGTTTCTGGATGCAGACCCGGCCCAGCCAGGCATTAGCTTGATGCCGCTGATTCCGGTCACACTAGCACGAGGTGGCCGCGAATTGGCGGCTACCGGCCTGCTGGACACGGGCGCTGCCATGAGCGTGATGCCGTACTCAGTGGGAGAGCAACTCGGGTTCGTTTGGGAGCAGCAGCGAACCGCGATCGTCCTTTCAGGCAATCTCGCGCGTGTTCCAGCGCGAGGGATCATCGTGCAAGCCACGGTAGCAGGTTTCTCCCCGGTGCGACTGGCATTCGCCTGGACTCAGAACGACAGCGTTCGCCTGATTCTGGGTCAAGCAAACTTCTTCATGGAGTTTGATGTTTGCTTTCATCGTGCTCGTCAGATAGTAGAAATCCAACCGAAGACGGAGCCGTAGGAGACCTGCTCACCCGATGCGGATGCCCCGCCGACGGAGATCGATCCAGCCCCGGCTCCCGTCGGGTAGCGGATGGTAGTCGAGCTTACACCCTGGAAGGCAAATCGCCTCCGGCCACTGAACGGTAACGCTTTCCTGCGCCGCATCCACTGGCGCCGCCCACGGCCCCAGCCCGTTTCCACATCCAGGTACCATCCCATGCGCTTCTCTGACGCCGCCAAAGTTGGGGTGACCGTCCTCGTCGCCCTGGGGGTGCTGGTCTGGGCGACCTTCTTCCTCCGGGGCAACCTGGGCAAGTCCGGAACGTACGTCCAGGACGTCTCCTTCAAGAACGCCCAGGGGATCCAGCGGGGCGCTCTCGTCCGGGTCCGCGGCGTCGATTTGGGGCAGGTTGAGGGGGTCGGGCTGGGGTCGGACGGAGACGCGCGGGTCGCCCTGCGCATGCGGGAGGCTTACCGGATCCAGCCTCGGGACGCCATCCGCATCGTTGGCGCGCTCGTCGGCTTCGGCCAGCCCTACATCGAGATCACGCCGGGCGGACGGAAGACCGCCATCGCCGGCCCGGTGCTCTCCGGAGAGGTCGGCGCGGATACCGACCAGCTCCTCGCGCGCGGCAACGAGCTCCTGGTCAACCTGAACGAGCTCTCCACCAAGATGAACCGGCTGGCGGGCAGCCTCAACCAGTTCGCGGAGAACCCCGAGGTGCGGCGGAGCCTCATCCGGACCACCACCAATTTCGAGAGGGTCTCGGACGAGGGGGTGGGGATTGCGAAGAACATGCGCTCCATGACCGCCCGCGCGGATCACCTTATGGCGCAGTTCGACGCCTCCGCCGGGTCGCTGGACCGCACCTTGAAACGGGCCGAAGGCGTGATGACCAGCCTCCGCACCACTGCGGACGAGTCCCGCTCGTTGGTCCGAGATACGCGCGGCGTGGTGGCCAGCTCTGCGGAGCTTGTCCGCAACACCAACGAAGTGATGACCGGCGCCGGCGGCCTGGTGACCGAGACACGAAGTGCCCTGACGGAGAACCGCCAGAAGCTCACACAGCTCTTCGAGGGGCTGAACGGCTCCCTCAAGCAGTTGGATGCCACCCTGGCTGAGGCTCGCAGCTTCGTGGCCGATCCCCAGATGCGGGCGGACCTCCAGGCCACCTCCCGCAACATCCGGGACGCCACGGAGACCCTCAGGAAGGTGACGCAGGACGTGCAGGGCTTGACGGGAGACCCCAAGGTGCAGGATGATCTGCGGGCAACTCTCGCGGGGCTGCGTGATGCTACGGAGCAGGCGTCCGGAGTGTTCCGTCGCGTACGGGACGTTCTGGGCAGCGAAGGCGGCCCGGCGAAGGGAGTTGGACAGCGGATTGCGGGCACGGACTTCCGGTTGGACGCCACGCGGACCTTCGAGTCCGAGCGGACCCGGGTGGACCTGGACGCCACCATCCCCTGGAGCGACCGCACCTTCTACCGCCTCGGACTGTTTGATTTTGGGGAGAATACCCGCTTCAACGCGCAGTTGGGCCAGCGGGTCCGGCCGGGGCTCTGGGCCCGCTATGGACTGCGCGCATCCCGGCTGGGAGTGGGGATCGATGTTGGGGACCGCTCGCGCCCTTCCTTCAGTTTCGATCTGTACGGAGTGAACCGCACCCGCGGCGATCTGCGGGCGAACCTGCCCGTCACGTCCTTCCTGGACCTGACGGCGGGTCTGGACAACCTGTTTCAGCGGCCGGACCCCATCATCGGGATCCGATTGCATAAGTGATTTGCACAAGTAAGCGCCGCCGCCGGTTTGAGGACCGGGCCTCGGAAGAGGCCAAGAGCCTTCGCCGGCCGGTTTGAGCACCGGTCTTGACGACCGGTGATTGTAAAGGACGATGAGCTGATGAAGATCATTCTGCGAGAAGACGTGCGGGATCTCGGCCGCAATGGCGAGCTCCTTGAAGTCAAGGACGGCTTCGCCCGCAACTACCTCCTTCCCCGCAAGCTGGCCGTGCTTGCCACAGAAGGCAATGTGCGTGACTACAAGAAGCGCATCGCCGTCGCCAAGGAGCGCGAGGAGAAGGATCGTACCGCCGCCAACTCGCTGGCGGATGAGCTGAAGAAGCACAAGTACGTCAGCATCCAGCGCGTTGCCGAGGGGACCACGCGGCTTCACGGCTCCGTCACCAACGTGGACGTGGCCGCGCTGATCAGCGCCAAGGTCGGCACCGAGATCGACCGCCGCGACGTCGACATCAAGAAGCCGATCCGCTCCCTGGGCGAGTACCAGGTCAACGTGAAGCTGATGCGCGGAATGACCGTGCCGATTCAGCTCATCGTGGCGGACCGCGAGCCGGTGGAAGAAGTCGAGACGCCGCCGGTCGCCGATGTGGCTGCCGCCGAAACCGGCGCCGAGACGGATGCCGAAACGGACGAGACCTCCGAAACCGCCGAGTAGTTCTCTCGAAGGGCCTCCTACCCGCAAACGGGCAGGAGGCCCTGTTTCCATTTCCCTCGCTTCCTTACTGGCCGCTCACTTTCGGCCACCTGGAGCGCCGCCCGTGAAGCTGCCGCCCCCGCGCACCTTGCTCATCCGCCTCGGCGGGATGGTGCTACCCGCGCTCGTGGCCGCTGTAGTGGCGATTGTCATGGTCGCGGGGCTGGCCGCTGCCGCGAAGGTTGAGCCGGGCGTCGCGCTCAAGAGCCTGTTCTCGGGTGCCGCCGGGACCTCGTTCGACCAAGCCCAAAGCGTCCTCCGTTCCGTCCCCATCCTCCTGACCGGCCTCGCTGTGGCGTGGGCCTTCCGCGCGGGCCTCTTCAACATTGGGGCGGAGGGCCAATTCCTCTGGGGAGCGCTGGCGGCCGGCTGGGTCGGCTCCGCCCTGCGGCTTCCTCCGGCTCTGCACATCCCGCTGTCGCTCCTCGCCGGGGTCGTGGCGGGCGCGCTCTGGATGCTGCCGGCCGCCCTCCTGAAGACGAGGCGCGGCACGCCGGAAGTGGTCTCCACGCTGCTGCTCAACTCCGTAGCGCTCTACTTCACCACCCTTCTAGCCAACGGCCCGCTCCACGCTCCGAATGAGCAGGGACCCCGCCTGCCGGACGTGTCGCCTACCGCCATGCTTCCCCGCGGACCGGAGGACCTCCATCTTGGTGTCATCCTGGCTCTGCTCATGGTCGTAGCGCTCTCCACCCTGCTCTGGTTCGGCCGGGAGGGCTTCCAGGTGCGGGTGGTGGGGCGCAACCCGGAAACTGCCCGTGCCTCCGCCATCAACGTTTCAGGCGTCTGGATGCGCACGCTGCTGCTGAGCGGTGCCCTTGCGGGCCTCGCCGGGGCTATCGAGGTGCTGGGCCGCTCGCCTTCTTACTTCGAGGGCGGCAAGTCGCCGGGCTATGGCTTCGAGGGGATCGCTGTCGCCATCCTGGGGAGCAGCGCACCCTTCGGCGTGCTGGCCGCCGGCCTCTTCTGGGGCGCGCTGGCGATGGGCGCCGTGCAGCTTGAAAGCGATACGGGCCTGAGCAAGTACCTCGTCGTCCTGATCCAGGCGGTCGTGGTCCTCGCGGTAGCCGTCCGCCGGTGGCCCCGCCTTCCCCGTCGCGCGCCCGTGGAGCCTATCGCCCCCGCCCCGCCTGCGCCGATTCCGTCGGCCTGATCCAACCAGAAACTGGAAACCAGGAACCAGAAACGGGGTGCGACGCTTTCCAGATGACGCCTGAAAGCGTAGACTGGCGCAGCGCCCGCGATACTGTCCCCCGCTTTGTTGGCGCTTGCCGTCCTGCGGCAGATGCTTATGAACCCACCCACACTGGAGCCTGTCCGTAGGCTCATTGTCGCCACCAAGAACCCCGGCAAGGTGCGGGAGCTGCGCGCGCTCCTCGCCGGCCTGCCGCTGGAGCTGATCTCCACCGATGGGATGCCGGACGTTGAGGAAACGGGTGCCACCTTCGCGGAGAACGCTGAGCTGAAGGCCCGAGCCGCCGCTGCCTGGTCCGGAAGCTGGGCGCTGGCCGATGATTCCGGGCTGGAGGTCGATGCGCTGGGTGGGCGGCCCGGCGTGCACAGCAACCGCTTCGCGGGCGAGGGGACCACGGAAGCGGATCGAAACCGGGCGCTGCTGGAGCTTCTGGCCGCCGTGCCGCCATCGGAGCGCACCGCCCGCTACCGCGCCGCCGTGGCCGTGGCCTCACCCGACGGCCGCGTCTGGGTCACCGAGGGTGCCTGCGAAGGCATCGTCTGTGACGAACCACGCGGCGACCAGGGCTTCGGCTACGACCCCCACTTCTTCCTCCCCGACCATGGCCGGACCATGGCCGAGATCGACCCGGCGCTCAAGAACCGGATCAGCCATCGTGCTCGCGCCCTCGCCGCTACGCGACCGCTCCTGGAGCGTCTTTGCGGCCTCGAGTAGCGGATCAATTTGCACTTTTCAATTTGCACTTTTCAATTTGCGATTCTCCGGGTCCGTCCCGATTCCGAGCACCCTTGGCATGTCTTTCGAAGTAATCCCCGCCATCGACCTCCGGGACGGCAAGTGCGTCCGCCTCCTCCAGGGTGACTACGCCCAGGAGACCATCTACGGCGAGGACCCGGTTGCGATGGCGCTCCGCTGGCAGGAGGAGGGAGCGACCCGCCTCCACGTTGTCGACCTTGATGCCGCCCGGAGCGGGGAGCCGCAGAACATGGAGGTCGTGGCTCGGATTGCCGCAGCGCTCCATATCCCAGTTCAGATGGGTGGCGGCGTGCGCAACCGGGAGGCGGTGCTTCGCACCCTAGGAGCGGGAGTGCAGCGGGCCATCATCGGCACGGCGGCAGCCGCGGACCCGGAAACCGCCCGCGCCCTCTTCGCGGAGTTTGGCGATCGGCTGATCCTGGGCCTGGACGCACGGGACGGCATGGCCGCCGTCGCCGGCTGGCGCGAGACCACCACCTGGAAGGCGGTCGACCTCGCCCGTGAGATGGCGGCTGCCGGAGCCAAGCGCATCATCTACACCGACATCGCCACCGACGGCACCGGCACCGGCCCCAGCCTCGAGAGCACCCGCGCCCTCGCGGAAGCCCTGGGAATTCCGGTCATCGCTAGCGGCGGCGTGGGCAAGCCGGAGCACATCCACGCCGTGGCGGAATTGGTCACGGCGGGGGTGGAGGGCGTGATTGTCGGCAAGGCGCTCTACACAGGGGCTCTGAGCTTGCGCGACGTGCTGAGGGAGGTCGCACAATGAGGGTAACCTACGACCCGGAAGTGGATGCGGCGTACATCTATTTGAAGCGGGAGCCCGTGCTCAAGACTGAAGTGGTCACGGATGCGGTAAACATCGACCTCGACGCTGACGGGAACCTGATCGGCATCGAGATCCTTTGGGCCTCCACGCAGTTCCCTGTTTCCTCGCTCTCCTCCCTTGAGTTCGAGCAATTCCCTCCTCGCTCCAGAAGCCTCACGGAGGCTAGCGATGGTAGCTAAGCGGATCATCCCAGCGCTCGACATCAAGGAAGGGCGCGTGGTCAAGTGCGTCCGCTTCCTCAACCCGCGTGACGCCGGCGACCCGGTGGACCTCGCCCGCCTCTACGATGCGGACGGCGCGGATGAGATCGTCTTCCTGGACATCACGGCGTCCCATGAGAAGCGCTCCATCATGCTGGACGTCGCGCGCCGGGTGGCGGAGGAAGTCTTCATCCCGTTCACCGTGGGCGGCGGCATCTCCACGGTGGAAGATATGCGGCAGATCCTGAAGACCGGTGCGGACAAGATCTTCATCAACACCAGCGCGGTGA
The DNA here is from genome assembly GCA_031426395.1 of Actinomycetes bacterium. Lineage (GTDB taxonomy): Bacteria > Armatimonadota > SYMT01 > SYMT01 > SYMT01 > JANPLG01. The sequence continues at coordinate 12,673 of JANPLG010000146.1, forward strand.
AGACCCCGGACCTGATCTCGGAGGGCGCGGACCGCTACGGCGCCCAGTGCGTGGTGGTCGCCATCGACGCCAAGCGACGCCTTGATGCGTCAGAGACGGGCCCGGAGGCCAGCTCCTACGAGGTTTACATCCACGGCGGCCGGACCCCCACCGGGATGGACGCAGTCCGCTGGGCGGAGGAGGTCTACCGGCGTGGTGCCGGAGAGATCCTGCTCACCAGCATGGACGCCGACGGCACCCAGGCCGGTTACGACTTGCCGATCACCCGCGCCATCGCGGAAGCGGTGCCCATTCCCGTCATTGCCAGCGGGGGCGCGGGCGCGCTCTCCCACATCCACGAGGCGGTCACCGAAGGGAAGGCGGAAGCCGCCCTGGTGGCGTCCCTCGTCCACTACAACATCCACACCATCCGCGAGATGAAGGAGTACCTTCGGGAGCGGGGCGTCCCGGTGCGCTTGCCGGCCGCCCCAGGGCAGTTCGCTCGAGAGCACGCCCCCCGAAGCCTCCAGGAAGCGACCCGATGAGCACCCCAAAGAGCGCCTTTTCCGAGAGTCTGAAGTACGATGGCAACGGGCTGATCCCGGCCATCATCCAGGATGTGGACAACCAGGAGATCCTGATGGTTGGCTACATGAACCAGGAGGCGGTGGACCGCACCCTGGAGAGCCGCCGCGTCACCTACTGGAGCCGCAGCCGCCAGAAGTACTGGCTCAAGGGCGAGACCTCCGGCCACTTCCAGCACGTGGTGGAGATCCGCACCGACTGCGACCAGGACGCGCTACTGATCAAGGTCCAGCAGGAAGGCGTTGCCTGCCACGAGGGCTACCGGAGCTGCTTCTTCCGCGTCCTCTCCCCGGAAGGCGAGATGGAAGTGGTGGAGTCGCGTGAGGTGGACCCGAACGAGGTTTACGGTCGTTAGGAAGCGAGACCTCCGGGCTGAATACTGCTTAGGGTCAGACCACATAAGACCACGCGTCATTCCCCGGACCGGCACTACCCGCTACGCCGCCAACTAACGGCGTCCGAGGGAATCCCAGGTAGATCCCAGCTAGCATTGCACCGAAGGGAACCCGGCCCTCCGTGCCTGCGACCCTCTCAGTTCATTAGGAGCAGTCTTGTGATGCGTTCCATCACTGCAGCCGCTTCGGTAGCCGTGCCCCCTTGGACAGGTGCCGCAGATCGAGATGGGCCGACCGCACTCAGCCGGCTCACTGAGGCCGAGCAGCGGGCAATCCTGGGTCCCTTCGACTTCTACAGCGGCGACACGGTGGGCCTGGACTCCATGGTCATCCAGACCCACGACGCGCGATGGGGCACGATGCGCCGCGTGGCTACTTAAGAAGAAGCACTCGCAGCTGCGGGTGGCTAATGCGTTCCTATTGAAGCCGAGCTGACGGCGTCACCGGTCGTCTTTACTCGCTCCCGCAGACGCCTCGCTGTGAAGAAGAAGCCGGATCGCTTCCGGCTTTCCTCTTTGAGGTTGTGGTGTCCAGTGTTGATGAACGCAGTAAGGGACCGGGCGTAGTCCGACGTTTCAGCTTCGAGATCCAGGAGTGACCGGAGCAGCGCTTTCTCCCTCAAGGGATCGATTAGGCCCGAGCGCAGGAGCATCTCCAGCGTGGGGTTGATCGAGAGCGAGTAAGGCACGTCAGGGTTGAAGCCCTCTGCATCCATTCGAGCGAACAGTTCTTCCCAGGCGTTCAGTTCCTCTGTCAGCAGGGCGAGCAGTGCCTTTCGGTTTTCTTTTTTCTTCTTGGAATCCCAAGCCGCGGTTGTGCCCCAAGTAAACACAGCACCAAAGACAGCACCGATCAGGGCACTCAACAGCCCGATTTGCCAGTTCTCATTCACTCGGAGTACCTCAGGAGTTCTTAACGCCAGCGTAGTCAAAGGGATACGCAAGGGGCTAGTACCATGCAGTTCAAGACCCTGGGCTTCAAGCTCTCCGAGAAGGCAGACCTCGCCAAGGGAGAGTTCGCCGCCTACGCATCCACCTGGAAGAACGTGGACAGCTACGGCGACATCATCCAGGAAGGCGCCTTCACGCGGTCGCTACCGAAGTTCTTGGAGTGCGGTCTCATCTTCTGGCAGCACAACACCCGCGTCCCGATCGGGAAGCCAGTGCCGTTCGACCAAGCCGCCACCGCGACCGAATGCCACCGTATCCGTGGGGGTTTGCGGCTGACCGAGGTTCAAACACGTCAGGTTGGGTTCCCTTCGGTGTGGCGATGGATGGGATCTACTCGGGATTCCAGCGGACGCGGCTGGTTCGCTGTCTAGCTGGTGGTGCCTGCCCAGGGCATGACACGTGGTTTTCGAGCGTGAGCCCGACCTATGGCAGTTCATTTCCGGTTAGGCCGCCGAAGGCGGTGGGGCGCTCGGGATTTCAGCGGATGCAATGGGTTGGCTGCTTATCGGGTGGTGCCTGTCCGGGGAATGACGCGTGATCCTGTGCGCGCCGCACCGCTCGAGTTCCTTGTAGGCCGGGGCCGGGCTTCCCCGGTGGTCGCTGGCTATGGCTGGGGGCGGAAGCGCGTGAAGACCCCGCTCCACCAAGTTCAGCAGGACAGGGCTGCGGGCATCCCGAAGTGACGGGTAGTCGTGCCGCCGGAGTCACATCATGTCCATTCGCACTGCAGGTTCTGAAGCAGATCGTCAAGCAACCGTCACTCGGCGGGAGTTGCTGACCGCGTCCCTCGCCGGCGTGGCCGCAGCGGCTGCGGGAGGCGTGGGGTCGCCGGCCCTGGCGCAGGGGACGCCCGTTCCTACCGGGAAGTCGCCGCTGCCGCCCTTCGGCCTGGGGACGGTGAGCTACAACGTCCCGAAGGACTGGGACCTGCCCACGCTCTGCCGCATCCTGCCGGCCAACGGGGTGGCGGCCATCGAGTTCCGCACCACGCATGCGCATGGGGTGGAGCCCTCGCTCACCGCCTCCCAGCGCACCGAGGTGAAGCAGCGGTGCGCGGATGCGGGCTTCAAGCAGCTCAGCCTCGGATCCGTGGCGGAGTTCCAGAGCACGGACGCGGCGGTCGTCAAGAAGCACATTGAGGATTGCAAGGCGTTCGTGTTGCTAGCGAAGGATATTGGGGCGAAGGGCGTCAAGGTCCGGCCGAACGGACTGCCCGCCGGCGTCCCGGTCCCGCAGACGCTGGAGCAGATCGGCAAGGCGCTCCGGGAGTGCGGCGAGTTTGCGCAGGAGCATGGCGTGGAGATCTGGGTGGAGGTCCACGGAACGGGCACCCAGGAGCCGGCGCACATGCAGACAATCCTCCAGGCGTCCGGGCACAAGGCGGTCGGCGCGAACTGGAACAGCAACCCGACCGACGTGAAGAACGGCTCCGTCCGGGAGGCCTTCGCCCTCTTGAAGCCCTACCTGGTGAGCGTGCACATCAACAACCTCTGGGGCGACTACCCCTACCGTGAGCTATTCACGCTGCTGCGCGAGGCGAACTATCAGCGCTACACCCTCTGCGAAGTGGCCACCCCCGTGAAGCCGGAAGACGGTGCCATTTTCTTCCAGGCCTACCGCGGCCTCTGGCGAGAGCTGTGCCGCCCCTGATCGGTCGCTCAATTTCGGATTTCGAGTTTCGGATTTCGAATTGGAATGCGGAGTGACTGATCGCAAGAGCTTGCCCCAACGCTCCATCGACCGGTCACACTGCCATAGACAGCGGCCTTGTGCCGCGTTCGATCACGGCGACCGGCCTGCGAACCAACCCCGTCCTCGCCCGTAACCGACTGGCCGAGACGGGAGTTGGGTGCAATGCGCAGTGGATGGGAGCTGTTTCCGATAGCGGAGGCCAGGCCTCACAATCTCCCCGTCTCACTATCTCCCTCCCAATTTGACCCGTTGATTGTGCTCCGGTGCGTGAACCCTCAGAGAATGGAGAATGGAGAATGGCGAACGGAAGACCTCCGGGATTCCGTAGTAATCCCTGGTAGGGAGAGCCCTCGACCGCCTGCTCCCCCCTCGGAGAGCTGCCGTGCGACCCTCGTTTCCACCGAAGAGCATCACCCGTTTCTGGATCATCACAGCCCTGATGACCGTCAGCTTCCTGGTGGGAAGCTGGCTGGTGCCACGGTTCCGGGTGGTCTGGGACGCCGGACCGCTCCCGGACCAGGCATACGCCCAATCGAACCGACCTCTGGGTCTTGGCAACGGGTCCACCACACTCTCGGTGGGGCCGGAAGAGCCGGTGGCGCGGGCCGTTGCCGGCGCATCACCCAGCGTGGTGAACATCGACACCGTCAAGCGGGTGGTGGAGAACGATTCCTTCTTCGGGCCGCAGGAGTACCAGGAGTCGGGTGCCGGCTCAGGTGTAGTGATCGATCCTCGCGGATACGTGCTGACGAATGATCATGTGGTCGGCGGCGCGACGGAGATCACCGTCACCTTTGGCAACGGCAGGAAGTACCAGGCGCGCGTACTGGGCACCGACCGCGAGACGGACGTGGGCCTGGTACAGCTCCTGAATCCCCCGAAGGACCTTCCCGTGGCCAAACTGGGCGACTCCCGACGTCTCGTGCCCGGCCAGTGGGCGATCGCTATTGGGAATCCGCTGGGGTTCCAGCAGACGGTGACGCTGGGGGTGGTGAGCCACACGGGGCGCGCGATGCAGGTGGACGACCGCGTCTACAAGCGGTTGATCCAGACGGATGCGGCGATCAATCCGGGCAACAGCGGCGGCGCGCTGATCAACATTCACGGCGAGGTGATCGGGATCAACACGGTGGTCCGCAACGGTGCCCAGAATCTCGGGTTCGCCATTCCCATTGACGTGGCGAAGGGCCTGTCCGATGAGCTGATCCGCAGTGGCAAGATCAAGCGGCCCTGGACCGGCCTCAACGTGACCGAGGTGACCCCGGACCTGGCCGCCTACCTGGGCCTGGAGCGGCGCGAAGGGGCGATTGTCGAACGCCTCGACCGGCGCGGTCCCGCCTACCGGGGCGGCATACGGCCCGGCGATCTGATCCTGGAACTCTCCGGCAAGAAGGTGAAGAACCGCGCCGAAGTGGAGGCGCTTCTCTCCCGCGCGAAGATCGGTGACACGCTGAACCTGATGGTGGAGCGCGGCGGAGAGCTGCTCAAAGGTGACATCACCGTGGCGGAGAAGCCATAAGCCCAGAGCTTTGGTGAGCAGCCCGACCCCGTGACAACTGGCTACATCTCTCGGTCGTCCATGATCTGGCCGTCGTAGATGTCGATGATGCTGTGGGTGAGATCCTCGCCGGTGAGGCCAGTGGGGGCCGGACCTGCCTGACCGGGTGCGCCCGCGCGCGGACCTGAGGGCGGTGCGGGTGCGGCTGCGCCATTTGACGCACCGTTGCCGTTTGGGGCCTGTGCGCTGGGAGCCACCGCTGACGAATTCACCGGGGCCTGTCCGGCTGCGGGAGGGGGCGGCGCGGAACTTCGGGGGGGCGGCGCAGGTGCAGTGCCCTTGTGCTGAGCGCGAATTCGGCACTGCACCCCGGTCACCTTGGCGATGGAGGCGATCAGAGGATCACTGAAGGCCTTGCCCCGCTTGGGGAACTCCTCCGCGAAGCTCTTGGAGGGGAAGAGCAGCACCAGCTCCTCGCCCTCGAAGTGGCCCGCCTCCGCGTCCGAGAGAAACATGTAGACGCTCAGCTTCTTCGCCCGCTTCAGTTCCTCCATCACGACCCGCCACTTCTTGCGGATGAGGTCGATGCTGCCGGCGGCCGGCGCGGAAGTCAGAGGTGCAGCAAGCGGCTCTGGAGTCGGTTCAGAGACCGAAGAGGTTGGAGCCGGAGGGCGCGGAGCCGGCTGGGCCGCTCGAGTGGGCGTTGGCGAGGTGCCGAAGAGAGCGTCGTAGTCGTCGCCGCCATCCGCTCCGGCGCGGGCGTCACCCACCGTGAGCGGCGGCGGCGGAAGCTCATCCTCCATTGAGAACGATCCATGCGAAACGGGGGGTGCCTCATCGACGAAGGGCGAAGCGGAAGGTATGGCCGGGTGCGAGGCCGGTCGCGGGGCCGGAGCGGCTGAATCGCGGCGCTGCGGCTCTGACCGAGGCTGGTCGGCGCGAACTGGCTCAGGGCGACGGGCGGGTGCCGGTTGCGACGGGCGCGCGGCGGCCTGCATGGCTGGCTGCGCGGATGGCTGCGCAGCGGGCGCCTGGGCCGCGGCCTGCCGGGGGTGCATCAGGCGGACGAGGGCCAGCTCCAGCAGGAGCCGGGGCTGCTCGCTCCAGCGGGCTTCCCGCTCCGTCTGCGCCAGCACCTCAATGGCCTGGATGAGGCGCAACTGACCGTACTGCCTTCCCTGCTCTTGAAATCGGGCCACCTGTTCCGCGTCACCGGGCGGCGGACTCCCCGCAGCAGCCAGCATTGCGGAGCGGTAGTAGCTGGTGATGTCCCGGAGTAGCTGGCGGGGGTCCTTCCCCTCGCAGATGAGGCGGTCTAGGGTGGAGAAGACTTCTCCGCCGTTCTGGGCCACCACATAGCCCGCCATCTCGTGGAGGGTATCTGCTTCTACGGTCCCGAGAACGGCGTAGACATCCTTGGCCGTCACCGTGCCGTCGCTGAAGGCAAGCACCTGTTCCAGAATGCTGAGGGCGTCTCGCCATCCCCCATTGGCATCCCTGGCAATCAACTCCAGGGCGGCGGGCTCGATGGTCGCGCCTTCCTGGGAAGCGACCCACGCCACCCGGTCGCGGAGTTGGGCCACGGACGCGCGCCGGAACTCGAATCGCTGGCACCGTGAGACGATGGTGGCCGGCATCTTGTGCGTCTCGGTGGTCGCCAGGATGAAGACCACCCGTGGCGGCGGCTCCTCCAGTGTCTTCAGGAGCGCGTTGAAGCCTTCGTTGGTGACCTGGTGGACCTCGTCGATGACGTAGATCTTGTTCCGCCCCGAGGACGGAGCGAAGGCCACGGTGTCGCGTAGATCGCGGATGTCGTCGATGCCGCGATTGGATGCCGCGTCGATCTCGCGCACATCCAGATGGCGCCCCTCTGTGATCTCAATGCAGGAGGTGCAGGTGTTGCACGGCTCTCCGGCGGCGTTTTGCTCGCAGTTGAGCGCCTTGGCGAGGAGGCGCGCCGTGGAGGTCTTCCCGGTCCCGCGCGGCCCGCAGAAGAGATAGGCATGGGCCACCCGCCCCGCGCGGATCGCGTTCTGGAGCGTGCGCGTGACGTGGTCCTGGCCCTGCACATCCTCAAAGGACTGCGAGCGGTACTTGCGGTAGAGGGAGAGGTAAGCCATTTCGGATGCCGAGGGGACTACTTGGTCCTGGAGCCAAATTCAGAATTCAGAATTCAGAATGCAAGGGATCGCAAGTTGGGTATCTGTGGGCTCAGAGGATACCAGCGTGCGTGGCGGGGATCCGGGTTCGGTCTTGGGCGGAAGGCAGGGTCCTGGATCCAAGCAATCGCAGGTAGAAGATCCGCGGGCTGGGGAAGGTACCAGCGTGCTTGACGGCGTCTCGGCAAGGGAGGGACATCCCCTACGAGAGATGTTCGGCAAGGATGCTGCGTGTCCATTCAAAAGCACGGGGAGGCCGCGCCCGCGCGCGGCCACCCCGAAAGCTTTTGCCGGGCACCCACCCGTGAACGGTGCCCCCAGC
>JANPLG010000147.1:0-16455 GCA_031426395.1 Actinomycetes bacterium
TTCGATCGTCTTAGGGCTGAGGACCCAGTCCACTGGACGCCGGCCAGCGACTTCGCCTGGGACAGCCGCGTGCGCGTGTTCTCGACCTGCTGGCCCGCGCGGCGGAAATCTGTGTTGGCGGCGGCGTTCTTGATGCCGCGCTGCGTAATCGCCTGCTGCAGCTTGGCCTGGGCGCTGGCGAGCGCTGCGCGTGCACGGTCGTGCTGGGCGCGTATCTCCGTCTCGTCAATCCGCACCAGGAGCTGGCCGCGGGTCACGCGGTCCCCTTCCCTCACCGTCACGCTCCGGATGAAGCCCTGGGCCTTGCTGGTGAGCGCCACCACCTCGTCCGACCTCAGCGTGCCACTCACCCGGATCGGCTGGGACAACACGCGGGAGGCGGCGGTCATCACCGTGACTTCCGGAGTGGGCGCCTCGCCGGCCGATGATCCGCCGGGAGCGGCCGTGGGAGCAGGAGCGTTGCTCGCCTGCGCCTGGTTGCGGGTGGTTGCCCACCGAACGCCTGCCGCAATCAGGATAAGGGCGATCAGGACAACGGCGATGGTCCGCACCGGAGCGGTGCGGCGGCGGGGCGAAAGGGTGGGAGCTCCGGCAGACATGGGGACGCTACTCCGGTATCGGATGGGGCTTACCGAAAGGGGGGAGCTGAAGCGCAGGGGTGAGCCTTGCGAATAAGGCTCACCCGACTCTGCTTCGTTCACTTCCGGCAATCATAGCCCGGTTTTAACCAACCGGTTAGTTAAATAACGCGACGACAATGCAAGTCGGGTCACCCGCACGCCAGCCCGCTTAACCAAACGGTTAGTCAGTGCAGTGTATCTAGTATTCACGGAACGTGACAAGTGAAAAAAGGAACAAGCAGCCCCTAACTCCCGGGTCACTCCGATCACCCTGACCCGCTCCGGCCCGCACGGCTCATGATTAGCCGATGTCAGCCACTCAACCACCCATCCTCATCCTCACCCAGGGCTTCGCGGGGGACCGCCTGGGCGCACGCCTCGCCCCCGCACTCCAGGAGCGATTCCCGGACCGTGAACTGATCGGCCTGGGGGGCGACCGAATGGAGGCGGCGGGAGTGCGTCTCCTGGCCCGGGCGGATGCCATCTCCGCGATGGGCTACTCCGGCCTCATCCCGAAGCTTCCAACCATCCTGCGTACCGTGCTGCAAACCGCCTCCCGCTCGCGCCATCCCGTGCCGGGCTGCGTGGTGGCGGTCGACGTCTGGCAGCCGCTGCGCGGGCTGCACCGATTCGGGCCGCACCTCAAGGACTTGCCGCACGTCTGCTACCTCCCGCCGGGCCCTAACTTCATCGGGCAGAGCCGGGTTCATACCGCTGCCAGTAAGGCGTTCGCGGCACTGATCACCCCCTTCGCTCATCAAGCCCGTCTCTACGAAGCCGCTGGTGGCCGAGTACGCATGGCGGCGCACGCCGGTCTTCAGGCAGTTCGTGACGAGGCTGTGCCGCTCCGGTTCGACCGGCGAGAGCCGATCCTGGCGCTCCTCCCGGGAAGCCGCGAGCTCGAGATCTGGAACAGCTTGCCGGTCCAGGTGGTCGCCGCCGAACGGGTGCGGAAGCGCTACCCAGAATTGACCCCCGTGGTCTGCTGCGCCAGCGAGCGCGTCGAGGCGGAGGTCCGCTGTCGTTTCCCCACCCTACGGACGGAGCGCAACGCCCGGCAGACGATGGCCCGCGCCCGAGCCGCCATCATCTGCAGCGGGACCGCCTCGCTAGAAGCCGCCGTCCTCGGATGCCCGGGCGTCGTCACCTATCACGGCAGCCGGCTCCAGCAGTGGGAGTGGCACCGCTTCCACGTGAAGCCCCTCGCCCGGCTGCGCGAGCTAGGGATTGCCTCTCCCTACGTGGCGCTGCCGAACATCCTCGCGGGCCAAGAACTCTACCCGGAGTTCCTCGACCTCCCCGCCGAGCAGATCTCCGAAGGCCTCCTGCGAGTCCTGGCGCAAGACCCCGCTGCGTTGAGCCACTCCCTTCAGCAGGTCACCGACAGCCTCGCCTGGGAAGACGCCGGCACGGTGGTCGCTGAAGAAGTCGAGCGTTGCCTCACCCGGTAACCTCCGGACGCATCTAACCGCGCTTGGTAGGCTGGTCTGCATTCGAGTAGCATTGGGACGTGAGCCAACAAAAACATGCAAGGGGATCTCGTCTTCGCGAGGCCGGCGATGCGCGGATGAAAGATGCGTTCGGCTTGGCGTCCGTGGCTACCGGCAAGCACGGCCCCGCCGACACCGCGAGATGGCTTGGAGCACGATACCTTGCAGGTATCGCGGTAGAGTGCTATCTAAAGTGGGCCGTCTGCCAGACCAACGGTTGCGACTACGTGGACGAGTTCGATGCCGACCTCGTAGGCGGGCAAGGACATAATCTGTCAAGGCTCCTCGAGTCCGCGAGACTTGGGTACAGGGTTCGCGGACGATTCGCTGAGGATTGGCGATTGATTGAAGGCTGGTCGATCCACGAGCGCTACGAGCCACGCTCCACGAACACGGTCAAGCTCCGCGAGGCGGAGCGATTTGTCTCCGCCTGTGGGCGATTGATCAACTGGATGGAATCGGCTGTAGTGGGGTGATTACGATGGCGCGCATTTACCGATTGGCTCCCGCATTTGAGAGACTGGAAGAGCAGCTAAGAACCCGTTTGGCCGAATGGATCGGGGAACGTGACCCAGTCGCACTCGTCCATGTGGCCGTCACTGCCATCGCTCGCATCCACATCACTGTGGTGAGCGATGTGCTCGCGGCCGATCCCGAGGGTGAGGACAATCTCTGGGCCGAGTTGGAGAGCCGACTTCCAGAGGAGACGTTCGACCGGATCACAATCCTACTCGTCCTGTCGGTGCGAGAGGCACTTCAGCGACATGGTCCGGCTGACCTGGAAATGCTCTGCCGAGAGCAAGACAAGCTCCGAGCCGAGTGGCAGGCAGTGCGGGCGAGTGATGGCAACGAAGTCAGCGACTTAGTCCAGCGAACAAGAGACTGGGCGGACACGGCCTCTCTTTGGCGACTCTCCTTCAACGGAAGTGCGTTGAATGACGTCTTGGACTCCAGTGCCGGCATTGCGAATTCGCCCGATCCAGAGGCGGTCATCGCCCTGCTGGACAGAACGTCCGCCGATCTTGCTCTAGAGCCGGGAAAGTCACTCGCTGCCTAACAGGACAGAATCGACCATCGCCTCAGTGCCTCAGGTCCACAGCGTAATCCCCGTGGCGCCGGACCCATGCACGCAGGAGCATCCCGGTATCCTCCGCCCCCCGGATGCGCGCCTCGCTCTGCTCTTCCAACTCCCGGACAAAGGGGCCGAGTTGCTCCTGCAGCATCGCCTCATCCTCGGCACTGGCCGCCTCATAGAAGGTGGCGACCTCCGGTCGGCCCAGATCCTGGAAGGTGCCGTCGTCCGGTTCCGTGACCAGGTGGTGGACCGCCGCCACGATCTTCCGATCCAGCGTCACCACCCGCAGCGCGCCGCGATGCAGCTTTCCGGTCTTCCGTGAGCGGATCGGCCGGGCCTCGACATACGGCCGCAGCAGTGAGACCGTCGTTTCGAGGAACGGGTAGGGCGCGGAGAAATGGAACGTCCCATCGCCGTGGTCCTGAACGCGGGCCGCCGGGGTGCGGAGGAAGTTGTCGAGTTGCTTCCCGTGATACCCCGTGATCTCCTCATACCGGTGCGAGATTGAGGGGCAGAGAAGTTCATCCAGCAGTTCGCGCGGGGCGTGGCGCTCCGGCTGCCGGGCTGCCAGCGCTCGCAGCGCCGTGCGGTCCAGGAAGCGCCGGCCGGGGTAGAGGCTCTGAAGGCTCGGCTCCAGTACTGCCAGCGGAAAGCCCCCCGGTGCCTGGAGGTGATCAGAGAAGGCGCGGATCTCCTGGCCGGACACCATCCCCAAGCCCACCGGCAGTCGCGGCGCGAGAAGCTTCGCCGAAGGGGTGCCGTGGAGCAGTTCGTTCAGCAGCCACTTGTGCTCCAACGCCTCATCCAGCAGCGGCGGATTGACCACCGGGAACCACTCCTGCTGGCGAAGATCGTCCGGGAACCGCTTCGCGCTCCCGCTGAAGACGGCAACGCCTACTTCGTTCGGAGAGAGGATCACTGTGGTCCCCGGCCGTCGCGCGCGTTCCCGGTAGCCGGAGAGCAGCAACTTCGGCTCCCGGTCCCGATGTTCGACTCGCGCCACGTTGCAGTAAGCCATCCGAAGGCGCAGCCGTGAGGCCAGCGGATCGATGAACGCCCCCATCTCCTCAATGGGCGGCGCGCCGACCGGTAGCCCCTTCGCTCCCTGGAGGTCTGGAACCCAGTCGGTGATCGGGCCAAGGGTCGAGTAGCGTTCCACGAGGCGGAAGAAGTCGTCCGGGAACGGCTGCCGGGCCGCGAAGGGGTCGTGGACGAAAAGGATCAGCCGCTTCCCTGCCAGCTCTCCCAGGCGGCGGAGGAACGGCTCCAGCCGATGCCGTGCTCCCCGGCCTCCGTAGGCGCGCGCCAGCGGCATCAATCCCCCGCCCACCCCTCCGCGAGCGTCCAAAACCAGGACGCCGTGATCCGTCGTCAGCACGCACTCCAACGCTAGGTAGCGAGGAGAGGGACCCTGAATTCTGGCGACCGGCCGATTGGACGAGGAGAGCGGCACTAGAGGATTACTAAATGGCGCGGGACGCGAGCCTGCCTATATGGGGTCAGGGGGTCAGCGGCAGTTCATATTAACAGTATGCATACCGTCCCCCAGCCCGATTCGCAAGTTGAATCAACCTTGCTTACGCGGTAACGCGGCCAATCGTTCGCTTGTGATAGACTCGCCCGCTATGGCCCAGCGTTCCACCATCCACCGCATCAACCTCGAGATCGCCGATACCGACCGGCAGGTCTATGAATCCGTCCAGATGAGCATCGCGCGGGCGGACAGCGAGACGCCGCAGCGGATGGTGGCGAGGCTGCTTGCCTTCTGCCTCTACTGGGACCCGGACCTCACCTTTACCGGAGGCGTCGGCGCGGGGGATGAGCCGGACCTCTGGATCCGGGAGCCGGATGGCCGCGTGAAGACGTGGATCGAGGTTGGCCTGCCAGATCCCAAGCGGCTGGTCAAGGCGGCCCGCCACTGCGAGCGAGTGATCCTCCTGGCGTACGGCCGTCGCATTCCAGAGTGGCAGCGAGACCACTTGCCGGCACTGAAGGAAGCGAAGGTGGAGATGGCCGTCCTCGAGCATAGCTTCCAGGAGCGCCTGGTGGCTGGCCTCGACCGCACCGTCAACTGGCAGCTCACCATCAGCGGCGGCACGGTCTACCTCACTGACGGTCGAATCCAGCACGAAGGCACCATCACCACCTTCTAGCCTACGCGCCCAATCGGGATCTCTAGGCCGTAACTTCGGTCGGAGAAACTCAACTCCGCCCCGGCGGGATTCTTGGAATGATCTGGCCGACACTTGAGAGTGGAAGTCGTCTGTCCTCTAAATGGTCAAGAGGCACAGGTCGCGCTGACAAGGGGGGGAACGTGGAGCTAGCAAGTGACGCGCCGGCTACGATGCCGGTCACGAAGCCTCGGCGCAGGTCGAAGATCCTCTTGCGGGCGGGCGGCGTTCTGGCGGTCCTCTTCCTCCTGATCCTCAGCTTCCTCGGCTACATCGGCCTCTTCAACGGAAACATCCGCACTGTCATTCCGGGCAAGGTCTATCGCAGCGCTCAGCTCGGGCCGGATCGCCTGGATCAGCTCGTTCGCGACGAGAAGCTGCGCTCCGTCATCAGCCTTCGCGGCGGCGAGATGGACGACAACTGGTTCCGCAAAGAGAACGACGTCTGTCAGAAGAACGGCGTCGCGCTGACCGCCATCAAGCTCACGGCCACCACTTATCCCAAGCCAGAGGAGCTTCGAAAGCTCCTGAGAGTCTTCGAAGAGGCGCCTCGCCCGATGCTCCTCCACTGCCGGGGCGGTGCGGATCGGACGGGGCTCGCCTCAACGCTCTACCTCCACCTCTACGAGGGCATGCCACTCAAGAAGGCCCGCGAGGAAGGTCTCACCTGGCGCTACGGCCACTTCCCCTTCGAAGCGATCGCCATGGACCACCTAATGGACACCCTGGAACGCGAGAGCACCGGCGACGTCCGCGCCTGGATCTTGAACCGGTACCCGGTACTTTACAAGGAGTGGAGAGCGGTCAAGGATGGCAAAGACGGAACCGCGGACAAGGCACCGATACTTCCGCTCCTCGGCTCCTGACCTTTCTTTTGCGCGTCAGGCTCGCTAACCCAGCGGCGTCAGGCGACCGGAAAGAGGTTCGGCAACTCTTCCGTTGACGGCTGGCGGCCATACTCGCTGATCTGGAACGCTTCCGCCAACCGGCACCCGAACGGCATCAATTCCGGAGCCAGGGCGCGGCAGCCTTCAGCCACGCGCTGGCCTCGCGCTTCCACCCACTCTTGCAGGAAGGCTTCCCGGCCGGCAGTATCCTCAGCGGGGGGCACGCGGTCCAGCGTTCCCATGTTGTAGGGGAGCCACTCCAGGAACTGGGACTCGTGAGCGCCGGCAATGCGCGCCTTCAGGTGGAGCACGCCGTCAATCGGCACCACCACGTCGGGACGGAAGACGCCGCCTTCCTGAAAGCCGTCGTACCAGTAGGCGAAGGCTGGCATGCGGCGCAGGTGGGGCACCTCCGGCACCATGAGTGGCACGGTCAGCAGGTATGCGGTATCCAGTACCGCCTGCGCGCCGTACCGATGATCACGGTGGTAATCGTTGGGGCGGTTCACCAGCACCAGGTCCGGCCCGACGTTTTCAGGTCCCCAACTTCGAATGAGGCGAACCAGACGCTCCGTGAGCTCCGGCGTGACATAGACCTCGCCATCGTGGACGTCCAGGCACTCGTACTCCCCGCCGAATGCCGCCACCGCCGCATGCGCTTCACCATTGCGACGAGCCGCAAGGCGGGAACGGTCGGCGGCATACTCCGGCAGGTAGTGACCGCGGTCGCCGTTGGTGATGGAAACGAACTTGACCCGATCCCCGCGTTGGGCGAAGAGTGCAGCGGTTCCTCCGCAGGAGAAGTCGCAGTCGTCCGGATGAGCGCCGATGAAGAGAACATGCATGACTTGTTGGCAGTTAGGAAGCTGGCCCTGATGGGTGGCACGAAGGCGTTGGCTCCGCGGCGGCCTCACTCCTTCACCCTCGACCCAACAAGAAAGAGAGCGGCCAACCCGCCACGGGTGGCCGCTCCCCTATCTGAATTCCCCTAGGTTCCCACTGGCGGACTAGGCGTTCGCTCCGACGGCGGGACCACGGGTAACTACCAGCGGCGCTCTCGTGTGATCTGTGACTATGGGATCGACCCCCGGATCCTGGTGCTGGTCGATCTTGATCCGCTTGACGGTACCGCCCATCCGCTCATATCCCGCGCACCAGGACTCCAGCGCTTCCTCGCCGCCGTGGTCCATGTACCGGACGTTGGACTCCATCTCCACGATCTGTCCCGCCGGGACGGTCGCCAGCTTCGTGACCAGCACAGGAATGCGGGCGAAGGTGAGCGTGCCGTTTAGGAAAACCCGCCAGGAAGTGTGCCGCCCCTCGACAGGTGCCTCCACGTGGATGTCCAGATGGGTCAGCTTCCAGAGCAGCCGCAAGAGCGCAAGCCCAAAGCCGATGCCCAGCCCCAACAAGAGGTTCGTGAAGACAATGGCGGCCACGGTGACCACGTAGACGCTGATCTCGCCGTGATGAACCAATTCACGGATGTGCTTGGGATTCACCAGTTTGAAACCGGTGTAGACCAGCAAGCCCGCCAAAGCAGCCAGCGGAACCTGCGTGATCACGCCCGGAAGGAACAGGACAAACAACAGTACCCACGCCCCGTGCATGACTGCCGAGAACCGCGTCTTCGCGCCGGCCGTGATATTGGCGGTGCTGCGGACGATCACCCCGGTTACGGGAAGTCCGCCTAGCAGGCCGGATACCGTGTTTCCCAGCCCCTGTCCCACCAGTTCACGGTGCAGGTTGGCGCGCGGTCCGTTGTGCAGCTTATCGGTCGCGACCGCGCTCAGCAGCGACTCGGCGCTCGCTACGAAACAGAGCGTTAGCACCGCAGCAATCACAGCACCCCAGTCGCCATCCGGGAGTGTCGGGAGACGGAGCGACTGGACCAGACTGCCGCCCAACGATACCCGTGGCATCTGTGCGAACGCAAGCGAAACCAGGGTGGCCGCACCGACGGCGGCCAGAGCGGCCGGAAAGCGCTTGATCTTGGCACTCGGAATGTGCGGCCAGACCACGAGGATGGCGATGGTCAGCAGCCCAATTCCGAGCGTCGCTGGGTTCAAGCTCGTAAAGTGTTCGGGAAGCGAGGTGAAGACTTTCAGGCCTTTTCCGCCTGCCGCGTAGCCCAGCATCACGTGCGTTTGGGACACAGCGATGAGGATACCAATCGCTGCCAGCATTCCGTGGATCACCGCTGGGGAGATGGCCTGTGCCATCGGTGCCACGCGAAGGAGCCCGAAGCCGATCTGCAGCACTCCTGCAGCCACCGTGATGGCGCAGGTCTTCTCCCATCCGAACTGGGAGATGAGGCCAGCCACGATCACGGTGAGGCCCGCAGCGGGGCCGCTCACCTGCAGTGGCGCTCCCCCTGCGAAGCCGATCACGATGCCACCGACAATTGCGGCGATGAGTCCGGCCATCAGCGGCGCGCCGGACGCCAGCGCGATCCCCAGGGAAAGCGGCACCGCTACCAGGAAGACGACCAGCGACGCAGAGAATTCATTCGCCCAGTTGACGCCGGTGGGAGGGGCCGCTGCGGCGGCCCCGCCATCGCCCGACGAGATCTTTGCTTGATCCGTAGAAGCCATTTTTCGAGTCACTCCAGGTTCGGGGGCGGGGTCAGATCGCTGACGTGCTGAGTTCAGGGGACTCGTTATGCACCGAGAGGAAGCTCGGGCGACGATAGCCGTGCGATGCAGAGTTGACATCGGCCAGGGAGAGGTCTTGCTGGATCGAGAGGAACTGGCCTTGCTCGGGGTCGTAGACAAAGACCTTGCCGGTCTCGATCTGGTACATCCAGCCGTGGAGGTTGAGGTCGCCGCGCGAAAGGCGGGTAGCTACCGCAGGATGGGTCCGAAGGTTCTCAATCTGGACGATCACGTTTTCCTGGATCGCCGCGTTCAGAAGCTCCCGGCCCTCCAGATGCTTGTAGTTCTCGCGGACAATGCGGCGGGTCGCCTCCGCGTGGTTGAGCCATCGCGAGACGGCGGGCATTTCCGTGAGCGCTTCGGGATGCAGGAGCCCACTCATCGCGCCGCAGTCCGAATGGCCGCAGACGATGATGTCGCGCACTCCCAGGGCGGTGAGCGCGTACTCGATGGTCGCTTCCTCGCCGCCGCTCACCGCTCCGTAGGGCGGGATGATGTTGCCGGCGTTGCGCAGCTTGAACAGATCGCCCGGCTTGGCCTGCATCAGCAAGTGGGGGACCACACGTGAGTCAGAGCAGGTGATGAAGAGCGCCTCGGGCTTCTGGCCGTGTGCAAGGCGCTCGAAGAGATCCCGATGGGAGGCGAAAACGCGCGACTGGAACTGGTGCAGCCCGTGGATAAGCTTTTGCATGGACTCGTTCTCCGACCCTTGAGAGAATTGCGCTGAGTTGGTCGCCGTCAGTGGACGGTGCCAAGGAATTGGCGTGGCTGATCTAACGGGTTTGGCGTCGGTCTTGAGGCGGCAGCGCGGAGCTACAGCCAGTCGACCCAACGGCTCGGACCGGTGCCCATTCCCTGTCGGAGCAGTGCGGCGTCTGCGGAAGAGGCGAACGGCGCTGGTGAAGCACCGAGGCCCAGTCTAAAGTCGCAAGGAATTCCAGACCCGCTGACCGCCTGTCGCTCATCGGCCTGAGGCAGCCTCAAGCAGAGATCGACGTGGGATGGGTAGGATGACGCCACCCATCGTGAGGAGTCACGGGGAGGCGTCTGATGGATCAGGCGAGCGCTGGCGGCGCTCTAAGCCCGGAGGGTGGGAGATCGGTGTCACGCGTGAGCGGAGCGGACCGGTCCCAGCGGTCCAACCGAAGTCCCGGTTGCGGGTTGGTATCGATTCGGCGCGGCACGAAGCCCGCCATCAGCTGCTGAATTGCTCGTAAGCGCCCTCCGACTGAGATGTCGCAGACGGTGAGGGGATTGTGCTTGACCTCTTCCTCTTCCGGTGCCTGCTGCGAGTTCGCAGGGGTCAACGGCGACGAAGCAGCCGTGGGGATGATCACTCCCGGCGGCGGGGTAGACGGTATCACGCCCAGTATGGCGAGAAGCGTCACCAGCCAGAAACAGCGCCACACTTTGAACTTGCGCGGGTTGAGACTGGTCATAGGAGTTTAGGTCGAAGCTGTGTCAGGTGAGCAGGCAGCTTGCGGAGGTTCCAGCGCACTACCCTTCCCTGTATCCATTCCCATCGTACCATGGAACGGCCTCTCCGGAAAGGATTACAGGGGATTTAAGCAATCCTGTTTCGGTATAGGCGGGTTGCACCCGTTTCACGAGGGCGGTTCGCCCTTGATTCGATTTGCTAGGCGATTGCAGGATGTGCAGGCTGTTGCTTGCCGGCCTGATCCTAATCTGCGAATGCGTCCTCCAGTGCCGGCACCAGCTCCTTCTTTCGGGAAACGATCTCGTCCAGATCCCAACCGCCTTCCCCGTGCCGTGGAAAGGGAAGCGCGGTCAGGGCACTGCGCTCCCCGGTCGCCAGCAGGATGCTCCGCCCTACCAGCACGTCCGTCACCATGAGGCA
This sequence comes from Actinomycetes bacterium, assembly GCA_031426395.1. Lineage (GTDB taxonomy): Bacteria > Armatimonadota > SYMT01 > SYMT01 > SYMT01 > JANPLG01. The sequence goes on from JANPLG010000147.1 coordinate 10,756, forward strand.
TGCCAGGGACAGCCCCTCGCGGAGCCGTACCTCTTCCAATGCGCTCAGGAGTCCGCCGCGAACCTCCGCCAAGTCTCGGAAGCTGGCTACCTCCACCTGTGCCAAGCTCACAGCGAAACGGCCCATCGTGTACCGCTTACGGTCGGACTCCAGCACGTCATGCGGCAACCGCCCGGTGAGCCCCGGCCCGGACGCGAGCAGTTCAGCGCCCCAGGCATCGACGTCTAATGAGGCCCGCTCGCCCAGCCAGTCCGCCATCAGGCGGTCACGGTCCGTGGCCGTGGGGGATCGGAAGACCAGCGTATCGGCCAGGATGCCGCTCACCAGGATGCCGGCAAGCTCGGCAGGAAGGCGGGCCTTGGCAATCTTGCATCGCTCTGCCACCAGGGTGGAGGTGCTCCCCACCGGCTCGACAACAAACGGTATCGGGGTGGCCGTGGACGGGTTGCCGAGCCGGTGGTGGTCCAGCACTGCGGTTATCTCCGCTTCGTCCGCACCGGAAACGGATTGGTCCAGCTCGTTATGGTCCACCAATACTAGGCGCGCGCGGGGCGGGTCCAGCACGCCGGCGCGGGTTGCCACTCCCCGGTACAGGCCGTCGGAGTCCACGATCAGGAAATCGTCCTGCTCATTGCGCAGCAAAGCTCGACGGTGGCTGGAGATGCGGTCGGCCGCCGGATAGACCGGTGCGTCCTCCGTGAAATCGGCGCAGGGCCGGATCATTGCGGCGGCCAGCCCAGCCGTGTCGGAGCAGGCGCGCGCCAGCACCCGTGGCGTGACAACCCCGCGCGGAACACCTTCGGCAGAGACTACCGGGACCACTCGAGCTCCGCCGTAGCCAAGCTGGACCACCGCGTCAGAAAGCGGATTCTCGGGTCGAACGCAGGCCACTTCCTTGAGCGTATGGCGGAAAGTGGGCGCCACGTCCGTCAGCAGCGGCGGTGCTTCGATGCCAAAACGTCGCAGCGCAAAGCGGGTCTGCGTGGAAGGGAGCCCGGTCCTTGCGGCAATCGCGTCAGACTGGCCAATCGCGCGGAGGTACCACGCGTACCCCATCGCAGAGGCGATGGCGTCCGTGTCTGGCCGGAGGTGACCGACCACATACAGGTGCCTGGGATCCCAGGGCTCCAGGGTATCAGCCATAGTTGCTTGACGGAGCGAGTTCCCGCTACGCGGGTAAGGGTGGAAGCTCCGTAAGGATACAGCGAGCAGCCCCAAAGGCGCAGTGAGTCAATCGACTTCCTGATGACGATGCCACGGACCCGGTCGCTCGTTCTGGCAAAGCGGACTCTGGCTTCGCACGCAACTCGAAATCCGAAATTCGAAATTCGAAATTCGAAACAGTATGGCTACTCGACCACCTGGACCTTGATCAAGTTGGTGTGACCGGGAACCCCCACCGGTGCCCCCAGGGTGATGACCACCTTGTCGCCAGGCTGGATGAGGCCGGCATCACGCGCGCACTTGACCACGGTCGCCAGTTCCTCGTCCGTGTTCGCGGAGGCCTTCACGTGCAGCGGCTTCACCCCCCAGTACATCGAGAGGCGGCGAAAGGTCTGCGCGTTGGAAGTCGCGGCGATGATCTGGGTCGGTGGGCGCATCCGGCTCACCATGCGCGCCGTGTAGCCGCTGGTGGTGGCGCAGATGATGGCGGATGCATTTAGGTCCGCGGCAATCTCTACCACCCCCTGACTGATGGCGTCCGTGATCGAAACAGCCGGGAGCACCAGCCGTTCCCGCAGCAGGCCGGCGTAATCCAGATGACCTTCCGTGAACTCGGCAATGGCGGCCATCGTCCGAACCGTCTCCACCGGGAAGCTGCCGACCGCCGACTCTGCCGAAAGCATCACGGCGCTGGTGCCATCGTAGATCGCATTCGCCACGTCGCTGACTTCCGCTCGCGTGGGACGCGGGGAGTTGGTCATCGATTCCAGCATCTGGGTGGCGGTGATGACCGGCTTGCCGCGCAAGACGCTACGCCGGATCAGATCTTTCTGGATGACCGGCACCTGAACCAGCGGCATCTCCACGCCCAGGTCGCCTCGGGCCACCATCAGCCCGTCGGAGGCGTCCAGGATCTCCTCAATGGCGGCCACCGCTTCCGGCTGCTCGATCTTGGCGATGATCTGCGCGGGAGAGTTCGCCTTTTGGATCGCTTCCCGCACGGGCGCGATGTCCGCCGCTCTCCGCACAAAGCTGACCGCAACGAAGTCCACACCAAGCGCGAGGCCAAGATCAAGGTCCCGGAAATCCTTTGCCGTAAGCGCCGGAATGTCGAACGGCACCGCCGGCGCGGAGAGTCCCTTGCGTGAACGAAGGCAGCCGCCGTGGACCGCCTCGCAACGGACCTCCTCACCGATCCTGTCGGTCACCCTCAGGTCCATCATCCCGTCGTCCAGGAAGACGTGGTGATCGGGCTGAAGGGCAGCCAGCAGCTCCGGGATCGGCAGCGGGATCTTGGGCGGCGACCCGGGTTCGAAGCGCCCACCCGTGAAGATCACTGCGTCGCCGGGATTGATTTGCAGGCCCTCCACCGGCAAGTCACCGATCCGCAGCTTCGGCCCCGAGAGATCCTGCAGCACGGCCAGCGGTCGCCCGAGGTCTTCCTCGGCCTCTCGAAGAAGGCGGAAACGCTCGGAGTGCCATTCGTGGGTGCCGTGGGAGAAGTTCAGCCGGGCAACGTCCATCCCGGCACGGCCCAGTTCAACCAGCATCTCCCGAGACTGGGAAACCGTCCCGAGGGTGCAGACGATCTTCGTTTTCCGCATCATTCTCCGCTCCAGGCAATCAGCTACGCAGGCTGGCTTCACAAGGGGTCGACCGGCGCCACCTAGGGACGTCCCTCCCTTCGTATCACAGGCTCCTTAACGATCCTCAAAGCAATCACGCCACGAGGGCGACTCTGTGCCACGCCTCGGCGCGCGCATCGTCTCCGATCTGTCAGTTCATGGACTGAACGTTGCCCCTCGCCAACAAGTTTGCTGCCTGCGCCGCAAGGTGAACTCCCGGTAAGCTGATTCGCAGATGTAACCACTCGCGGGAGGCGCGGGTCAGACACCCATTCATTAGTCCATTGCGCCCGACCTTTTCTCCCCGATCTGGCACCGTGTCACCCTGCGGGTGCTTCGGGTGCGGGCGCACCGAGAGTTGTCCCTGATGCCGAACCACGCCCTGAAATCGCTCACCCTCGCCTTATTGACCGGTGCCGCCGCCCTTGCGGTCACCGGCTCCTCGGTCCACGCCGACGTCCGCTCCGGGCTCGACTCGCTCCAGAAGGGAAGTTACGCTGAGGCGGAGACCGACCTGAAGGCCTCGGCGGCTCTGGAGAAGGGAGCGGCGGCGCTCGCGCTGGCGCAGCTTTACCACGAGACTGGCCGCTACCCGGAGGCGCTTGAGCAGGCGACCTCGGCCTCCCTTGAGACCGCAACGCGTGACCGCGCCCTCAACCTAGCTGGCGATGTCTTCCGCGACCAAGGCAAGACTGGGGATGCCGTCAAGATGTACCGGGCGGTCCTCCAGGGGAAGCCGCAGGACCTGCGCGCACGGGTCTCCCTGGGAATCACCCTGTTGGAGAGCGGGCAGAAGGCGGAAGGCGAGAAGACGCTGGGCCAGGTGCTTCAGGAGCTGAAGGCGGGGAAGGTCGACAAGACCAAGGCGGACCAGCTCACCTATGCGGCGACGGCGGCCCTCCATCTCAAGGGCTGGCAGGATGCGAACGGCGCATTCCAGGACGCGCTGGAGAAGGACCCCACCCACCTCCCCGCCCTGATGGAGTGGGGCGATCTCTTCCTGCTGAAGTACCGCGCCGATGAAGCGGCCAAGAACTACCAGGAGGTGGTCAAGCAGAACAAGAACCACCCGCGTGCCCTGACCGGCATGGCGGGCGTGATTGTGGAGACCAGCTACGACCTGCCCCGCGCCACACGCCTGCTGGACCAGGCGCTGAAGACCAACCCAAAGTACGTCCCCGCGCTGAACCTGAAGGCGAAGCTGGCGCTGGACGACGAGCGCTTCACCGAGGCGGAGGAGATCCTCAAGCAGTCCCTGGCAGTGAATCCGGTCGACCTGGAAGCACTCGCGCTTCAAGGGGCCAGCCGCTATCTTCAGGACGACGCCGCAGGCTACGAGGCGGCCCGGCAGGTGGCCCTCAAGCAGAACCCGCATTTCAGCGACTTCTACTTCCTGATCGGCGAACTAGCAGTGCGGCAGCACCGGTACGCGGATGCAGTCAAGCTCAACCGGCAGGCGATCGCCCTCGACCCCAAGAACGCCAATGCCCTCGCCGCCGCCGCAACCAACCTGATGCGGCAGGGCTTCTCCGGCGAACCGGAGGCGCTCAAGATGCTCCAACAGGCATTCGCACAAGACGGGTTCAACGTGCGGACGCTCAACACGCTCAACCTCTACGAAGAGGTGATCGCGAAGGACTACGTTAGCGCGGCGGGACCGGTGTTTCAGTACCGCTACAACAAGAAGGAGAAGCCGCTCCTAGAGCGCTATGTCCCGCAACTGATGCAGCGCGCCTGGGAGACCTACACCCGCAAGTACGGCTATACCCCGCCCACTCCTATCACGGTGGAGCTCTTCACGGAGCGGCAGCACTACGGAGCCAGGACCACCGGCCTGCCGGAGATCGGGGCGCAGGGCACCTGCTTTGGGTCGCTGATTACCGCGATGTCCCCCTCCAGCGCGGAGGCGAGCTGGGAGTTGGTCCTCTGGCATGAGCTGGGCCACGTCTTCCACCTCGGGCTATCCAAAAACCGGGTCGCGCGATGGTTCACCGAAGGTCTCTGCGAGTACGAGACCAACGTCGAGCAGCGCTACTGGAAGCGGGAGCACGGTAAGGAGATCTATCAGACCCTGGCCGACGGCTCGCTCTGGAAGATCAGCGAGCTCTCCGCCGCCTTTGTCCGTCCGGGACGACCGAACGGCGTGGTGATCGCATACCAGCAGTCGAGCCTGGTGATCCACTATCTGGCGGAGACCTTCGGCTTCCCGAAGCTGGTCGAGGCGCTCAAGCTGTACGGTGAGGGGAAGCGCGACGACCAGATCTTCCCGCAGCTCACCGGAAAGAGCATGAATGAACTGGATGCCGGCTTCCGTGAATGGCTCAGGAAGCGGTACGACCACTACGTCCGCTCCTTCGCCTTCGTCCCGGCGAAGTACGGCAACGCGGGGCAACTGCAGGCGACGGCGCAGGCCAAGCCGATGGATGCTGCGGCGCAGGCGGAATACGCCGCCGCCATGCTGGTGAAGAAGGAGTCCGGCACCGCCGAGCAAGCTCGGAAGGCGCTGGTCCTGGACGGTAAGAACCCACTCGCCCGGTACGTGCTCGCGCAGGCCCTGCTTGCCGCCAATGACCGGAAGGGCGCCCGCGCGGAGTTCGAGGCCCTGGTGGCATCCGGTGCCGACAGCTTCACCATCCGCTACACCGTGGGCCAACTGGCGCTGGCGGAGAACGACATACCCGCAGCCGTGGCCCATCTGGAGTCGGCGAAGAAGTGGGACCCGGATCGCAGCGAGCCGTACGACCTCCTGATCAAGTACTTCGACGACCAGGACCGGAAGGACGACCTCCTCACGCAGGCGGAGGCCCTCCTGGAAGTCGAGGAGCACGATCACGACACGGCGCGGCTGCTCATCGACCGCTTCGCCCTGGAACGCCGCTGGGCGGATCTGGCCCGAGTAGCACCACGCGTC